>CAZRAA010000046.1:7778-18233 GCA_964597975.1 uncultured Thermoleophilaceae bacterium | reverse complement strand
CACGCGCATCAGGTCGATGTACTGGTGCGACTCCTTGTGCATGCGCTCGAGGTCGCTCTGGCCGGTCAGCGCAACGAGCGGCGCGCGGTCGAGATAGGCGTCGGCGACCGCGGTGACGAGGTTTGTCGCGCCCGGCCCGAGCGTGCCGAGGCATACGCCCGCGCGTTGAGTGAGACGCCCGTAGACGTCAGCCATGTAGGCGCCGCCCTGCTCGTGGCGGACGGGGACGAACTGGATCGAGGAGTCCTCGATCGACTCGTTCAGGTCCAGCGTCTCCTCGCCCGGAATTCCGAATACGTAGCGCACCCCCTCGGCCTCGAGGCACTCGACGAATACGGCAGAAGCTTTGGGCGTGGGCATGGGGTCCTTCCTAGGGCGCCCGAGATGACTCGCGGCGCGAAAAAGTCAGTGATTACGAGGGTCAATTCAGGATTTCGGGGGAGCGAGTTGACCGCGGATGAGCCTAACAAGGAGCGGTTTTTGGCGGGGCGCAACGCGGCGTCTGAGACGGCCTGACGGGTCAATCAGAAGACTCTGCGGCCGACCGCGCCGCGTCGACCATCCCCGCAGCAAGGATGTGTGCGCCGGAGCCGACACCGTAGGTCCAGTAGCGCCGAAACCACTTGCGTGCATGCTCATCTGTAGTGGCTGTGCGCATGATCGACGTGAGCAGCGTCCCGCTGTCGACCGGAGTCAGCTTGAACGCATAGATCGTCTTGGCCCACCCTGGCTCGCTGAAATCTGCGAACTGTTCGGCCGGCACAGATGCGTACTCGATCACCGGTTTCCAGAACTTGCCGACGAGGCCGAAGTCGATCTCCTCGTGTGGCCGCTCGCCCAGACGAACCCAGGTGCCGTCGCCCGAGGCGTCGTCGGTCATGTCGCCGAGCCTGAGCGATTCGGGCATTTTCTCGGGCGTCTCGCCGTGCGCGAGCCCTGCCGCGATCTGCGGCAGCGCGCGCAGGATCGACAGGCCGCCGACGAGCTTGTGGGACTTGCCGACCTCAAGCAGATCCGTCGCAAGCAGCGCCTCCCAGGTCGTATCGGCGTCGGCATGCACGACGACCGCCGCCTCGTCTGATGTGTCAAAAACCGGGAGCAGCTCTTCGTAGATCGCAGTCACGCCGCGATCATACGGGCGCGCTCAGTTCGTGTGTTTGACGGTGATCACATCGCCGTCCTGCATCACGTAGTCGCGGCCTTCGACGCGCAGGGTGCCCTTGTCGCGAGCACCGAGGTAACCGCCAGCGTCGATCAGCTCCTGAAAGTTGATCACTTCGGCGCGCACGAAGCCCTGCTGAATATCCGTGTGGATCTCGCCTGCCGCGTCGTAGACGCTTCCGCCCTGCTGCATATGCCAGGACTGTCCGATTTCCTCGCCGACGGTGAAGAAGGTCAACAGGTTGAGCAAGCTGAACGCTCCGTTGATCACTGTGGTGAGGCCAGACTCCGGGATGTCGAGTTCTTCACGCATCGTGGCCGCCTCTTCGTCGTCCATCTCCACCAGTTCAGCCTCCAGGCGCGAACTGATCGCGACGGCCTCGGCACCCTGTGACTTGGCGTACTCGGCGACCGCGGCAGGCACCTCGATCTCGCCTTCGGTGACGTTGGCCACGAAGAGCACCGGCTTTCCGGTCAGCGGACTCAACGACTTGAGCGCCAGCGGCGCGTCTTCAGGCACCGGGACGGTCCGGACCGGTTTGCCCTGCTCGAGGGCGGCGACAACATCTTTGAGCCACGCCTCTTCGGCGATCGCTTCGGGGTCGAGTGACTTGGCGTCCTTCGAGACTCGCTGCAGCCTGCGCTCGGCCTGCTCGAGGTCGGCGTAGATCAGTTCGGTCTCGATCGTCTCGATGTCGCGGACCGGGTCGACGTCTCCTTCTGGGTGGACGACGTTGGAATCCTCGTGCGCGCGCACAACGTGGAGGATCGCGTCGGTCTCGCGGATGTTCGCGAGGAACTGATTGCCAAGGCCCTCGCCTTTGCTCGCCCCGCGCACCAGGCCCGCGATGTCGTGGACGTGGATCTGATCGAGGCGGATGTCGGTCGCCCCGGTGACGGCGGCGGTGTCGAGCAGCCGCTGATCGGGAACAGGAACCACGGCGACGTTGGGCTCGATCGTCGTGAACGGATAGTTGGCGCTCTCGGCTCCCGCTTTGGTGAGCGCGTTGAAAAGCGAGGACTTGCCCGCGTTGGGCATGCCCACTATGCCGACCTTCATCGCCACTATGCGCTCGCCTCAATCACGCGCGGCACGGTAGCGCGAGCGATCGCGTCGCCCAGCAGCGCGCCGGCGACGATGTCGCTCGGGTAATGCACGCAGAAATGGAGGCGTGAGCCGGCAAACGCCACAGCCAGCGTGTAGGCGGGCAGCGAAGCGCGCGGCTCGACAGCAGAGATTGCGCGGGCGGCGGCAAACGACGTCGCCGCGTGCGACGAAGGAAACGAGAGGCCGGTCTTCGTACCGTGGGCCGCGATCGGCGGGCGCTGCCTGCGGGCAAGCAGCTTGACGCCGGTCGAGACGGCGTAGGTGCCGGCGACGATCGCACTCGTTCGTAGCCAACGCTCGCGGCGTGGAACATCCACGGCGGCGGCGACTCCAGCGAGCACGTACCAGGCCGCGCCGTGCTCGCCGGCTCGAGTGACAAGCCGCGTCGCACCTTCGACCGCGCCGCCAAGCCGCGTGCGTTCAACCAGCTTCAGGAGCGGGAGTTCGGCCCGGTCGAGCGGGCGCCAGAACGCGCGAGGCTGCATCTGGGTGCTGCCGCGCGACGACTAAAAGCCGGTGCGGCGCTCTTCCTTCTCTTCGGGGTCAAGCGCGTAGAACTCGACGTGATCGGCGCGCAGCGTGACCGTGCGCTTTTCATCTTCGACTTCGACCCACTGCTCACCGGCTTGGATCGCGGCAACAAGCTTGTCGAGATCGGCCTGCGTGAGCTTCAGCGTCGATGCGGCGCCGCCGGCTAGGCCAAGGCTGATCGACTTGCGTTCGTCGGACATCTCAAGAGCTCCTAGTGATCCTCGGCCGGCGTGACGATCTCCGTCAACACGAACCCAGCCGACTGCGGGTGGACGAAGGCGACAGTGCTGCCGCGAATGCCGATACGCGGCGTCTCGTCGATCAGCTCAAGGCCCTCGGCCTTGAGGCGATCGAGTTCGGCCTGGACGTCATCGACGCGATAGGCAACGTGGTGCATGCCAGGCCCGCGCTTCTCGAGAAACTTGCCGACCGGCGTGTCGGCACCGAGCGGGCTGAGCAACTCAACGTGCCCGCCACCGACCTCAAGCAGCACAGCTTCGACGCCTTGCTCCTCGACGACCTCGCGGTACTGGATCGCCATCTGGAACTTTTCGTTGTAGATCGCGAGCGTCTCGTCGAGGTTCTCGACGGCCACTCCGATGTGATCGATTTCGGTGAACATACGGCTCGGGAGCCTAGATGGTCTTGCCTATTTGAGGCGCGACTTCCAGAAGCGCACGAACTCGCGCTCGTGTGCGATTCCGGTCTCCAGCGCGATCAGCGGGCCACCGGCGAGCAGGCCCGACTTCTTCAGCGAGAGGTACTGCTCGAGCTGCGCCTCGTGGATCGCAAGCTGGTCGCTCGCAAGGTCCGCCGGGTCCGCGCCAAAGAACAGCTTCAACGTGGCGAGGTCGCGCAATTCGGCCGGTTGATTGGCTGGTTCCTTGCGCCATCCCTCTAGTGCCGTTGCGCCCGATTTTGTGATCGAGAAACTGCGCCGACGGCGGCCTGACTTCTCGCGCTGCTCCGAGAGATAGCCATCGTCAAGCAAACGATCGCATTGTGTGTAAATCTGTGTGTGCGGTAGCGACCAGAAGTTCACGACGCTTTGCGCCGCAAAGCTCTTGAGTTCGTAGGGGGTTACCGGCTGGAGCATCTCGACCATGCCCAGCACCAGGTATGAAGCTGTTGTCAGTTTTCTAGGCGACACGAACAGATTGCATTATGACGCCCTTTTCGGTATGATTCCGTACGAATCGTTCATTTTGCACTATCAGGAGTCCGCAATGTCCGTCAGCACCGAGTCCCAGAAGTCCCGCGCCGAATTGCTTGAGATCGCCTTCGAGTCACGCGACGAGATGTCCGAACGCGTCGAGTTGCCCGTTCGCGGCGAGCTGCCCACGTGGCTTGCCGGGCAGCTACTGCGCAACGGTCCGGGGCGCTGGAAGTTCGACGGCATGGAGGTCAACCACTGGTTTGACGGGATGGCCCTGCTGCACAGCTTCGAGATCGCGGCGGGCCGCGTTCACTACCGCAATCGCTACGTCCAGAGCCGTGCCTACAAAGCCTTCCGCGATTCCGGCGAGCTGAAGTTCGCAGAGTTTGCGAGCGATCCCTGCCGCACACGCTTCCAGCGCATCCAGTCGATCTTCAACCCGGGCATCACCGACAATCCGGCGATCAACGCCTTCCAGTTCGGCGAGCACTTCATCGCGCTCTCCGAGACGCCGATGGCCGTCGAGTTCGACGGTGACACGTTGGAGACGGTCGGCATCGCGTACAAGAACCCCGGCTCTTTCGCGACGGCGCATCCGCACCTCGACGGCGGCAGCGGCGAGATGATCAACCTCTCGTGCAAGTTCGGTCCGCGCTCGAGCCAAAGCTTCTTCCGCGTCGATTCGAAATCGCTCAAGCCCAAGCGGATCGCAAAGCTCTCGCGCAGCAAGCCGACGTACCAACACTCATTCGGGATTTCCGAGCGTTGGCTGATCTTCACCGAGTTTCCGTTCAGCGTCAATCCGCTTGACATCCTGCGCACCGGTCGGCCGTTCATCGAGAACTTCGTCTTCGAACCCGAGCAAGGCACGCAGATCACGCTCGTCAACCGCAAGACCGGAGAGATCGGCGGCGTCTGGCAGGCCGAGCCGGGATTCTGTTTCCACCATGCGAATGCGTGGGAAGAAGGCGACGACGTCGTGATTGATCTCTGTCGTTTCGATGACCCTTCGATCGTCGAGAATCTCTACGTCGACACGGTGCGCAAGGGCGAGTACCCGGAGGAGGCCTACCCGTATCTCCACCGTTACCGCCTGGTCCCTGGAGCCGAGAAGGCCGAGGAGCACCGCGTCAGCGACGAACCGATCGAGCTGCCGCGCATCAACTACGGCGCCAACAACACCAAGCCCTACCGTTACGTATACGGCGTCGGCATGGGCAGCGGGGTGCCGTTCGACCGTCTGGTGAAGATCGACACTACGAACGGCGAATCGACTGTCTGGAACGAATCGGGATCGTTCGCTGGGGAGCCCGTCTTCGTCGCCGCGCCGGATGCGCAGTCAGAGGATGACGGGGTCGTGCTCTCGCTGGTGCTTGACGGCGAGACCGAGCGATCGATCCTGCTCGTGCTCGACGCGTCCGACATGACCGAGCTCGCGCGGGCTGAGATCTCGGCGCCGGTAGCGCCCGGCTTTCACGGAAACTTCACCCGCAGCAGTTAGGCGCTGACACCCTCGGCTTCAAGCAGCCGGGTGATCGCCGCTTGGCCGACCTCGATCTGGCTCGGGGTCGGCTCGCGCGTGCCGATCGCTTCCTGGAGCTTGAAACCGGGCGCGCGGAAGATCTTCGCGAAGGCGCCGTCCGGGTGGCGCTCGGCGTATCCGAACATCTCGATCGACGCTGCGGCGCCAGCGACGCCAACTCCGGCCTGCGCGGCCGGCCCCGGGTGCGCCACAACCCGGCGCATCAGGGCGTCGCCGGCGACAGAAGCAATCATCATCGGCGCGACGAGGTGCGATCCGCAGCGTTCGTGCTCTTTGGCCGCGGCCTCAATCACATCCGGGTCGGACGGATCGCCGCCGAGTTCATAGGCGGCGATCGCCTTGTGCTCGACGCCGTGCCACTGCGCGGTCTCGCCGGCGCGAAGGCTGATCAACGCGGGGGCCAGGCCAAGCAAGTTGATCGCCACTTCGGTGCCAAAGCCCTTGTTCTTGCGGCGGCGCGCGGCGTAGCTGACCGCGAGCGTCGCTGCGGCGGCGGCCGCGACCTGCGGGCTCTCGAACGGAAGTCGCGCCTGCGGCAGGCGCGCACGAACCAGCGGGACGACGATCATCGACTCGGCCAGCCGCGCAACGCCGCGCAGGCCCGGCACCTTGTCGACCGGTCCGCGCAGCCGCGGAACCTTTCCGCTCTTGACGATCACCGCGCCATGCTTGTCGCGCACCGCAGCCGCCCAACTGGTCGGCCCGTAGACGAGCAACCCGTTCTCGAGTGCCATGCCGCCCATCCGCAGGCGATCGCCATTGGTCGTCCTAGGCTTGCTCGTCCTTGCCTTGCTCATCCTCGCTCCAGCCTAGTGGCGGAGCGAACGCAATGCGTCCGCTAGTTGCCGGAAAGTCCGCCGACGACTCCGCCGACTGTGCCGCCGAGTGTCTTGGTGGTGCTGTCGAGCGTCTCCCCAACGCCGCCAACTGTCCCACTGAGCGTGTTGGTCGTGTCGCTCACGGTTTCGTCGAGCGTGCCGGTGACTTGATCGACTGCGCCGGGGGACGTTCCGGCGCCGCTTTGGCTTCCTGAGCCCGAGCCGTGCGAGCCGGAGCCAGAATCGCCGCCGTGGGTGTTGCCGCCATCCTTGTTCTCGCCGGATGTCTGGTCGCCCGTAGAAGGCTGGCTGCCGTCAGTGCCTGGCGAAGCTGAGTCCTTCTTGGCTTTGCGATCTTCGGCGCGCTGCTTCGAGTCTTTGCGATCGGACGCTGTCTGATCCGCGACAGTCTGCGTACTTGTCGTCGCGACGACCGCGCCGGATCCCCCTGAGTTCTGGACTTGGCGCTCGACGGCCGTGCCGCCGGCGACCACTGCGGTTGTCGCGATTGACGCCGCCGCCGCAACCGAAGCTGTGCCCCGCAGCAATTCTCCGACTCCTTGCGCCGCGCGCGGGAACGCGCCTGAGAGTGCGCCGCGGATCGCCGCTGTTGGGCTCGCCGTTGAGCTGGCCGTGAAGGCGTCTACGACATGAGGGTCAAAAGCCTCGCCCGACCCTTCGCGCAACAACTTGAGCGCCGCCGCCTGACCGGCGATTGTGGCGGTCAGGTCGTATGCGTCGGCGACGGCGAGGATCCGCGAGATCAGGGGAATCTCCGCCCCCGTGAGTGCTGAAGGCGCGCCGGATCCGTCAAAGCGCTCATGCTGGTGCCTGACCGTCTTGACCAACTCCCGGTCGCCGGTGAATCCGAGCAGTTCGGCGCCAGCGACTGCCACGGCGACCCGGTCCTCGTAGCTTGCGCCTGTGAAAAGGGGAGTGCGCAGTGTTCCGATGTCGTGGAGCTTGGCCGCGACGCGCACGCGCTGGATCTCTTCAGGGCTGAGGTCGAGCTCGCCGGCGATCGCGGCCGCCCGCGCTGCCACGCGCGACGAGTGCCTGTGCGTGCGCGAGTCCCGCGCCTCGAGCGCGCGTGCGATTGCGGTCAGTCGGTCGACGTGCAGATCGATCGCTGCGACGTTCGGGTCGGCAAAGAGCTTTCTTGCCTTGGTGGTCTCGCGCTCGCCGCGTGCGCGACGAAGCCAGCCGCTCACCGTTGCGTCGGCGAATGTGCGGTCACCGGGCGCGAAGCGCTGCCACGCGCGTGAGGCCAGGAACGTGAGCAGGACAGACAACAGGCTCCCGGCCAGCACCGCCAACACGATGCCGCTGTACCCCTCGCTTTGCGCCACGCGCCAGCCGAGTAGCGCCGGCGGGACGACGAGCAGCAATGAGATCACAACCGCCACCGCAAGCGCACCATCGGCACGCAGCGGCATACGCCGTGAGGACGGGCGACGCCTGGCGATAGCAATCTCCTCAGGCATCGCGCCCGAAAACTGAACGGCTCTCCGCTTAGCCATACCTTGAATGTAGTAACAACCTACCCACCAGTCAAATCCAAAAGTACGTCAAAGATGCAGCTTTGTCGTACTACAAAGCTGCATCTTTGTAGTAGTGCTCAGGCGAGTAGTTTGGGGACTGCGTGGGCGAAGAATTCGGTGGCGAGGGTTAGGTCGCGGATTGGGATTCGCTCGTCGGCTGCGTGCATCAATGGATCGGAGTCGTACATCTCCATCTCGATCTGCGGGAAGAAGCCGTAGGCGACGATGTCCGGAAACGCCTCGCGAAACCAGCGCGAGTCCGTGAAGCCCGGCAGGACGCTCGGGATCGCCTGGGCCTGCGGATCGACAGTCGCGACCCAATCCTTGATCAGCGTCATCAGCTTCGTGTCGTGCGGCGAGCCGTTGCCGATCGCGGCCTCCCGGAAGCTGATCTCGTAGTCGCCTTCGCCGAGTAGCTCGCGGGCACGGCGCTCGGCAAGCTCGGGTCCGTGTCCGGGTGGCACGCGGCAGTCCACTTTGACGCTCGCTGTGTCTGGGATCACGTTGATCTTCTCCGACGCCGAGACGATCGTCGGCGTGAGAGAGACGCCGAGCGTCGGCTCAAGCAGCGCGAAGAGCCGTTCGTCGGAGGCGCGGACGCGCGCGACCATCTCCTCAAGTTGCTCCTGAGTCGGCGACTCGCCGGGGTCGTCACCGAGCAACGCGGTCAAGATCGCCCGCGGCTCGGCGGTGAGGTCGTAATCCGGTTGAGCTCCGGCCAGCTTCTCGATCAGCGGCGCAAGCTTGAGCAGAGCGTTGTCTCCGAGCCGCGGCATCGAGGCGTGCCCGGCGGCGCCATGCGTGGTGAGCGTGAAGCGGCACGGCCCCTTCTCGGCGCAGCCGACACGGAAGTAGCGGCGACCTTCATATACGAACTGGTTGCCGCCGCCCTCGTTGATTGCGTAATCGCAGCGGACCTTCTCCGGATGCTCTTCGCAAAGCCACTTTGCTCCGTAGCCGCCGCCTGCCTCTTCATCAGCTGTGACGATGATCTTCAGTGCGCCGGACTCCGGGCGCCAGCCGGCCTTGACCAGCTCCGTCGCCGCCGCAATTTCAGCCGCCGCCTGACCCTTCATGTCCTGCGCGCCGCGCCCCCAGATGCAGCCGTCCTTGATCTCGCCACTCCAGGGGTCGACCTCCCACTCAGCCGGGTTGGCGAGCACGGTGTCGATGTGTGTGAGCAGCGCGAGCGTCGGCCCATCGGCTCCGCTGGGCGCCGGCAGCGTGGCGACCAGGTTCGGCCGCTTTGGATCACGCGCGAGCAACTCGACTTCAAAGCCGTTCTCCTCAAGCAGCCCTTCGATGAAGGCTTGCGCCACCGCCTCGTTGCCCGGCGGGTTGACGGTGTCAAAGCGGATCAGCTGCTGCAGCAGTTCGGTTGACGTCTGCTCAAGACGAGCGAGATCGAGCGCCATCGTCTACTTCGCCGGCCGCGGATCGCCAAAGCCAAGCGATCGCCCGATGATCTCTTTCATGATCTCGTTGGAGCCGGCCCAGATCTTCGTTACTCGCGCATCGGCCCAGGCGCGCCCGACCTCGTATTCCTCCATGAAGCCGTAGCCGCCGTGCAGCTGGACGCAAGCGTCGAGCACGCGATTCTGAACGTCACTGGTCCAGTACTTGGCCTTCGCCGCGTCGACCGGGTCGAGCGTGGCGTCTACGTGCTCCCGGATGCAGCGATCCACAAACGTCTGTGTGACTTCGACCTCCGTGACCAGCTCGGCCTGCAGAAAACGGTTGTGCTGGAAGGTGCCCACCGGGCGGCCAAAGGCCTGGCGATCCTTCGTGTATTCGAGCGTCACCTCCACGGCGCGCTGCGCGTGGGCGATGTTGCCGACAGCCGATGAGAGCCGCTCCTGGGCGAGACCTTCCATCATGTGCCCGAAGCCGCCGCCGACCTGGCCGATCACGTTCTCGTCCGGAACCTCGACATCCTCGAAGAACATCTCAGCGGTGTCCGCCTCGTGCTGGCCGATCTTCAGCAGCTTCTGGCCGCGGTTGAAGCCGGGCATGCCGTCTTCGATCGCCATCAGCGTGATGCCGGGCCGGCCGCTGGGATTTTCATCAGCCGGCGTCTGCACCGCGGCGATCACGAGATTCGCGCGGATGCCGTTGGTGATGAATGTCTTGCTGCCGTTGACGATCCAGCCGTCGCCGGCTGCGTTGCGAGTGGCGCTCGTGAGGATGTGGGCGAGATCCGATCCGGCCTGCGGCTCGGTCATGCCGATGGCGGTGACGATCTCTCCGGTCACGAACTTCGGAAGCCACCGCTCGCGTTGTTCCTCGGTGGTGAAATCGGTCAAGTAGGGCGCGCAGACGTCGGTGTGGATGCCGAAGCTAGATCCATAGGCCGCGCCCAGACGATTGAACTCCTCGCCGGCGACCGCGTTGAAGCGGAAGTCGCGCATGCCGTTGCCGCCGTACTCCTCGGGGATGCCGATTCCGAGGATCCCGGCTTCGCCTGCCTTGGTCCAGGCCTCTTGCGGAATCATCCGTGTCTCGCGGATCTCCTCTGCGTGCGGTCGCAACTCACGCTCGACGAACTGGCGCACCGCGTCGCGGAACCAGTCGTGCTCGTCTTCGAAGATCAGGCGCTT
>CAZRAA010000046.1:0-7678 GCA_964597975.1 uncultured Thermoleophilaceae bacterium | reverse complement strand
ATGGCAAGGACGATCGAAGA
Organism: uncultured Thermoleophilaceae bacterium; assembly: GCA_964597975.1. Lineage (GTDB taxonomy): Bacteria > Actinomycetota > Thermoleophilia > Solirubrobacterales > JACPNS01 > JACPNS01. The sequence continues at coordinate 7,658 of CAZRAA010000046.1, read as the reverse complement.
AATCTCGGCTGAGATCCTCGCCCACAAGGATCAGGCCTGTGAGTTTGAGCCGTGCCGCACCTGCACTCAGATGGTGCCGGGCAACGGCGATGCCAACGCGTCGGTGATGCTGATCGGTGAGGCGCCGGGCAAGAACGAAGACGAGCAGGGAGTGCCATTTGTTGGCGCGGCCGGAAAGTTGCTGGACGATTTGCTCGCTTCGGTTGAGCTCGATCGCTCGAAGGTGTTTGTCGCGAACGTTCTGAAGGCACGACCGCCGGAGAACCGTGACCCCTCGCCGGAGGAGGCCGCGCACCATTGGCCGTGGCTCGAAGAGCAGATCGAGGCTGTCGGTCCCGACGTCATCGTGTTGCTTGGTCGCCACGCGATGGAGCGCTTTCTTCCCGGCCGCAAGATCTCGGCGATCCATGGTCAAGCGCGACTGAAGAATGGCCAGGTTTATCTGCCGGTCTATCACCCGGCCGCGGCGCTCTACAACGGCGGCCTGCGCCAGACGGTGTTTGATGACTTCGCGCAGTTGCCGGAGCTGGTCTCCCGCGTGCGCGAGACCGGCAGTGAGGAGCTGCGTGCGCGATCCGGAATGATTGACGGGCTGACCGAGTCTGCCGACGCCGAAGATTTCGCCGCCGAATTTGCCGATGCCGCGGACGTCGCGGCTACCGCTCCCTCACCCGCCAGCTTCGCCGCCGACTACGCCGACCCTCTGGATGGCATGGAGGCCGCGCGCATGATCCCGCCACCGATCGACCTGCCGGTCGGCAGCGAAGATCCGCCGCGCCCAGCGCCGGGACAGCCAGGGCTCTTCTAAGCCGCGACCGGCTCCAGCAGTATTGAGTCGACTTCGGCACGGGCGAGCGCCCAGCCGCGGTCGTCTTCGAAAAGCTGGTTCATCCACATCGCCTCGGTGACCAGCGCGTGCAGGCGAAAGACCGTCTGCGCGCCGTTGCGGCCGGCCGCCTTCGCGTCCGCGGCGAGCAGATTCATCCAGTTGCGCCAGCCCTCACGCAGGCGATCTCGAACCGGCCCTGGCCTGTCGTCGAACTCGATCGAGGCCGCAGTGATGAAGCAACCGCCGTACTGGTGGCGGCTCTGCGAATAGGCCAGCCAGCTGTGCATTACTGCGATCAGGCGCCGGTCGCCGGCCTTGAAGCCGGCGTTCGGCTCCCAGACATTGGCAACGAAGTCGTCCATCGCACGGTTGACGGCGGCCAGCTGCAGAGCTTCCTTGCTCTCGAAGTGCCCGGCGACGCCTGATTTGGAGAGATCGAGATGGTCGGCGAGCTTTCCGATGCTCAGTGCCTCGAGACCTTCGACCGCACCCAGCTCAAACGCCGCGTCGGTAATCGACTCGCGGGTCCGCTCAGCTTCTTCTCTTGACTTTCTCGCCATCGCCTGATAGTTTAGCGCACGCTCGTACGCTAAAAAGGGAAATGAGGCTTAGTGATGCGTATTCGACGACTTGGTTGGGCTGGGATCGAACTCGAACAAGACGGCGCGAAGATCGCGATCGACGCGATCGGCACGCTCGGATTCTTCGAAGAGTTCTGGGGACCAGAAGAGGAGCGCGACGAATTGATCGCGCTTGCGCCGGATTCACTCGATGGTGCTCTGATCACGCACCTTCACCGCGATCACACCGACCCTGAAGCGCTCGCTGCCGCACTCAAGGACGGCGCGCCGCTCGCGGGGCCGGCCCGTCCGCGCTTTCTCTCGCAGCTCCAGCAATTCGCAGTCGGTCAGGTCGAGGACGCACTGGTGGCACAAGGAATCGATCGCCAAGCGCTGATCCCCGGAGAATCCCTGCAAATCGGCCCATTTGAGGCGATCGCCTGCGCGTCGGTGGACGGCGTCGGCGCAAACCAGATCGCGTGGCTTGTCAAGGCTGCTGGCCAGTCCGTGCTCCACTGCGGCGACACCGTGTGGCACGGCTACTGGTGGGACATCGCTGAAGAGCACGGCGCGCCCGACATCGTTCTCATGCCGGCCAACGGAGTCGAGATCGACTTCCTGATCAACGATCCAGCGGTCGATCAGGTCGTGGACCTGACCCCGGAGCAAGCAGTCGATGCGGCTCGCGCCCTGAAGGCCGGCTGCTTGATGCCGATGCACTTCACCCGCACCTACGAGCACGAGCGCATGTACCGCCCAATCGCCGACGCCGAAGACCGCCTACGCGCCGCAGCCGATCTCCACCAGGTCGACCTCCATTTCCCACCAATCGGCAAATGGCATGAGGTAGCCACCCCAGCCCCCGCCTAAACCCCACCTGATTACTCCTTGCCTGCTCCCGGTGGGAGCAGGCAAGGAGGGATATCCGCTTGAATTGGGGGTGCTTTGGAGGGACAGCTTTTCGATTCGCCGCAGGCGCAGTCTGCGCAGCCAGGTCACACCGGTGCCGAGCCGCTGGCGGCGCGCATGCGCCCGCAGTCTGTCGACGACCTGGTCGGGCAGACTCACCTGCTCCAGCCAGGGCAGGCGCTGCACGAGGCGCTGACCGGCAAGGCACCGCACTCGATGATCCTCTACGGCCCTCCCGGCACCGGCAAGACGACGATCGCGCGCCTGGTCGCAAAAGCCGCGGACGCGCACTTCGAAGAGCACAGCGCCGTTGTGGTCGGGAGGCCAGAAGCAGTCAAAGCGATCGCCGCAGCGCGCGAGCGGCTCAAGGTGAGCGGCCGGCGCACGATCTACTTCCTCGACGAGATCCACCGTTTCAACAAGGCGCAGCAGGATGCGCTGTTGCCGGCGGTTGAGGACGGGGCGATCATCTTGATCGGCGCGACCACCGAGAACCCGTACTTCGAGGTCAACTCGGCGCTGCTCAGCCGTACCCGTCTGTACGTGCTCGAGCCACTGACCACCGAGGACGTGCGCGCGTTGCTCGAACGGGCACTCGCCGAGGAGCGCGGGCTTGCCGGCGGGTTCGCCGCCACGCCAGAGGCGATCGAGCTGATCGCCAAGCGCTCTGCCGGCGACGCGCGAACCGCGCTGACTGCCCTCGAGACGGCCGCGCAGGCTGCCAGAGCGCAGGATTCAACTGAGATCGACCTCGCTCGCGCCGAGGACGCGATGCAGCAGCGCGCGCTGGTCTATGACAAGGGCGGCGACCAGCACTACAACTACGCCAGCGCCTTCATCAAGTCGCTCAGAGGCTCGGATCCAGACGCCGCGCTCTATTACATGCACGCGATGTTGGCCGGCGGGGAAGACCCCAAATTCGTCGCGCGCCGCATGGTGATCTTCGCCAGTGAGGACATCGGGAACGCCGATCCGCAGGCCTTGCCGCTGGCGATGGCGGCCGCGCAGGCGCTTGACTACGTAGGCCTGCCCGAAGCACGGATCAACCTCGCGCAGGCCGCGACCTATCTCGCGCTGGCGCCCAGGAGCAATCGGGCCTACCTGGCCGGAGACGCGGCTGCCGCGCACATCAGCAAGAATGGCCTGGCCCCACCTCCCAGGCACATCCAGGACGGCAACGTCCCAGGTGCCCAGGAGCTCGGACAGGGCGAGAATTACGACTATCCGCACGACAATCCAGACCAGCTGAGCAAACAACGCCTGCTGCCCGACCAAGTGCAGGAACAGTTCTACGAGCCAAGCGAGCGGGGACGCGAGGCGCAAATGGCAGAGCGCCTGAAGGCCGCTCGGCAGAAGAGGAGTGAGCAGTGAGCAACGTCGAGGGCAAGACGATCGTGATCACCGGGGCGAGCGACGGCATCGGTGCGGTCGCCGCCAGAGAGCTGCACAGCGAGGGCGCCAACGTGATCGTCACGGGGCGTAACCCTGAGAAGACGAAATCAGTGGCAGACGCGGTCGGAAGTCCGGCACTCGTCGCAGATTTCGCTGACTTGGCCGAGGTGCGCCGCCTTGCCGCGGAGATTGCCGAGGCCGCACCGAAGATCGACGTGCTGGTCAACAACGCCGGCGGCATGTTCAAGACGCGCAAGAAGACGAAGGACGGCCACGAGCCGAACTTCCAGATCAACCATCTGGCGCCGTTCCTGCTGACCAACCTGCTCAAGCCCCAACTGATGGCCGCCGACGCCCCGCGCGTGCTCAACACCGCCAGCATGGCCAACAACTACGGCCGCGTGCGGATCGACAACCTCGACGGTCACCACAGTGAGAACATCGCCTACGGCACCGGCAAGCTGATGAACATCCTCTTCACGCGCGGGATCGCCAGAAAGTGGGCGGGCGACGACATCGTCTCGGCCGCGCTGCACCCGGGAATCGTCGCCAGTGGTTTTGGACGCGACTCGATCATGGTCAAGCCCGCCTACCAACTGGGCAAAGCCTTCCGCATCGTGATCGACTCGGAAAAAGGCGCAACGCCGATCATCGACCTCGCCCAGCGCGAACCGCGCGAGGAGATCAACGGCGTGTTTTTCTTCCGCCACAAGGCAAACGGGCCGGAGAACCGGCAGGCCAAGAACGAGGAGCTGCAGGATCAGCTTTGGGCGAAGTCTGAAGAGCTCGTAGAGCTGTGAAGATTGCGGCGCTGATCTTCAAGGACGTCACGGCGCTCGACCTGGTCGGCCCGCTGGAGGTGTTTGGGAATCTGCCGGGCGCCGAGATCGTCTTCGCCTCACCGCATGACGAGGTGATCGCCGAGCGCACCGGGCTGGCGCTCGGGCCGGCTCAGCCGCTTGACGCGGTGAAAGACGCGGAGATCCTGCTGGTGCCGGGCGGGTACGGCACGCGGCCGCTGATGACTCACGAGCCGACCCTCGAGTGGGTTCGCCAGATTGACAAGACGTCGACCTGGACCACCTCAGTGTGCACCGGTGCGCTGATACTCGCCGCCGCCGGACTGCTCGAAGGACGACCGGCCACCACGCACTGGCTCGAATACGAGACGCTGGCAAGCTTCGGCGTCGAGCCAACCGAACAGCGCGTCGTCTTCAGCGACAAGTACGTCACCGGTGCCGGCGTCTCGGCCGGAATAGATATGGCGCTTGAGCTTGTGAAGCAGGCGTTTGCCCCGGAGCTCGCGCAGGCCATCCAACTCGGGATCGAGTACGACCCGCAGCCGCCGTTTGACAGCGGCGCGCCATCGAAGGCCGATCCGGCGATTGTCGATTTGGTGCGATCGCTCAGCGCCGCGCAGTCCGGCTAGGCCAAGCCTTCCTGGCGAGCGCCACTGCAGCGCCCGCCCGCGGCGCAATCGCCGTTATATTGGGGTGATGGAACCCACGATCGCCCCCCCACACCCGCGCCACGTCTTCGGCGAGGCAACCGCCCCCACTGGCGCACTCGAAAGCTTCAACCCGGCCACCGGCGAACTCGTCGGCAGCGTCCCGACGATCACGCCCGAGCAGGTGCCGGCCGTCGTCGAGGAGATCAAGCAGGTCCAGCCGTTCTGGGCGCAAATGTCGTTCGAGGACCGCGCGCGCTACGTGCGCCGCGCGGCCGACGTGATCATCGAGCGCAAGGACGAGATCGCGCGCCTGATCACGGCCGAGCAGGGCAAGGTTCTGACCGAGAGCTACTCGATGGAGCTGCTCTCCACGGTCGACGGTCTGGGGTGGACGGCCGACAACGCCGAGAAGGTGCTCGCCGACGAGAAGATTCCGTCGAACCAGCTTTTTCTGAAGACGCGCAAGATGAAGTTCCACTACCAGCCGATCGGCGTGATCGGCGTGATCAGCCCGTGGAACTACCCGTGGCTGCTGGCGCTCGACGAGATCGCGACCGCGCTGATGGCCGGCAACGGCGTGATCTTCAAGCCGGCGTCGCTGACCTGCCTGATCGGCCAGATGATCCAGGAGGTCTTTGACGAGGCCGGCCTGCCAGAAGGATTGATGCGCACGGTGCACGGCGGCGGGCGCGTCGGCCAGGCGATGGTCGACTGCCCGGACGTGGGCAAGATCTTCTTCACGGGATCGGTCGAGGTGGGTCGGTCGATCGCGCAGGACTGCGCCAAGCAGCTCAAGGGCGCAACGCTCGAGCTCGGCGGCAAGGACCCGATGATTGTGCTTTCCGACGCCAACATCTCGCACGCCGTCGGCGGCGCGGCGTGGGGCGGCTTCGCGAACATGGGCCAGACCTGCGCCGGCATCGAGCGCGTCTACGTGATGCACGACATCGCGCCGCAGTTCATCGACGGGGTGGTCGAGCGCGCGAAGTCGATGAAGCTCGGCAACCCGATGGACTGGGACACCGAGATCACCGCGATGACCGATCCGAACCAGTTCAAGATCGTTTGTGAACTCGTTGACGACGCGGTCGCCCACGGCGCGACGCTGCTCTGCGGCGGACCGATCCCGCGCGAGGACCTGCCCGAGGGCCTTGACGGCGACTTCTACCGCCCGGCGGTGCTGACCGGCGTCAACCACGGCATGCGGATCATGAAGGAAGAGATCTTTGGACCGGTGCTGCCGATCATCACAGTCGACTCAGAGGAAGAGGCCGTGAAGATGGCCAACGACTCTGAGTTCGGACTTGGTGCCTCTGTCTGGACGGCGGACCTCGAAAAGGCCGACCGGATCGCCGAGACGATCGAGAGCGGAAACGTCTGGATCAACGACCACATGTACAGCGCCGGGATGTGCCAGTGCTCATGGGGCGGGGTGAAGGATTCCGGCATCGGCCGCTCGCACTCGAAGTTCGGCTTCTACGAGGCCGTTGAGCCCAAGGTGGTCGCCGCAACCAACGCCCGCGAGGCGTCGATGTGGGTTTACCCGTACGGCGAAACAGTTGGCCCGGCGATTCGGTCGACGATCGACCTTGTCTACTCGAAGGGCAAGGACCGCTTGTCGTCGCTAAAGGCTGGCGCGCCGGCGCTTGGGAAGATGACTGGGCGGACTGTTCGGAATTTGACTAAGAAGTAGCGGTTGTCGCTCTGGTCCGACAACGCCGTTCTGGGAACGTTCTTCCTGCTGTTCTGCCTTCAATCGCTGATTTGGGTCGCTGGCAAGCGGCGCGGTCGAAACGTTCCGATGAACACCAAGCTCAACGCCGACGTACCGCCGTTTGCGAGCAAGCGGGTCATACTTGTGACCGACCTACTGTTGTGGTTCGCAGCGCTCGGGGTATGGCTTTTCATTGCGACGAGCGCGTACTTGATCCTTACGCTCGATCCGACATCCCAACCGACATACGACGACGGCTTCGGTCTTTATGCGTCGATATGCGTGCTGATGGTTTCGGCCCGGCCACTGTTCATCTCTACCGCCTGGGCGTTCGCGGAGTTGACGCCGGAGGCGGATCCGGCACAGGTTGATCGCACTACTGGGACTCCCTGACGCACTCTGGATCGGCGGCGCGCTGACGCTGCTGGTCTCGATCGTGCTGCTCGCGTTGTTGATCGCTTGGGGACGCTCGCTGGACCGCTGAAGCCGCGGCCGACTTAGACTCAAACCCATGACCCCCGCCGCCGCCTACGCCGGAAAAGAATGCGTCTGTGCCCTGAAGAAGGGCATCTGCGATCAGGAGTGTGTCAAGGACATGCTCGAGACGCCGTTCTACATCGCTTGCCTGAAGCTCTCGGGCCGCAAGTCGGTCGTGATCGGCGCCGGCGAGATCGGGTTGGAGAAGATCGAGGGGCTGCTTGCCTGCGGCGGCGACGTCACGGTGATCGCGCCCGAGGCGCACGACGCTGTCAAGACGCTCTCCGACGAGGGTGCGATCAATTGGCTTCAGCGCGAGTACATGTC
>CAZRAA010000045.1:0-19302 GCA_964597975.1 uncultured Thermoleophilaceae bacterium | reverse complement strand
CGCCGCCGCCGACGTAGAAGACCGGCTTCTTGGCGTTGGCGATCGCCTTGGCGGCAAGGCGAATCTGCTTTGCGTTGCCGCTGTGCGTCGGCTGATAACCGGGCAGCGAGACATCATCGATTGGCTCGTAGTCGATCTCAGCGCGAGAAAGATCTTGTGGAATGTCGACGAGCACCGGACCTGGACGACCCGTTCGCGCCACGTGGAAGGCCTCGTGAATCGCCTTCGGGATGTCGCGGGGGTCGCGAATCATGATCGAGTGCTTGACGATCGGCATCGTGATGCCGCTGATGTCGGCTTCCTGGAAGCCGTCGGTGCCGAGCAGGTCGGTGCGGACCTGGCCGGTGATGAAGACGGTCGGAACCGAGTCCATCATCGCGTCGGCGATCGGTGTGACAAGGTTGGTCGCGCCGGGGCCGCTGGTGGCGAGTGCCACTCCGACCTTGCCGGTCGACTTGGCGTAGCCCTCGGCGGCGTGGCCACCTCCTGCTTCGTGACGCACCAGGATGTGATTGATCCCGGCGTCGTAGATGGCGTCGTAGGTCGGAAGATTCGCTCCGCCCGGATAGCCGAACATGACTTCGACGCCCTCGTGCTTGAGCGCTTCCATCAAAGCTTCAACTGCTCGCATCTGTGGTCCCTCCTCTCATATCTCCGCAGGCGGGGTATCCGCTCGCGCGAGACTCTCGATGCGTTGGCCACGGGCGTGAGTTGCGCGCCTTGGCCGACATGGTGCCGATCCCCGCTCGTGTGGTGTGCACGCGCGACAAACGGCCTTGCTTCCAACAGAGTAACGACAATCCCCCGATCAAGCCCGATCTGGTCGCAAGTCTGCACTGGTAGCGCAGACTTGCCCGAGTTTGCCGCTTGGTTTGCGTACCGGGGTCAGCCTTCGTCGGCGTAGTGGTGGCCTTTGGGCGCGATCAGTTCTTCGGGGTAGTCGAGGTCCTCGCCGCAGCGCATGCAGACTTGGGCCGTGATCGGCAACACGGCATGGCAGTTGGGACACTCGCGGCGGGGGTCGAGCTTGGTCGAGCGCATCAGGATGACCGCTGCAAGGCCGATGCCCGGCAACAAGGTTCCGGCGATCAGCCAGATGAAGAACGAAGAGCCCTTGTACTTGCCGATGATCCCGGTGATCACACCGAGAATCAACGCGGCTGCCAGCAGCGGAGTCATGCCAGTGAGTGAATCAGAGACCGAGCTTCTCGCGCACGATGCGGGTGACTTCCCCGCCGTCGGCGCGGCCCTGCGTCTGCTTCATCACGAATCCGATGATCGCGCCGATCGCCTTCATGTTGCCGGACTTCATGTCCTCGACCGCCTTCGGATTGGCCTCCAGCGCCGCGTCGATGATCCCGGCGAGCTCGTCCGAGTCGCCCATCGCCGCCAGACCCTCAGACTCGACGATCGCATCCGGATCTCCCCCGCTCTCGACCAGCTTGTCGAGCACGGTCTTGGCGCCGGCGTTGGTTACGGCCTTCTCGCCGACCAGCTCGACCAGCCGGGCGAGCCCGGCTGCCGACACGTTCGACTCGGCAGGATCGGCGTCGGCGCCGACGCGAGCGTTCAGCTCGCCGGTCACCCAGTCGCCGATCCGCTTACGGTCAGCCGAGTCCCCGGCAGCGGCAACGACCGCCTCGAAGTAGGCGCCGTACTCAGCGTTGAAGGCGAGGAACCGCGAAGTCTCCGCTGACAGCCCCTCAGACTCGTAGCGCTCGGCCTTAGCCAGCGGCAGCTCCGGGAGCGACGCGCGGATCTCCTCGATCAGCTCGGCGGAGGGCGCCACCGGGACGAGGTCCGGCTCCGGGAAATATCGGTAGTCGTGTGCCTCTTCCTTCGAGCGCAGCGAAGTGAGCGATCCAGAGGACGGGTCAAAGTGCAGCGTCTCTTGCTCAACCTGCGCACCGGCGTCAAGCAGCGCCGTCTGGCGCGCGATCTCGGCGTCGATTCCGCGCTCGATGAAGCGGAAAGAGTTCATGTTCTTGAGCTCAGTCTTGGTGCCAAGCTCGGTCTGTCCGACCGGGCGGATCGAAATGTTGGCGTCGCAGCGCAGCGAGCCCTCTTCCATGTTCACGTCCGAGACACCGAGCTGCTTGATCGTCGCGCGCAGCAGCTGGAGCCACTCGCGGGCCTGCGCGCCTGAGTGAAGATCCGGCTGCGTGACGATTTCGACCAGCGGAGTGCCGCCCCGGTTGTAATCGACCACCGTGCGACCGGCACCGTGGATGCGACCGGAGTCGCCGACGTGAATGTTTTTTGCGGCGTCCTCTTCCATGTGAGCGCGCTCGAGCCGCACGCCGGCAAGCTCTCCGCCCATACAGATCGCGGGCTGGAGCTGACTGATCTGGTAGCCCTTGGGCAGGTCGGGATAGAAATAGTTCTTGCGGTCGAACTTCGATACGGGCGAGATCTCAGATCCCAGCGCAAGACCGATCTTGATCGCCGAGCGCACCGCCTCGGCGTTCGGAACAGGCAGCGTTCCCGGGTGACCCAGGCAAACGGGACAAGTATGCGTGTTGGGCGTCGCGCCAAACTCGAGCCGGCAGCCGCAAAACATCTTCGTCTGGGTGGAGAGCTGGACGTGGATCTCCAATCCGATCACTGCCTCGTACTGACCCATCAGCTCCCCTCCCAAGTCCAGGGGCCGCCGGCGAATTCAGTCGCCTGCTCGAAAACGTGCGCCGCTTCAAGCAGCGCGTTCTCGCCAAAATGCGGGGCAACGATCTGCAGCCCGACCGGGAGCGCACCGTCCGTGCCCGGTTCGACCGCGGCGGCGCCATCGCCGCTGGCAAGCCCCGCGGGCACGCTGATCGCCGGCAAGCCGGCTAGCGAGACGGGCACAGTGAAGAGGTCGCCCAGATACATCGAGAGCGGATCATCGGTCTTCTCGCCGAGGCCGAAGGCAACGCTCGGCGCAGTCGGCGTGATGATGAAGTCGCATTTCGCAAACGCTGCGGCGTAGTCCTCGACGATCTTCGTGCGGACCTGCTGGGCACGGTTGTAGTAAGCGTCGTAGTAGCCGGATGAGAGCGCGTAGGTGCCGAGCATCACGCGGCGCTTGACTTCGTCGCCGAAGCCATCGCCGCGGGTGCGCTCGTACATGTCTGTCAGGCCTTGCGGGTCGTCGGCACGCAGCCCGTAGCGCACGCCGTCAAAGCGCGCGAGGTTTGCGCTGGCCTCGGCGGGAGCGATTACGTAGTACGCCGAAAGCGCGTAATCGGCGTGCGGCAGGGGCACCTCGACGATCTCTCCCCCGGCGGCCTCGATGCGCTTGCAGGCAAGGTCGAAGACCTCCTTTACGCCGGACTGCACGCCGTTCCAGTCGAGCGGCGCGGGCACAGCAAAGCGCTTCCCAGCCAGCGAGTCCCCGGTCGGCAGGGCGACCTCGTCAGGCAGTCCCGTGCTGGTCGAATCCATCGGATCCTTACCCGCCATGTGTCGCAGCATCAGCGCCGCGTCCCTGACGTCACGGGTGATCGGCCCCGCCTGATCGAGCGAAGAGGCAAAGGCGACCATCCCGTAGCGGGAGATCGCGCCGTAGGTGGGCTTCAACCCCACCAGTCCGCAGAAGGCCGCCGGCTGGCGAATCGAGCCGCCGGTGTCAGTGCCGGTCGCCCAAGGTGCGAGTCCTGCCGCGACGGCCGCGGCCGAGCCACCCGATGAGCCACCGGGCACGCGCGAGCGATCCCACGGGTTCTGTACGGGACCGAGCGCCGAGTTCTCGTTGGAGGAGCCCATCGCGAACTCGTCCATGTTCACCTTGCCCAGGTACGAGGCGCCTGCTTGGGCGAGCTTGGCGATCGACGTCGCGGTGTAGGGCGGGATGTAGCCCGAAAGGATCTTTGAGCACGCGCGCGTCTCGACGCCCTGCACGCAGAAGAGGTCTTTCACCGCGAGCGGCACGCCGGCCAGCGGCGCATTCTCGGCGGCCTCAAACTTTGCACCTCCGACGGAGACAAAGGCGTTGATCTCGTCTGAAGTCGCGCGCGCGGAGTAGAAGTCCTGAAGCTCGGACGCCGCGATCTCACCGGAGCGAATCGTGTCGGCGGCCTGCGCCGCCGTCAATGCCAGCAGGTCAGCCATCGTCAGCTACCCGCCGCCGGGACGCCAAATCCGCCGTCTGCCGCATCGGGGGCATTCTCAAGCGCCTCTTGGGGCGTGAGGCTCGGGCGGGGCGAGTCTTCGCGCAGCTCGTTGACGAGGTCGACAACTCGAGCTGTCGGGACAACGCCCTCAAGCTCCAATTCGTTCATGTGCTCGACGTAGCCGAGTACCGACTGCAGCTCGCGAGTCATGCGCTCCTGCTCATCGTCCGAGAGCCTCAAGCGGGCAAGCCGAGCGACGTATGCGACGTCTTCTGGAGTGATCACGAGCGAGAGTCTAGGTCTTGCAGTAATCGCGGCGAGATCACTCGACGTCGATCAGCTCGGGCCGCGGCGCCTTGTCAAACCCCTCTGGCACAGTCTCGTCCCTGAGGCCCCAAGCCGTGCCCGCCAGCAACACCAGGGACCCGACCAGCGCCAGATAGAAGCCAAACTCCGCCGTCGAGTACGGGCGCGGTGCGCTGACAAGCCGCACGAGCAGGCAGATCGTTGCGATCAGGTTGGTGATGATCAGCGGCGAGCCGAGAATCGTCGACCAGTCCGGCGTCCGTGAGAGCAGCGCCGCGAGCACCAGGCAGATTCCGAGCAAGATGCTGAGATAGACCCACCAGCGCGCAAATCCAAGGTCCCAGACGTTGAGGTCGATGGCTCGGTCGCTGCCGCCCCCAACCAGTTGGGCACCCGGCGCAACCTTCAACAGATCGGCGGCGCTGGGCAGCGCGAACCACGGCAGGAAGGTCGCAACAAACATCATCAACGCGCCGACGCCGACCAGGAGGTCGGCCGGCCGCAGCTTGGCTCCCATGCTCAGCTCCCTGCCCTTGCCTGCGCAGCGCGCACTGTGTTCTTGAGCAGGCAGGCGATTGTCATCGGCCCGACCCCGCCGGGGACCGGAGTAACCGCCGATGCCACGCCCTGGACGGAATCAAAATCGACGTCACCGAGTAGTCCGCCCTCGCCGCGCGTAGTCCCGACGTCGATCACGATCGCGCCCGGCTTGACCATCGAACCGTCGATCAGCTCCGGCGAGCCGACGCAGGCGACGAGGACATCGGCGCGGCGCGTCACCTCTCCCAGGTCGCGGGTGCGCGAGTGGCAGACGGTGACGGTCGCGTTCTCCGCGAGCAGCAGCGAGGCCACCGGTTTCCCGACCAGATTCGAACGGCCGACGACCACGGCCTCGGCGCCCGAGAGTTCGGCGCCGGCGTGTTCGAGCAGGATCATTACGCCGCTCGGCGTGCAGGGCACGAGACCGTCGCGTCCCTGGACGAGCAGCCCGGCGCTGGCGGACGTGAGTCCATCAACGTCCTTGGCGGGCGGGATCAATTCGGTCATCGCGTCGTCATCGAGATGGTCCGGGAGCGGGAGCTGCAGCAGAATCCCGTCGACCGACTCGTCGCGACCAAGATCCGCGATCAATCCGGCCAGGTGGTCGGCAGAGATCCTTGCGGCGAGCCGCTCATCGCGGCTCTCGATGCCCACCTCCGCACAGGCTTTGTGCTTGTTGCTGACATAGACATGAGACGCCGGATCGTCGCCGACAAGGACCGTCGTGAGCGCCGGCGCGCGGCCGTGCTGCTGCTTGAACTCGGAGACACGCTCGGCGACCTTCTGTCGCAAGTCGGCAGCGACAGCCTTGCCGTCAATCCGCGTTGTCTCAATCGGAGCCACTGTTGTCATCGTGCGTTTCGAAGGTCCTTGAGCATCTCATCGACGGTGGGCAGCACGCCCTGCGCGACGAGGATCAGGAGAACAATGCCGATCAAGGTACCCAGTGCGCCGAACAGCATCGCAAGCTGCCCCAATCGCTTCTCCCCCTTGCGGATCGACAACGCGCCCATCACGACGGCAATCGGTCCGATCACGATGTTGAAAACGAAGATCGAAGCGATGCCGGTCCAGAACGCAATGCGAGCAAACCGTGCCTCTGCGGTGAGCGGCGGCATTGTGCGCTGGACTTCGGATGACTGGCGAAACGACGGGCCGGTCTCGCCGCCCGACGGGTGGACGCCCTGCTGGTACTCGGGGGAGTGCGACGGCGGATGACCATAGGCCTCCTGCGCCTGCCACGCATCGGCCCGGCGGGCAGTCGGAAGCGTGTCGGATTCGGTCGAGAACGGCGCGCTGTCAGCGGGGTCGGCGCGGAACGGTTCACCGACCGGCTCGGGTGCTCGGTACTCGCGCTCGGGGAGACTCACGCGCCCGCCCCCACGCGCTTGGTGATCGGGGCGTAGTCGGCGATGAACTTGCGCTCAGAACCATCTTCTGAGAAGCGCACGACGATCATGTTGCCCGGCTCGACACCGATCACCACTCCTGAGCCGAAGTTGGCGTGTTCGACGTCGTCGCCGATCTTGAACCGAGCCATCGGCAGTGTGCCGGCTCCCGGCCGGGAGCCGCCACCGGAGGACGCCGCGATTCCCGACTTGCGCGAACCGGAGCCGTAGGAGCCACCGGCCTCGACCTCCACAGCGACGTCGAGGTGCTCGTCGGGGATCTCGTCGAGAAACCGGGACGGCTCGTTCCAACCCGACTCACCGAAGATCATCCGGCGCGCTGCGTGCGTCAGATAAAGGTTCTTCCGGGCGCGAGTGATCCCGACGTAACAGAGCCTGCGCTCCTCCTCGATATCGCCCGAGTCGACCGCCCGCGAGTGCGGGAAGATGCCCTCTTCCAGGCCGAGCATGAACACGACGGGAAACTCAAGACCCTTGGCGTTGTGCAGGGTCATCAGGGTGATCTGGCCGTCATCGTCGTCGATCGCGTCCTGGTCGGAGAACAGCGCAACCTGTTGCAAGAAGGACTCGAGTCCGGCGTCGTCGTCGCCGATCGCGTTGAGGTCGTACTCACGCGCGAGCCCGACCAGTTCCTGGAGGTTCTCCAGCCTCGTGAGTGCCTGCGGATCGCCTGCGCTCTCGGCCTTGAGGTACTCGAAGTAGCCGCTCTGGTCGAGCACAAACTCGAGCAGGTCGCCGACGTGCTTTTCGTCCGCTGCCTTTTGGCGCATCGCCTCGAGCGATTCCGAGAACCGCGCCAGCGCCTTCAAAGCGGCACCGCCGAGTCCGGGAACCTCTTCGGCGCGACCGACGAGATCGAGCGCCGCCTCGCCGGAGGTGTTTGCGTGCGCCAGCAGTCGATCGACGGTCGTTTTGCCAATGCCGCGCTTGGGCGAGTTGATGATGCGCTGCAGCGAGACCTGATCGTTCGGGTTTGCCAGAACGGTCAGGTAGGCCAGCGCGTCCTTGACTTCCGCACGTTCGTAGAAGCGCGTGCCGCCGATCACTTGGTAGGGCATCCGGTAGCGAACCAGGGTGTCCTCGAGGACGCGTGACTGCGCGTTCGTGCGGTAGAAGACCGCCACATCATTGTTTGATAGGCCCGCTTCGGTCAGGCGTTGGATCTCGCCGGCCACGTAGCGCGCCTCCTCGTGCTCGTCCGTGAGCTGGCGTAGGCGGATCTTCTCGCCCTCGGGCCCTTCCGTCCAGAGCTTCTTCGACTTGCGCCCGCTGTTGCGCGCGACGACCGCGTGCGCGGCCTCCAGAATGCGACCGGTTGAGCGGTAGTTCTGCTCGAGCTTGATCACCTCGGCGTCGGGGAAATCCTTCTCAAAGTCGAGGATGTTGCGCACGTCCGCGCCGCGGAATCCGTAGATCGATTGGTCGTCGTCGCCGACCACGACGAGATTGCGGTGCTTGTGCGCAAGCAGCTCGACCCACTTGTATTGCGCGGAGTTCGTGTCCTGGTATTCATCGACCAGGATCTGCTGGAAGAGATTGCGATAGCGATCGAGCACCTCGGGATAGGTCTCGAAGAGCTCCACCGAGCGCATCAACAGGTCGTCGAAGTCCATCGCGTTCATCTCGCGCAGTCGGCGCTCGTAGACGCGGTAGACCTCGGCGACGATCTCGTCGACCACGCCGTCCACATGACTCGCGAACTTGGCCGCGCTCTCAAGCTGGTTCTTGGCGCGCGAGATGATCGACTGGATCATCCGCGGCGGAAAGCGTTTGCTGTCGACTTCGAGCGATTCCATCGCCTGGCGCACCAGGCGCTGGGAGTCCGCCGAGTCATAGATCGTGTAACCGCGCGTGTATCCGAGCCGCTCGGCCTCGGCGCGCAGAATCCGCGCGCACGCAGAGTGGAAAGTCGTCAGCCACATCGCCCCAGCGCGCGGACCGATCAGCTTTTCGGCGCGCTCGCGCATCTCGGCAGCAGCCTTGTTGGTGAAGGTGATCGCGAGGATCTGTTCGGGTCGCGCGTCGCCCGTCTGGATCAGATGCGCGATGCGGTGGGTCAGCACCCGCGTCTTGCCGGATCCCGCGCCGGCGAGGATCAGCAACGGCCCGCCGCGATGCACGACGGCCGCCTTCTGCGGGCCGTTCAGCCCCTCGGTGAGGTCGGTGTCTGCGAAGAGCTGCTCCACCGATCGAGCATATCCCCGCGCGCGGAACCGACCCGCACGCGCCGATCGTCACTTTCATCGGTTCGAGTGCGTAAATCGCCGTCCACCATTGCATCATTTCGTGTAGAGTTCCGCCAATGGAGGAAACCCCACAGCAGATCGACGCAGTCTCGGAAATCCTCGCCCCAGAAGGCGACCAATCATCGACCGAGGGTGCCCAACGCGTCGCCGTCCCCTGGGTCGACTACGTCGACACCAATTGGGATGCATTCGACTTCACGCCATACGAGCAGTTCATCGAGATCGATGGCCGCAAGCTCAACTACGTAGCGCTCGGCGACCCCGGGAAGCCGGTTCTGATGTACGTGCACGGAATCATGGGCACCTGGCGCAACTGGATCTTCAACCTCCTCCCCTTCGCCGACCGCTATCGCGTGATCGCCGTCGACCTACCGGGATTTGGGCTTTCTGAGATGCCGGCCGGCGAGTTCACTCTTGAGCGCTACGCCGACACATTGAAGACGCTGATCGGCAAGCTCGGGATCGACAAGGTGACGCTGATCGGCAACTCGATGGGAGGCCAGGTGTCGGCGATCTTCGCCAAGAAGACGCCGGAGCTACTCAACCGGGTGATCCTGGTCGACGCGGCGGGCTTCTCCACTTCAACCCAGCGGATGCGCAAGCTCGCGCCGTACGCCAAGTACGTCGAGTGGATCTTCAAGGTCGGGCCGGGAATTCGCAAGCTGATCGCCTACAACCGCTGGCTGGCGGCGCTCTTCACGAAGATCGTCCTGTGGAAGCCGATGAAGGTCAGCGGCGAGCTGATGCTGATCCTTTTGGCCGGCATCGGAAAGCCTGGATTTGTCCCCGCGCTGCAGACGATCACCAATACACCGATCGACAAGTTTCCCGGCGACGTCGAGGTTGACACCGTGATCATCTGGGGGCGTAACGACTGGCTGATCCCCAAGAGCGACGCGTTCCGCTTTGCCCGGATGATTCCGCACGCCAAGCTCGAGCTGATGGACGACGTGGGGCATATCCCGATGTTCGAGACACCGGATCGCTTCAACGCGCTGATCGAGCAGTACGCGCCGCCAGCTCGGAGCGCGGCGGCCAAGGAGCCGGTCGCGGCCTAGCCCCCGGCCGGGTCGTGACCCTGCGTGCGACGCAGGGGCCGCACGTTCTCAGGAGCCGACGGCTCTTCCCCGCGCATTTCCGCGAGCTCGCTCTCGAGCTGGCGTACGCGGTCTGACATCGCCGTGAGTGCATCGGCGACCGGGTCCGGCAGGTGAATCCAGTCGGTGTCGGGGCCTTCGGGTCGCTTGCCGTCGACCCGCACCGGGTGCCCGGGGTTGCCGACGACGGTCGAGTTGGGCGGCACATCGTGGATCACCACCGAGTTCGCCCCGATCTTGGCGTGTGCGCCCACGTGGATCGGCCCGAGCAGCTTCGCTCCCGAGCCGACGGTGACGCTGTCTTCGAGCGTCGGGTGGCGCTTGCCAGGGTCAAGACCGGTTCCGCCGAGTGTGACGCCCTGGTAGAGCGTGACGTTGTCGCCGATCTCAGCGGTCTCGCCGATCACCACGCCGGCGCCATGGTCGATGAAGAAGTTCTCGCCGATGCGGGCCTTCGGATGGATCTCAACGCCGGTGATGATTCGCGTGAGGTAGGAGAGCATGCGCGGCAGCAGTGGAACGCCAGCCCGGTCGAGCCGGTGGGCTACGCGGTGCAGCAGGATCGCGTGAACGCCGTTGTAGGTCGCAAAGACCTCAAGGCGCCCAAGGCCGCGCGAGGCCGGGTCACGCGCCTGCGCCGCACCGATGTCCTGCCGAATCTCCTGAAAGAAGCTGGTCACCAGACCATTATCGCCCCTAACCACAAACTCTCCAAGCACTGAAATTTCCTTGCCTGCTCCCACAGGGAGCAGGCAAGGAGTCAGCGGCCGGTTTGGGGGCGGAGGGTGAGGGCGGATTCGGCCTGGGTGGCGCCTATTGCGACTGCCTGGGCCGGGGTGGCGCTGGCCGGTGAGTAGTCGGCGGGGGCGGCGATCAGTTCGATCTCACCGGCGGCGGCCGCAGCCGCGATCGCGCTGCTCACCGCCGCTTCGCCCACGCAGTCGATCACTACATCGGCCCCAGCGAGGATCGCCTCGGCGTTGTCGGCGTCGAGATTCGCCGGAAACGGCATCGCCAGTACTGCGGGGTTGATCAAACCGATCTTCGCCACCAGCGCGTCGGCCTTGCCGGCGTGCAGGTCTGGAGTGAAGACCAGCGGCGAGGTGCCGATGTCGCCTTCTTCGATCAACGCGCCATCCACCAGCGAGAGTTCTTCCACCCCCGCACCAGCGAGCAACGCGGCAGCGATCGAGCCGCGCACACCGCAACCGATCACCGCGACGTTCACGTCGCGAAGAACGGCAACGAGATGTAGCGCTCGCCGCCGTCGGGAATCACGGTCACGATCAGCTTGCCCTTTGACTCCGGGCGCGAGGCAACGTCAAGCGCCGCACGCACGGCTGCGCCGCCGGAGATGCCGCAGCTGATCCCTTCCCGGCGGGTGACCTCGCGCGCGGCGTCGACCGCGTCATCGTCTTCGACTTGCACGATCTCGTCGAGCACGCCGCGATTGAGAACCGGCGGCACAAACCCGGCGCCGATTCCCTGGATGCGATGAGGCCCGACCGGCCCACCCGACAACACCGGCGAAGCCGCGGGCTCTACGGCGACGACCTTCACCCCGGCCTTGCGGTCCTTCAGCCGCTCGCCGACGCCGGTGATCGTCCCGCCCGTGCCGACCCCGGCGACAAACACATCGACCTTGCCACCGGTGTCCGCCCATATTTCCTCGGCCGTCGTGCGGCGGTGGACGTCGGGGTTTGCGGGATTTGAGAATTGCTCCGGCAAGAAGTAGTCATCGCCGCGCGCAAGCTTTCGCGCCGCATCGACGGCCTCGCCCATGCCGCCCATCGACTCGACGATCTCGACCGTTGCGCCATACAGACTGAGCAGCGATTGGCGCTCGCGGCTCATGCCCTCTGGAAGCGTGAGGATCAGCTCATACCCCTTGGCGGCGGCGACGAATGCGAGCGCAATCCCGGTGTTGCCGCTGGTCGCTTCGACGATTGTGGTGCGGCCCGGTTCGATCTCTCCGGCCTTTTCGGCCGCCTCGATCATCGATATCCCGATCCGGTCCTTCACGCTACCGGCCGGATTGGCGCCTTCGAGTTTGACGGCGACCGTCCCAGGAAGATCCTTTGAGAGCGTGCTCAGCTGGACCAGCGGCGTCGAGCCGGCGACCTCGATGACGTTTTTCGCGATCCCGGCCACCGAGAGCCCGATCTAGATGTAATACATCGCGGCGCCGGCGTCGGCCGATTCGGCCTCGGCGAGCGTCGCCAGGTCGCGCTCTGCGAGCTGCTCACGCAACGCGCCGACCACCTCGCCCCACGGGGGAAGCTGAAGCTGCTCTTCACTGATCTCGCCGTCGAGCGTCTGGACGATCTCGAGCGCAGAAATCTCGCTGGCCGGACGCGCCAGCACGTACCCGCCCTTCACGCCGCGCCGACTGGCGACGATGTTCGCGCGCCGCAGGGTGCCAAAGAGCTGCTCAAGAAACTGCGCCGGAAGGTCGCGCCTGCGCGCAATCTCAGAGACCGGCATCGGATCACCACCTTCGTGATGCGCAAGCTCCACCAAGGCAGAGAGCGCGTAGACGGATTTGGAGGTGATCGAGATCATTGGTCCGAAGCCCCATTCTACCGGGGCTTCGGACAAATCTGATCTGACTTACAGGTTTAGAGCCAGCCGTTCTCGGCGGCGTTCAAAACGGCCTGCGCGCGGTCCTTCACACCGAGCTTGCCGTAGATGTTGTGCAGGTGCGTACGCACTGTGCTCGTCGAGAGGTGGAGGTTCTTGGCGATCTCCTCGTAGACGTTGCCCTCTGCCAGCTGGCGCAGCACGTCGCTCTCTCGCGGACTGAGCGGGCTCGGCGCCGTCGGTCGCTTGCGCTCACCGCCACCGGCCATCGGGACTTCGTAGAGGATGCTCCGCAGCTGACGCACCGTCAGCCGCGCGTTGCGCGAGGCCTTGAGCAGCTCGTCCGGTGAGACGTCGCCGCCCTCGGCATAGTGCGCGAGCATGTCCGCCAGGCGGATGATCGCGGCCTCGCCGCCCTCGTCGTCGGAGTGGTGACGCTCGATCGCTGCGGCCATGCTTCCAGGGAGGCCCCAGCGCCGTGCGAGCACTCCACCCACGAGTGCGTGATCGACACCCAGCTCGCGGCGCTCGCGCATCAAGCGCTCCTGCGGCGTGCGGGCACTGCCGTGCACCTGCTGGGGGTATCCGTCGTAGGCGTAGGTCAGAACGAGCTTGCCGATGTCGTGCAGCAGCGCCGTAACCAGCAGCGCATCGACATCGCCATCCCAGTTGGTCTCACGCGCGATCCGCTCTGCAGCCTGCTGCGTCGCAATTGCGTGCAGCCGAAAGCGGTCCGGTGTCGAGTCCCACTGAGCTGTGCGCTCGAAGAAGTCGAACGTCTTGGTACGCGTGACAATCGCCTCGACGCCGCCGGGGCTGAGCACCTCGACTGCCTCGCGAACGGTCACGACTTTGCGGCGTCCGGCCGTCGCCTTGTTGGCGTAGCGGATCACCGTGATCACCAGCGCGACATCGCGCTCGATTGCCTCGACCAGATCGGTCGTGGACTTCTCGTTCCCGTTGGTGACCAGATGCAGCACGCGGTCGCGCGATTCCGCGAGCGCCGGGAAGCGTTCAAGCGCTTCAAACGCTGCGGTCAGACGATGACCGTGTCCCTGCTGGCGCTGGCCCTGAGCGCCGATTCGCGGAGGCGACTCATCGTTGGTGGCCTGTAGGCGGGGCTGCACTTCGGCGGTTGGTACCGCTTCGGCCGCCGCAGGCTCCTGCTTTGCATTGCGTGCCATTTGATCTGTACTCCAGCTCTTGACGTCCGTGCCTTAAGCGTTGGTAGGGGTTGGCTCCCTGGGGAACCAGAAGAGGTATCGGCACCATCGACGATTTGTTTAGTCCGGGTGAAGCCCTAGGGTCCAGACCCCATCTCGCTGGACGGGCGACCTAAGCCGTTTTGAGCGCCTCGTCAATACGCCTAAGCGATTCGTCCTTGCCGAGCAGCTCCAGCGACTCGAAGATGCCCGGCGAGATCGTCGTTCCGCTGATCGCCACCCTTATCGGCTGGAAGAGCTTGTTGGGCTTTAGCTCGCTCTCTTCCAATACGCCGCGCAGGGCGACCTCGATCTCCTCGCGCCCAAACGGTTCTGTCGCGGCCAGCGCGACCCGCGCGGAGGCGAGATTCTGTTTGCCCTCGTCGCCCAAGAACTTGCGCTGGGCCTTCTCATCCTCGATCGGTCCGTCAAAAAAGAATCCAGCCATCGGCCAGAAGTCGGCGAGCGTCTGGATCTTCTCGCGACAGAGCTCGACTGCATCTGCCAGGCCGCTGCGCCCTGTGAACGCCTCCAGGCGTGCCACCAGCTCCTCCGGCGGCAGCTCGCGCAGGTAGCTCCCGTTCATCCAGCGAAGCTTCTGCTCGTCGAAGACGGCGGCTGATTTGGAGACGCGATCGAGGCTGAAGAGTTTTTGCAGCTCGTCGGTGGTGAAGAACGTCTGCTTGTCGTCGTACCCCCAGCCCAGGAGCGCGAGATAGTTGCGCACGGCTTCCGGGATATAGCCGGCCTCGCGCAGCTCTTGAACGCTTGCCGCGCCGTGGCGCTTGGAGAGCTTCTTGCCGTCGGGACCGTGGAGCAGCGGCAGGTGGGCGTAAACCGGCGGCGTGTGGCCCAGCGCGGCGAGAATCATCACCTGGCGCGGTGTGTTCGAGAGGTGGTCCTCCCCGCGCACGACGTGCGTGACGCCGGAATCGAGGTCGTCGATCGCAACTGCGAGGTTGTAGAGCGGCGAACCGTCTGAGCGCGCGATCGTGAAGTCGTCGATGTTCTCGTGCTGGAAGGTGACCTCGCCGCGGATCGCGTCGACGACGACGGTCTGGCCCTCGTCTGGCACCTTCAGACGCGTTGCCCCCTCGAATTCATACGCGTGTCCGCTGGACCTCAGCTGCTCGATCGCTTCGCGGTGGCGATCCTCGTTGCCGGCCTGGGAGATCGGCCCCTGGTCCCAATCGATCTCGAGCCACTCGAGCGCGTCGAGGATCTGGTCGACGTTCTCCTTGGTGCTGCGCTCGCGGTCGGTGTCCTCGATGCGGAGGATCATCTTCCCGCCAGAGCCGCGCGCGAGCAGCCAGTTGTAGAGGGCCGTCCGGGCGCCGCCGATGTGCAGTTGTCCGGTCGGAGAAGGGGCGAAGCGGTCTACGAGGTTCGGGTCGCTCATCGGGCGGTGATCCTATTGCCCTCGCGGTTGCGCCCCCACCCGGCCCATCGAATACTCTGCCGCGCATGCTGATCGGCGCACACGTATCCACCTCCGGCGGACTGCCCAAAGCCGTCGAACGCGGCCTTCAAACCGAGTCGACCGCGATCCAGATCTTCAACCAGAGCCCGCGCATGTGGCGGCCGACGAAGTACACCGACGATGACTTCGCGGCCTTCCGCGCCGCGATGGAAGAATCGACGATCGACGCCGTGGTGATCCACGCGATCTACCTGATCAATCCGGGCACGTTTGACGACGAGATGCACGAGAAGTCGCTCGCGGCGCTGACTCACGGTCTGCGCGTCGGCGACGGGATCGGCGCCGACGGCGTGGTGCTCCACCCCGGTCCCGTGATGAAGGGCCAAGAGTACGAGCCGACGGTCAAGAACATCATCAAGACCTGCAAGGCGGCGCTGGCAGAGAGTGAGAGCTGCAAGTTGCTGCTCGAGAACGCGGCCGGCAAGAACGCGGTGGGTTCGAAGTTCGAGCACCTGGCCGACCTTGTGGAGGGCCTCGGCGGCGACGAGCGCGTCGGCATCTGCATCGACTCATGCCACTCACACGCGGCCGGATACGACGTTCGCTCGACCGAGGCTGTGACGGAGACTTTCGACGAGTTGGATCGAATCGTCGGCCTCGACCGCGTCGGCTGCCTGCACCTGAACGACTCTCGCGACGAGTACGGCTCGCACCGCGATCGCCACGCAAACCTCGGTGAGGGCTTCATCGGTGAGGACGGCATAGCTGCCTTCCTCTCGGACCCGCGCCTCCAGGACGTTCCAGCGCTGCTCGAAGTGCCAGGCGAAGCCAAGGAAGGCCCATCCGCTGTCGACGTCCAAAAGGCCTTCGCCCTACGAGACAAAGGCATCAAAGCCCGCTCGTAACAGAAGGGTGGCCGCATCGGGCCAACCTCGGGCATGTGCGGTTAGGTGGGGGTTTGGGTGGTGGCCACTTGGACGCCTTCGATCTCTTCGAGTTCGGCGACCAGGGCGCTGCTGCGGGTGACTTTGTGCTTGTCGCCGCACTCGAGCGCCACTTCGTCGTCGCCGTTGCGGATGACGATCTCGAGCGGCAGCGGTCCCTTGTGCAGGTCCACGACGCCGGAGATCTCCTGGACGAAGCTCGCGACAGACGGGTGCTCTGCGGTGTCGGCGTCGATCACCACGCGCACCGGCTCGCTTGAGAACGGGCTGCCGGCCGACGCGGCGAGTTCTTCATCGGTCGGCTCAAACGGCGTCACTTCCTGTGCAACGAGCTTCACCTCGCCGTCCTTGTGGTCGATCCGCCCGCGCACGGTGACGATCGCGTCATTGTGCAGGTGCTCGCGCACGGCCTCGAGCGCCTTGGCGAAGACGATGATCTCGACCTGCGCAGTCAGATCGTCGATCCGCGCAAACATCATCTGTGAGCCGTTCTTGGTGCGGATTGTCTTCGACTCGACGATCATGCCGCCAACAGAGAGCCAGTCGCCGTCGCGCTTGTTCTCAAGGTCCGCGATCGAGGCATCTACGCGGGCGCGCAGGGCACCGGCGACGGGCTTCAGCGGATGATTCGACAAGAAGAGCCCGAGCGTCTCCTTCTCGGCGGCGAGCATCTCAGGCTGCTCCCATTCACCCTCGGGAATCGGCGGGCGGACGACTTCGTGCTGCGTCGCCACAGCCGAATCGGCCATGTCAAAAATCGAACCCTGCCCGAGGCGCTCGTCGGCCTGCTGTTTTGATCCGGCGGCCTGCGCCGATTCGAGCACGGACATCATCCCCTTGCGCGAGGCGCCGGTTGACGAGAACGCGCCGCACTTGATCAAGGACTCGATCGCCTTCTTGTTGACCGCTCGGTTGTCGACCCGCTCGCAGAAGTCCCACAGCGATCCGAACGGTCCGTCCTTCTCGCGTGCCGCGATGATCGCGTCGACCGCAGCGCCGCCGACGCCCTTCACGGCCTCGAGACCAAAGCGAATATTCCCCTCGACCACGTTGAAGCGGTGGCCAGACTCGTTGACATCCGGGGGCAAGACCTTGATGCCCATTGCCTCGCACTGCACGACGAAGAACGGCACCTTGTCCTTCGTGCTCATCACAGAAGAGATCACGGCAGCCATGTACTCGGCCGGGTAGTTGGCCTTCAGGTAGGCCGTGCGGTAGGCGATCAGGCCGTAGCAAGCCGCGTGCGATTTGTTGAACGAGTAGTCGGCGGCGTCCTCGTTCATCTTCCAGAGCGCTTCGATCACGTTTTCGGCCGTGCCCGAGGCGCGACATCCCTCGAAGAACTCGTCCTTGAGGCCCGCCATCTTTTCGCGGTCCTTTTTCCCGATCGCCTTGCGCAGGTCGTCCGCGCGTGGGCCTGAGAAGCCGGCGATCTGCTTGGCGACCTGCATATTCTGCTCCTGGTAGAGCACGACGCCGTAAGAGGTCTCGGTGATCGCGCGCAGTCGCTCATCCGGGAACTTCACGCTCTCCGGGTTGCGCTTGCCGCGCGCGTAGGCGGGGATGTGGCTCATCGCGCCCGGGCGGTAGAGCGCCACCAGCGCGATCAAATCCTCAAACTCAGTCGGGCGGACCTTCTTGAGCGCCTCGCGCATGCCCTCGGACTCAAACTGGAAAACGCCGATCGAGTCGCCGGCCGCGAGCATGCGGAAGGTCTTCGCGTCGTCGAGCGGCAGGTTTGTCATGTCCGGTCGCGGGTTGCCGGCTCGCTCGATGATGTCCAGCGCCTCCTCAATCACGTCAAGGTTGCGCAGGCCCAGGAAATCCATTTTCAGCAGTCCGAGCGCCTCGACCGGCCCCATTGAGTACTGCGTGATCACGCGGTAGTTCTTCTCATCTCCGGGTGCAGAGCGGTCCTCAGCGAGCTGCAGCGGGACAATGTCGGTCAGCGGCCGGTCAGCGATCACCACTGCTGCGGCGTGGATCGAACTCGCGCGCACCGTGTTCTCGAAGCCACGGGCAAGGTCGACGATCTCCTTGGACGTCGGATCGTTCTCGTAGACCTCGGCCAGCGGTTGGCCCTTTTTCAGGCAGTCGTCAAAGCTCGGCGAGCGACCTTGATCGGGGTCGGGGATCATCTTCGAGAGCCGGTCGCCGGTGCCGTAGTCATAGCCGAGCACGCGCGCCGCGTCGCGCACGGCGGCGCGAGGGAACATCCGGCCGAAGGTGATGATGCGCGCCACCGACTCCTTGCCGTACTTGTCGGAGACGTAGCGGATGACCTTCTCGCGGCCATGCACGGAGAAGTCGATGTCGATATCCGGCATCGAGACGCGTTCGGCGTTCAAGAAACGTTCAAACAACAGGTCGTAGGCGATCGGGTCGACATCGGTGATGTTCAGCGTGTAGGCGATGATGCTGCCCGCAGCACTTCCTCGGCCAGGACCGACCGCGATGCCGTTGTCCTTGGCGTACTTGACGAAGTCCCAGACGATCAGGAAGTAGCTGTTGAAGCCCATCGAGTCGATCACCGAGAGCTCCATCTCTGCTCGCTCCATCGCGGCAGCCGGGATCGGGTCGCCGTAGCGGGCGGCAAGCCCCTCGAGCACGAGCGCGCGCAGGTATTCGCCGTCGCTCTCGCCATTGGGCGTCTTGTAACTGGGGATCAGGCGCCCGCCGAGTTCGATGTCGACGTTCACGCGCTCGGCGATCTCCACGGTCGACTCGAGCGCGCCGGGCCAAGCCTCGGCGTACTCGGCCGTCATCTCCTCGTTGTTCTTGAGGTAGAACTCGTTCGTGTCGAAGGTCATCTTCGGCTCGGCGATTGTGCTCTTGGTCTGAACACAGAGCAGTGCCTGGTGCGTGTTGTAGTCCTCGCGGCGCAGGTAGTGCACGTCGGCGGTTCCCACCAGCGGCCGACCGAACTCCTTGGCGATCTTGGCGATTTGCGGGTTGGCGCGATTCTGATCTTCAATCTTGTTCTCTTGAACTTCGAAATAGACGTCCTCGGGGCCAAACACTTCAATCAGCTGCCCCGCGTGCTCTCGGGCGCCGGCATGGTCGTTGTCGGTGATCCGCCGTACGAAGCGCGAGGCCAGGCAGCCGGTGAGCGCGATCACGCCTTCGTTGTAGCGCTGAAGCAGCTCCATGTCGACGTTGGCCTTGCCGCGGTGGAAGCCCTCGAGGAATCCGGCCGAGCAGAGCTTCGTGAGATTGCGAAAGCCGGCGGGGGTCTCGGCGAGAAGTGTGAGGTGATTGCGCTCGACCTTGCCTGACTCCTTGCGGCGATGGTCGTCGACGTAGTAGACCTCGCAGCCGAAGATCGGCTTGATGCCTTCCTTTCTGCAGGCCTCATACAACTCGACCGAGCCGTTCATCACACCGTGGTCGGTCAGGCCCAGCGCTGGCTGACCGAACTCTGCTGCGCGCTTGGCGAGGTCCTTGATGTGCGCCGCGCCGTCGAGCAGCGA
>CAZRAA010000044.1:0-19347 GCA_964597975.1 uncultured Thermoleophilaceae bacterium | reverse complement strand
AGCGCCTGGGGCCGATCGACGCACTGATCAACTCGGCCGGCTGGAACCACGCGCTTCCGCTGCTCAAGACCGACGAGGCTTACTGGAAGCAGATGATTGACACCAACCTGATTGGCGGAATTCGTCTCACCCAAGCGGTGCTCGGCGGAATGATCGATCGCGGCTACGGGCGCGTCGTCCATATCGCCGGCGAGGCCGGCCGCGCCGGAGTCGCCGACCAGTCGCTGATGAGCGCCGCCAACGGCGGCACAATCGCGTTTGTCAAGGCGATGGCCCGCGAGGTACTCGACAAGGGCGTGACCGTCAACTGCCTCTCACCGGGCCCGACCGCCACCCCGATGCTCGACCAGATGATCCAGTGGGCAGACGACGCGGCCGAGATGGTCGCCTCGCTGCGCGGCGCCGTGCCGATGGGGCGCCTGGGTCAGCCCAGCGACATCGCGCCCGTGGTCGCCTTCCTGGCTTCCGAAGGCGCAGGCTTTGTCACCGGCCAAACGATCAGCGTTTCTGGCGGTATGACGATGGTTTGACGCTTCTGGTACCAGTGGCCGTTATATTGGTACCAATGGCGTTTAACCTCAAAGACGAGCAGGCAGTCGAAGATCTTCGCGAGCTCGCGAAACTCGACGGGAAGAGCATGACTGCCGTCGCTTCAGAACTGATCGCGGAATCTCTGCGCAAACGTCGGCGGGAAGGGCTTCCCGCTCGCCTGATGGCGCTCGCAGAGGAGCTTCGTGCTGACGCTGACCCTGAATGGCTCGCCATGACGCAGGAAGAGATGGATGCCGAGATCTATGACCCTGAGACCGGACTGCCCTGGTGATCGTTGACGCCTCGGCGGTGGTTGCGATCCTCCACGGCGAGCCAGGCGCGCAGCGCCTTGCCGAGGCGATCGGCGCAGCAGACAACGTGCGCATCTCGTCGGTTTCACTTTTCGAGGCATCCTTGAAGACCGAGCGCTCGGGCGCGCAATCGGCAGCGCGGATCTTTGACAGCTTTGTTCGCGACACCGGCATGGAGATAGTCGCGTTCGAGGCTGAGCATGCGGCAATCGCTCGTGATGCACGACGACGATACGGCAAGGGCTCCGGTCACCCCGCCAACCTCAACTTCGGCGACTGCATGACCTACGCCACCGCCTACATCGCGGATGAGCCGCTGCTCTATAAGGGCGACGACTTCGCCCACACGGATCTGAAGAGCGCGATCTAGCCGCGCGTCTGGATAACCGGCGCGTGCTGCGCGACCATCGGCAGCTCAAATCCCAGCGGCTCGGCGGCTTCCTGGAAGATCGGCAGCTCGACCGGCGTCAGTGCGATCAGACCGCGCGCGGCGCTGCGGATCGCTTGCGCCGCCGGGTCATCGGGGTCTGAGACCACCAGCGGCACGCCGGCGTCGGCCTGCTCGCGCAGCGGCTCGCTCAAGGGCGCCTTGGCCAGCAGTGGTACGTCGAGTTCATCGGCCAGTTCCTGGCCGCCGCCTTCGCCGAAGATCGTGAAGCGCTCGCCGGAAGGAGTAGTGAAGCCGCTCATGTTCTCGATCACGCCGATCACCTCGATGTTGACCTTCGCCGACATGTCGGCGCTGCGCTTGGCCACCGTCTGGGCCGCCGGCTGCGGGGTGGTGACGATCACGAACTTGCTCTGCGGCAGAAGCTGCGCCAGCGTCATCGAAACGTCGCCGGTACCAGGCGGCAGGTCGAGCAGCAGATAGTCCAGCTCGCCCCATTCCACATCTTCCAAGAACTGCTGGATCGCCTTGTGCAGCATCGCACCGCGCCAAACCACGGCCGCGTTCTCCTCGATGAAGAAGCCGATCGACATCACCTTCAGGCCGCCCGCGGCCTCGACGGGAAGAATCTTCTGCTTGTCGTTGACCTTCGGGCGCTCGTGCACGCCGAGCATGCGCGGGATCGAGTAGCCGTAGACGTCGCAATCGACAACCGCGACCTTCTTGCCCTCAAGCGCCAAAGCCGCCGCGAGGTTCGCGGTCATCGTTGATTTGCCAACGCCCCCCTTGCCAGACCCGACGCAGATCACGTTGTGCACCTGGGCGAGCGCGCCCTCTGGCAGCGCCCCGCGGCCCAGCTTGGCGCGCAGGTCGGCCTTCTCGGAGTCGCTCAGAACGTCAAACCCGACGTTCACAACTTCGACTCCGGGCAGCGAAGCTGCGCTGCTCGAGACGCCCTGCTGAAAATGCGAGCGCACCGGGCAGCCAGGCGTGGTCAGCGAGATCACGATGTCAACGACACCGTCGCCCTTGATGTCGACCGAGCGCACCATCCCCAGATCCACGATCGATCGGCGCAGCTCGGGATCGATCACCGTGCGCAGCGACTCGCGGATTTCTTCTTCTGTGGGCATGGGGGATGCGTCAGTCATGGACTGATTATCGCAGCCACCTGCCGTCTAGTCGGACCGCAGTCCGCTCCGGCAGCTCTCGACTAACCGGAGATCCGCGCCCGCCGCTCACAAGGCGTGCAGTGCGCCTCGTAGCCGTGCGGGAAGATCTGCACCGTCAGCTTGGCGCCGCATTCGGCGCAGCGACGGTTGACGTCGTAGTCGCGCTCAGCGTCGAGTTCGGCGCGAGCCTCTTCAAGGCGGCGCACGTCGAGCGCTTCGGCTTCGCGGGTGAGTTGGCCTGGCTCAAACATGGGGGAGATCGATCCTTCGAACTTCGGGGGCTAGATGATCGGGCTAAATGACCTTGGAGACTGCCTTGATCGGCATGCTGAGGTCTTCGAGCATCACGAGGTCGTTCCCTACATTCTGGCCAAGCGTGGTCAGGTAATTGCCGGTGATAAGTGCGTTGATGCCCGACTGCATGCCCATCGCCTGCAGGTCGCCAAGCGTCACCTCGCGGCCGCCGGCATAGCGCAGCATCGTCGAGGGCATGATCAGGCGGAAGAGCGCGATCGTGCGGATCGCCTCCATCGGCGAGACCAGCTCGCGGTCTTCCATCGGCGTGCCCGGGCGCGGGTTCAAGAAGTTCATCGGTACCTCGTGGGGCTCCAAAGCCGCCAACTGAAAGGCGAACTCGATGCGCTGCTCGCGCGTCTCGCCAAGGCCGATGATCCCGCCGCTGCAGAGCTCCATGCCGGTCTCGCGCACCAGCTCGCAGGTCTTCATGCGGTCTTCCCACGTGTGCGTGGTGCAGACCTCGGGGAAGAAACTCTTGGCCGCCTCGAGGTTGTGGTTGTAGCGGTGGACACCGTTGTCGGCGAGCTCCTTGGCCTGCTCCTCGGTGAGGATGCCCAGCGACGCCGCAACTTCAAGCCCGGGGACGTTCTCGTGCACGAGCTTCGTGCACTCGATCACGTGGTCCATCAGGCGGCGGTCCGGTCCGCGCACGGCGTAGACGATGCAGAACTCCGTGGCGCCGGTCTCGGCCGTCGCCTCTGCAGCTGCGAGCAGCTGCTCAGGAGGAATGAAGCCGGTCGGCGCGACCTCGCTGCCGAACACCGAAGACTGCGAGCAGAAGTTGCAGTCCTCCGGGCAGCCGCCGGTCTTGCCGGAGATGATCGACTCGACCTCCACGCCGTCGCCGCAGTACTCAAGGCGCACGCGGTGGGCGAGGTCGGCCAGGTGACCGAGCTGGTCGTCGGGCAGCGCCTGGATCGCCAGCGCCTCTGCGAAAGTGAGATTTCCGCGCTCGGCTCCGAGCAGTCGCTCCTCGGCGACCTTGAGGATCTCGGCGGGCTCGGCTGCGGGCTCTACGGGGAGGGAATTCGTCTGCGTCATGCGCGCCAGTCTACGCAGACTGGAGGTCGGCGAAGGCCTGGAAGAGCGGCACAAGCGCGCCGCTTTGTACCTGCTCGTCGATTTCTGCGGCAAGTTCCGCGCGCATCGCCTGCTTGGTCATCTGGTAGGCGAACGGCGAGAGCCCTGCGGCGCGTTCAGCGACCGCCGCCACGCGCGCGTCGAACTCCGACGCTGGCGCAATCTCATCGAGGTAGCCGATCTCAAGCGCACGCGCCGGGCGGTAGGTCTCACCATGCAGCAGGCCGGCGCCGAACGCTGACGGCACCAAGTGCGATTGCGCGAGCTTCATCGCAAAGCCGCCGAACGGGATGCCCAGCGCCACTTCGTTGAGACCGATCTTGTACTCGCCCTCAACGCCGATCGAGCGGTCGCACGCGAGCAGGATGATCGCGCCCCCGGCGATCGCGTGGCCGGTCACCGCGGCGATCACGGGCTTGGGGAAAATGAACAAGCGGTGCGCGAGGATCGCCAGGTTCGGGCCGATCGTCCCGAGTTCCTCGCGGTCGATCTGCTGCATCCACTTGAGGTCCATGCCGGCCGAGAAGAAGTCGTCACGGCCTCGCAGAACGACGGCACCGACAGACTCGTCCGCCTCGGCGCGGTCCAGGAATTCGGCGTACGCCTCGAAGACATCGGTGCGCAGGGTGTTGGCGCCATCGTCGTCGTGGACGATCGTGGCGACGCCCCCTTCGACGACGTACTGCAGGACTTCGGTCGGCATCGCGGCCAACTCTATCGCCGCAGGGGCTGCAAGATCGCTGTCGAACACCGAAATTATTGACAACCCGGGAAGGGATCAATAGCGCCGGATCGTGGCGGAACTACCAACAACACGGTAGGTATTGCGTGTTATTGCGTAGTACGTCCGTCCACCCCGTTTCTCGGCACACAAGCTGGGGGCGCAAGGTCCCGATAACCGTTGGGTAACTCGCCTTCCCAACGGCCACACAATTGCCAACCAAAACAGACAGCAGCTCATCGCGCCTTGAAGACTTCGGGCTGATCGCCGATCGCGAACTCGTCCGCCGTGTTGCGATCGCGATGCTGGCCTTCGGCGGCGCCCTTGAGGTGATGTATTCGGTCGCCTTCAACGCACCGGACTGGACCGACGCCGCGGCGATCGGACTGACGGCGCTTGCGACGGCCTGGGTGCTTGTGATCCGTTGGGACAACGCCGATCCGCGGCTGATCATCCCGCCGGTCCTGATGGGCGTCGCGGCCGTCGCCTTCATCGTGATCGGCGACGGCGTGAAGGTCGGTATGTCCTTCCTCTTCCTACCGGCGGCCGTGGTGATGGTCTTCTTCTGGGACGACCTGATCGTCAAGCTCGCCGTGATGCTCCCGCTCTCGATCGTCTACGTCGCAGTGCCGGCGATCTGGGGAGACGAAACCGCGGTGATCGAGGCGCTGACCACCCTGCCGTTGCTGCTCGGGAGCAGCATGGTGCTCGGGTGGGTGTTCCACCGCTTCCGCAACGCGTCGGTCGAGCAGGCGCGCTTCCGCGGGACGATCACCGCGCTGCTGATGGCGCTCGACGCGCGCGACGACTTCACCGCCGAGCACTCCTCGGAAGTTCTCTCACTGGTGATGTCGGTCTCCGAGGACCTCGGACTCGACTCCAAACAGACGCTGCACACCGCCGACGTCGCCCTGCTGCACGACATCGGCAAGATCGGCATTCCGAACGAGATTCTCAGCAAGCCCTCTGCGCTCGACGACCGCGAGTGGGAGGTCATGCGCCGCCACCCCGAAATCGGCGAGCGCATTCTCAATGAGGTGCCCGGATTTGAATCGGTCGCGAATGCCGTCCGGCACGAGCACGAGCGCTGGGACGGAACCGGATACCCCGATGGCCTCGCCGCCGAAGAGATCCCGGTCGCCAGCCGAATCGTGCTCGCTTGCGACGCCTACCACGCGATGATCTCCGAGCGGCCCTACCGCGAGGCGCTCTCTGAGGCCCAGGCGCGTCAGCAGCTCGAACTCTGCTCCGGCACGCAGTTCGATCCGCAGGTGGTCAAGTCGCTGCTGGCCGCGCTCGAGGCGCGTGACGGCGTCGCGCATGAGCAGCGTCCGGGCTGGCGCGAGACACTGGGCGAAGGCGTGATGAACAACCTTCGAACGCTGCACGCCGAGGGCGGCGACCGCGGGGCGGCCTCGCTGTGAGCGTCTCTTACACCGGATTGCCGACCACCCAGCGCCGCGAGGCGCAGGACGCACGCGCCGAGTACGAGTTGATGTGCCGGGCGATGTCGATGATCTACTTCGCCGGGATTGGCTTCATCGCGCTTTGGGCGGCGCTGCTCGGGCAGTTCGACGTCTACGCCTACGCCGCCGCGATGGTCTGCCTGGTGGTCGGGTGCACCGGCCTCTTGATGGCCAGCTACAGCCTGCCAAAGCGCGCGTTCATCGCGCCGATTCTCTTTGGCGTCGCGCTGCAGGTCGTCCTGGTGATCCACTACCAACAGCCGACGGCCGGGTTCTTCCTCTTGCTGCCGGCGATCTACTGCGTGATCTTCTTCTGGAACGACAAGCTGGTCGCGATGGGAGGAACGATCTTCATCACGGCGGCGTTCATTGTTGAGCCGCTACTGGTCGGCGGCGACGCCGTGATCGCCCGCGTCGTGACTACTACGCCGATCTTCCTCGGGCTCGTGATCACCACCGGCTACCTGGGCCACGAGGCTGCGCAGATGAACCGCAACCGCGGGCGCTTCGAGTCGACGATCTCGTCGCTGCTCGTTGCCCTCCAAGAGCGCGACGGCTACACGGCCGACCACTCGGAAGAAACCGTCGAGCTCGCGATGGCGGTCGGCGACCGCATGCGCATCAGCACGGACCAGCGCACCGTGCTGGCCGATGTCGCCCTGCTGCACGACATCGGCAAGATCGGGATCCCCAACGAGATTCTCAACAAGACTGAAGGTCTGGACGACCACGAGTGGGAGTTCATGAAGCGCCACCCGGAGATCGGCGAGCGCATCGTCGCGCCGGTGCCGGGCTTCAGCGAGGTAGCCAAGGCGATCCGCCACGAGCACGAGCGCTGGGATGGCGCCGGCTACCCGGATGGTCTGATGGGCGAAGACATTCCACTGCAGAGCCGCATCGTGCTCGTCTGCGACGCCTTCCACGCGATGATCACCGACCGGCCCTACCGGAAGGCGATCGGCCTGCGCCGTGCGCGCGAGGAACTGATCGCCCACTCGGGCAGCCAGTTCGACCCGAGCGTCGTCAAGGCGCTACTTGCGGTGATCGACGAGCAGGGCGTGCCGGAGGGCGTGGGCCAGGCGGCGTGGCACGAGGCTGAGTCCGATCAACAGGCTGAGTCTGGTCAGCAGCCCGAGCAGGACGAGGCGCTGGCCGGCTGACCTTCCTCGTGCTGTTCACACGCAGCACGAACAACGCAGTCACCACTCCGACCGACGCAAGCAGTGGTGCCTTCAGCCACGTTGCCTGGGCGTCGGTTCCGGCGCCGAAGACGTGCACGACCGAGAGCGCGTAGGCGACGATCGTGAAGCGGTGCAGCGTCTTCCAGCGCTTGATCCCGATGTGGTCGCGCACGTAGTACGAGAGGCCGAGCAGCATGGCGACCCAGGCGCCGATCACCCCGAGGCCGGTGTAGAAGCTCTTGAAGTCGAGCGTGAACGGCACGAGGATCTGGCTGATCGCCGGCTTGAGCCACGGGTCGGCCAGCAGCAGAGCGCCGTGGGCGAGAATCGCGACAATCGTCGCCAGCGAGGCGAACTCGTGGATACGTGTGAGGTCACGCGCCTTGATCCCCAGCGGCAGCCGGCCGCCCTGGATCAGTCCGAGGATCACGCTGAGCGTCATCATCGCCACTGCGACGACGCCGGCGGCGCGGCTGGCCAACCAGAAGACGTGCTCGGTGACGTTCGTGTTTGTTGCGGCGGCGAGGATCATGCGGCGGCCAACAGTCCGGACTCGATCACTTCGGTTGTGCCGTCATCGAAGACGATCAGTCCGCCGTCGGCGGCGATGAGCGTCTCGCGGGCTCCGGCGGGGCCGCGCAGAAACGCGACTTTGGAGAGCGTCTCGGCGACCAGCGCCGTCGGCGCGAGCGCCGTGACGGCGACCACGCCGGTCCAGGCAGGCGTGCCGGCGGCGGGGTCGATCAGGTGGTGTGCGGGAGCGCCTTGGGCATCGCGCCAGATCCGGCTGCGGATGCTCGACGTGGCGACCGCGCCGCCCCTGCAGGCGAGCTCCAGCGCTTCGCCGGCGAAGGGGTCTTCAACCCTCACCCGCCCCCAGCGATTCCCGCGTGGACCGAAGCGGATGTCGCCGCCGCAATCGATCGTGAAGTGGGCGCGTGGTCCGAGCGAGACGGCCCAGGTGCGCGCCAACAGATCGGCCGCAAGCCCCTTGCCGCTGCCGCCGCTGTCGAGGGTGAGACCGGGCGGTCGGGTCAACAGCCGCGCGCCGCGGTCGAACTCGATCTCACGCCAACGGCCGCTCGGATCGGCCGCTGCCGCGCACCGCTCGGGCGCGTCGGCGAGTGCCGAGGTCAGATCGACCGGCTCGGCGCCGACGCGAGACCTCGCGTAGCCGGCGCGCTCGAGCGCGGGGGTGAGTGTCGGGTCGACGAGGCCGCCGCTGGCCTGCGCCGCCCAGAGGGCGGCGTCGATCAACTCGCTCATCAGCCAGGAGACCTCGACAGTCGCGGCCGGATCCTGGTTCATCCGGGTCAGCTCGCTCTCGGGGCGAAAGCGTGAGAGTGCGGCGTCAAAGCCATCGATGAATTTGCGGCCGGCGGCGAGCAGCGCTTCCGCCCGTAAGCGCGGAACGCCGGCGATTTCAAGTCGCACCGACGTCCCCATCGCGTTGAAGTCGAGCGTGCTCACGACGCCCTCGTCTGCGGTACCGGCTGCTGCTGTTGCTGCGTCTGCGGAGCCTGGGTTGAAGTTGACGAGTCGGACGATCCGAACCAACCTTCGTCGTCGTCATCATCCGACTCGTAGAGCTCTTCGTCGGCTTCGCCACTGTCGTCGCCGGCGGGCTGACTTCCGGCGGCGACTCCCGCCGTCTGCACCGCGGTCACGGTGGACGGGTCCAGTCCAAAGGCCAAGCGGTAGGACAACAGTGAGAAGACCGCAAGGAAGAGCGCGATCGCGCCGAGCATCGTCTTTTTCGCTGTGCGGCGGCGGGCGCGGGCCTGCTCGGCTTTGACTTTCGCGGCCGCCGGGTGGATGCTCTTACTTGATCGCATGCCGGAATAATCGCCCCGGCGGCTTGCAGGCTCCTAGGAGCGGGCTGAGAGTTTCCTGAGGGTGGTCAACCAGCCACGGGCTGCGGCGCGCTCGGGCCCTCGCTGAAACCGATGCGCGCGTGCAGCCGCTTCATCCAGCGCGGCGACCACCAGTTGTACTCGCCGAGCAATGCCATCAGCGCCGGCACGAGCAGGGCGCGGATCAGCGTGGCGTCGATCGCCACGGCGAGCGCCGTTCCGATGCCTAGCTGCTTGATGAAGACAATCCCGGACAGGCTGAAGGCACCGATCGCCACGCAGAAGAGCAGCGCGGCCGAAGTGATCACGCGGCCGGTGCGCGCAACGCCCTGGGCGACCGCCTCGGTGTTGTCCAGACCGGCGTCGCGTAGCTCCTTGATCCGACCAAGCAGAAACACGCCGTAGTCGGTTGCCAGAGCGAACGCCAGCACGAAGAGGAAGATCGGCTGCGTCATCTCCAGGGCATTCTGGGATGTGTAGTCGAGCGCGCTCTCGAGATTGCCGTTGCCGAAAATCCAAGTGAGGATGCCGAAGGTGGCCGCGAGCGTGAGCAGGTTCATGATGAACGTCTTGATCGGCAACACGACGCTGCCAGTCATCAGGAACAGCACCACGAAAGTGATCGCGAGTATCAGCAGCAAGGCGATCGGCACGCGTTCGAAGATCGCATTGCGCTGGTCGACAAACACCGCCGAGACGCCGCCAACCTCGAAATCGATCCCCGACTCCACGTCGCGCAGCTTGCGCACGGTGTCAAGTGCCGGCGCGGCGTAGAAGAGCTCCTTCGTCTCGACGTTGAAGCTCCACGTCGCGTTGCCCAGGTAGGCCGGTTTTGACGCGGTGGTAACGCCATCGAGCCCAAGCGCACTCTTGCGCAGGTCTGCCGGCACTTCGGGCTGGTTGCCCTCGGCGTGGACCGCGACGAGCACCGTCGACGTGTCGGCATCGGGGAAGTCGTTCGCCTGCTCGAGCTGGACCTGGTGGGCTTGATTGCCGACCGGCAAGACTGTGGCGTCGACGGAAGTGAAAGAGAGATCGCGAATCGGCAGCGTCAGCACGATCACGAGCGCGGTGACCGCCAGCGCGACGATCAACGGCCGGCGCATCACGCCCTTTGCGAGTGCGTACCAGCGCGCCGTGCTGGCGTCGATCGGTTTGCGTGCGATCGAGAAGCGGTCGATTCGCGGCCCGAGCAGCATCAGTGCCGCCGGCAGCACGGTCAGCGCGACCAGCGCCGAGGCGATCGCCACGGTCGATCCCGCGAAGGCCATCGAGTAAAGGAACTTCAGCGGGAAGATCCCCAGCACCATGATCGCGCCGGCGACCGTCAGCGCCGAGAAGACGATCGTGCGCCCGGCGGTGTTCATCGTCGTCAGCAGTGCGTTCGGCGGTTCTTTGCCGGCGGCAAGCTCCTCGCGGTACCGCGTGATCATCAGCAGCGAATAGTCGATCGCAAGGCCAAGCCCAAGGCCCGTCGTTAGGTTCAACGCAAAGACCGAGAGGCTCGTCATCTCGTTATAGAAGCCGATCATCATCATCGTCAGCGGGATAGTGATCGCGCCGATCAGCAGGGGCAGCGCGGCCGCGAAGAGGCTGCGGAAAACGAACAGCGAGATCAGGAAAAGCAGGGGGAACGCGAGCAGCTCTGAGCGCTCAAGGTCCTCGCTGACGGTCGAACTGACGTAGTGCTGGGCGATCAGCGCGCCGCCGACCTTCACGGTGGAGTCGCCGGCGAAGGCGTCGATCGCCTGCTCTGCGAGGTCGGTTTCTTCGGACCCTGGCTTGGTGTGGGCGAAGACGATCGCTTTACGGCCGTCCTTGGACCGGGCCGGACTCGTCTCTGTGCCGATCACCCCGTCGAGCGCTGCGAGCTGCTTCTCGGCGCTCGCGACTTCTGCCTTGCCCGCGGCGGAGTCGATTTGCTTGCCGTCAGGCGCGGTGACGATCGCGACGATGTCCTCTGTCGGGTCAAAGCCGGTGGCCCGCGCGATCGAGTCAAGTGCCTGCTGAGACTCGGCGCTCTCGTCGGCGAAGCCCTGCGTGGCGAGCCGTTCGGGCAGGCCGCTGCTGAGGGCGAGAGAGACGATCGATACGACGGCGGCGATCAGCAGTACGCGACCGGGGCGGCGGGAAGTGAGGTTTGCGAGCGTGGCGAGCATTGGTGTCTCCTTAGTTGCTCTCGAGTTGCTTCGTCGCCCAGTCGCACCAGTCGATCACGTATTGGTGCAGGCCGAGTCCGTAGTTCAGGACGAGGTCTGGCATTTGTTCGGTCACCGCTTCCGGCGGGACCTCAATCGCTTTGAGTACGGCGAGGTTGGCGGCGCGCTCTTCGCGCAGCTGGCGGATCTTGGTCAGGCGCTCTTCCTTGGTGAGCGGGCCTGAGAAGAAGATGCGCAGGATGCCCTGATCGCGCATTTCGATCTGCGACTCGCTCTGCAGCAGCCACTCGCGCAGCGCCTCGCGGCCTGCGTCAGTGATCGTGTAGGTGGTGCGAGCGCGGCCGCCGGTCGGCTCGTCGGTGCCCTCGATCAGGCCTGCCGCTGAGAGCTTCTTCAGCTCCGGGTAGATCTGCCCGTAGCTGGCGGCGAAGAAGAAGCGGACCGAGATGTCGATCAGCTGCTTGATGTCGTAACCGCTCTTGGGCTCGACGCCTTTGCTCGAGAGAAAGCCGAGGATCACATACGCAACATTGGAGAGACGGGTGCTGCCCATGCCGCCCAATATAGCAAAAAGATATATCTAAGCGCTATGTGCCGGTTCCAAGCCGCGCAAATGCCAAACCTCCGCCCGATCGGGCGGAGGTTTGGAGGATTTGGCGCTTGGTTGCGCCAGTCGGTTCGGGCTCCGCGGCGTCAGGCGGCGTTGCGGGCCGGTTCGGCGGCGGCCTCGCGCGGCGGCGACGGCGCACGGCGAACCTGCGCGCGGCTGCGCCCGACCGAACTCGCCCGAGCCAGGAAGGTCACCGCAACAAGTCCGGCAGATGCCAGCAAAGGGATCTCAAACCAGCTGCTTGCCGCGTCCGTTCCGGCGCCCAGCGCATGCACCACAGCAAGTCCGTAGGCAGCGAGCGTCCAGCGGTGAAGCTTCTTCCAGCGCGCTGTGCCGATTCGGCTGCGTACGTAAAACGACAGACCCAGCAGCACCGCGAGGTACGCACCGATCACGCCGAGACCCGTGTAGAAGCCGCGGTAGGCCATCGTGAACGGAACGGCAATCTCACCGACGGATGGGTGTAGGTAGGCGTCGCCGAGCAGCGTCACCGCGTGCACGACGATCGCCACCAACGCCGCGATCGAGGCATACTCGTGCGATTCGAGCAGTCGCTTGACAGCGAGTCCGCCGCGGCCAGGTCTGCCGGCGGTGCGTTGGACCAACTTGCCACCCATCATCAGGCCGACGAGCACCGTGTAGGTCAACAACAGGATCGCGACGATCCCCGATGCGCGGCTCGCAAGCCACCAGAGGTGCGGCGCTGGATCAACGATGTTCCCAGAAGCGTTCATGCCGCTGCCGCCTCACGCAGCTCGCCGTGACGAGCGACAGAGCCATCGAACCCAACCGTCACTTGGAGTCCTGGGAGTTCTGGCGAGCCGTCAGCGCGCGCGCCGCGCAGCAGCGCGACCTTCGCGGTCGTCTCGGCAGCCAGCGCAGTTGGCCCGGTCGCGGTGGCCGATGCGACACCCGTCCACGCCGGCTGGCCTGTTGCGGGATCGATCAGGTGGTGTGCCCAGCCGCCTCCGGTGCTCCAGAGCCGGCTACCGATGCCGGATGTGGCCACCCCGCCCGAGCGCACTTCAAGTGTCAGCTGCTCGGCGAGCGCCGGCCGCGATTCAACGCGGATCTCATAGGGATCGTCGAGCTCATCGAGGGCACCGACCCGCATGTCACCGCCGCAGTCGACGATGAACGCGGTCCCGGCCGGCAGCAGTTGTGTCCAAAGCGCCGCCAGCATGTCGGCGGCAAGGCCCTTTCCCGAGCCTCCGCTGTCGATCCGAACCCCGACCGGCCGCGTGACCGTGCGGGCATCACGGTCGACGGAGATCTCGCGCCAGCGTGATTGGGGGCTGGCCGCGGCGGGCACCGGTGCCGCTCGATTCGCCATCGCTCTGGAAATCGAGTCCGCCGGCTGACCGGCGCGCGAGTTTCGGTAACCGGCGTCCTCGAGCTGCGCGACGAGCGTCGGGTCGACGAGTCCGTCGCTGACGCGCGCCGCTTCGAGTGCCGCCTCGACGAGTCGCACCATCAGCGTCGATATCTCGACCGTTTCGGTCTCGGCGCTGTTCAGGGCGCAGAGCTCGCTGTCCGGATTGAAGCGCGACAGCCGCCGGTCGAAGTCCCGCATGAACGTCTCGCCGGCACGGAATGCCGCGCCCACACGTCCCCCCGCGGCGCGGTCGATCCAGAAGTGGATCTGCGTGCCCATCGCGTCAAACCCGTGTTCCTCGTATTCGCGCGTGTGCATGGTCATGAGGCTCGGGTCGTTGGGGCGGGTGCTGGAGCCGGCGCTGGCGCGGGGGCGGCTGCGGGAGCGGGTGCGCTCTGTGGCTGTGAGTAGGACGAGCCCCCTCCGCCGCCGCCCGAATAGCCGCCACCGCCACCGACCGCTTGGGCACCTGCGGCCGACGGCGAGCCAGCCGTGGCCGCCGGTGGATCCTCGATCGACTCGATCACCTTGCGATGGACCACCACCACTCGGCGCTGTTCCACCGATGGCAGCTTCGCGGCGGTGCCGATCGCGGGATCGCGTCCTGCTTCAAGCCGAAACACCATCAACGCCATCATCACCACGAAGATCGCGCCGCTCGCGAGCGTGACCGTCAGCGCGTGTCCGCGGCGCAGCGCGGCCGCGTCAGTCGTCTTCGCCGTCGTCTTCATGCTCTGCGTGGTCCTCGTCCTCGTGACCCTCTTCGTGGTCGTCGCCACGCTCGCCGCCGGTGGCGCTCGGTGAGGTCGTCGGCTGGCTTGAGTGCTGCTCAGATCCCGACTTCGGTCCGGGGGAGCTCGGCCGCGGGCCGGAGCCCGATCCCGATTCCGACCCCGATCCGGCGTCGGAGCCGGAGCTTCCCGAGTAGGTCCGTCCACCTGCCGCTGTCGAAGCGACAGATGCGCGTGAGCGGCCGCGCTGCTTGCGACGGACGTGGCGCCGCACCACCGTCGTGCGCTCGACCACCGTCGTCTCGACCGATGGCCCAGCAGCGACCTGTTTGGCCGCGGTGTCGGCCGGTCCACTCGCGGGTCTGAAGCCGGCGGCCAGTCCCGCGAGCGCGGCCAGTCCCGCGATCAAGATGATTGTGAAAGTCTTTCGTGTCATGCGTGGCCTCCTCGTTGCTGCAAGCAAATTGCTTGTTGCAACCATCGGCCACGCGCGTGAAAGGATCCGAAAAGTTCTTCCAAAGCGATCTCCAATCCTTGGCAAAGCTTTGGCAAAACCGGCGACTTGCAGGCCAAAACCCGGTCTAAGATGGCTAAATGAAGGCCGAGACACGGATCCTCCTTGTTGAGGATGAAGCTTCGATCTCGGAACCGCTGGCGAGTGCCCTCGAACGTGAGGGGTTCGCCCCGGCGATCGCCAAGACTGCCGCCGAGGCCTTGGCGCTCGCGCGCAGCACCGACCCCGAGTTGATCCTGCTCGATCTGATGCTGCCCGATGGCGACGGGCGCGACGTCTGCCGCGAAATCCGAGCCTTCAGCGACGTACCGATCATCATGCTCACCGCGCGCGGCACGGAGGTCGATCGGATTGTCGGGCTCGAAATCGGGGCCGACGACTACGTCGTCAAGCCGTTCAGCAGCGGCGAGCTGATCGCACGCATTCGCGCGCTCCTGCGCCGGACCGGAAGTGCCTCTCGCGCGCCGGAATCGTTCGTCATTGGCGGTCTGGAAGTCGAAGAGACATCACGCCGCGCGAGCCTCGACGGTGCGGCGCTTGATCTTTCCCGCAAGGAGTTCGACCTTCTGCTCGAGTTGGTGCGCAATGCCGGCGCGGTGGTCTCGCGCGAAGAGCTGATGTCGACTGTTTGGGACGAGAACTGGTTCGGGTCGACAAAGACGCTCGACGTCCACATCGGCTGGCTGCGCAAGAAGCTTGGCGACGACCCCAATGATCCGCGCTACCTGCACACCGTGCGCGGCGTCGGGTTTCGTTTCACCTCGCCCGAGGAGTTCACGTCGGAAAGCTGAGCACACGGATGATGCTGGCGATGGCGTACGTGCTGATCCTCGCCATCGTCGCACTCGAGGTGCCGCTGGCGCTGAGTCTCCGTCAACGGCTCGACGACGAGGTCAAGCAGCAGGCGCGCACAAGCGCGAACGTGGTCTCGGTCCTGGCGGCCAGCGCGATCGAGCGAGGCGACGATGTTGCGCTCGAGAGCGTCGTCAAGTTGACCAGCCGTGATGTGCGCGGACGCGTGGTTGTCGTCGACGAACAGGGCGATGTGGTTGCCGACAGTGCGGGTGCCGCGGGCGCCCAGTCGAACATCTCCGGCAGACCGGAGATCAAGGCGGCGCTCGCGGGCAGAACGGTGCAGATCCGCAGGCAGAGTGACTCGCTCAATCGCGAGCTGCTTGCGACCGCGGTGCCGATCTTCGAGGAGGGTCGCACCGAGGGCGCGGTGCGCATCACTCAGGACGTCGCCGACGTCTCCGACGCGTTCGGCCGTACGCTGGCCGGACTCGCGTTGATCGGCCTGGCGGTGCTGGCCGTCGGCCTCCTGGCGGGCGCATTCATCGCCCGGCAGATCGCGCGTCCGCTCAGGCACTTCGAGGACGCCGCGCGCGCCGTCACCGAGGGCGATCTCTCGGCCCGCGCGCCGGTCGAGGGGAGCAGCGAGCAGCGCGAACTGGCGCGCGCATTCAACGAGATGACCGACCGTCTGGCCGGATCGATCGAGGCTCAGAGCCGCTTCGTCGCTGACGCCTCGCACCAGCTCCGCACGCCGCTCACCGGGCTGCGTCTGCGCCTCGAAGAGGCGCGCGCCCGCTGCGACGACGAGTCAGTCGGCGTCGAACTCGACCGCGGCATCGACGAGGTCGATCGGTTGGCCAAGACCGTCGAGGAGCTGCTTGTGCTGAGCCAGAGCGGCGAGCGGGATTCGCACGCTCAGCGGATCGACCTTCCCGAATTCGTCGAGCAGCTACAGGCCCGGTGGACCCCGATTGCGCGAGCGCGCGGGATCGACCTTTCCGCGACGACCGAAGGCGCTGGCGTGGTCACGGCCTCGCAATCGGATCTCGATCGCGTGTTCGACGCGCTGATCGAGAACGCCGTGGACTACTCAGCTGATGGCGGCGCGATCGAGATCGCGCTGGTCGATAGCGCAATCACCGTTCGCGACCACGGCGTCGGGCTTTCGGACTACGAGGAGCAAGTGGTCTTCGAGCGCTTCCACCGCGGCAGCGCGGGCTCAAGCAGGGCCGGCGGCACCGGACTTGGCCTGTCGATCGCTCGGGAACTTGCGCGACGTTGGGGTGCGGATGTGAGAATCGAGAACGCCGACGGCGGCGGTGCGATCGCGACCGTGCGCTTTGAGGACGATCAATGAACGACAACCGGAACAGATTGCGGATCGCCGGCGCGGTCGCGGCCGGATTCGCCGGGCTCGTGCTCGCGGCTGCGCTCTCCTACTTTGCGCTGCAGATGGTCACGCAGCCCGTCGGACTCTCGACTGTGTCGGCGACCACCGGGGATCGTCTGGTTGCCAACCCGCGGAAACCCACCACGAAAGCGAAGCGACGCGCCGATACGACAAAGAAGCGGCGCGCCAAGACGCGATCGGACGACTCTTCTCCGGCGGCGCCGGCCACTCCTGCGCCAGCCACTCCGGCGCCAGCGCAGCCAGACGAGAATGCCGGCGGCGGTGACGATTCGTCAGGTCGCGACGACAGCTCCGGCGAGGACCACGGGTCCGGTGGCGAGGACGACCACGACGACGACCACGACGACTGAGATCGGTCGCGGCGGTCGCCGGCAAGCTCAATCGCCATTCCAATCGCCTTAATTGCCAAAGGTCCGCCCATTCGGGCGGACCTTTGGAGGATTTACCGCTTGCCTGCGCGCGAGAGCGCGCGGGTGGATCAGACGTTCTTGAGCTCGGTGACGATGTCGGAGAGCGAGGCCTTGGCGTCGCCGAAGAGCAT
Organism: uncultured Thermoleophilaceae bacterium; assembly: GCA_964597975.1. GTDB lineage: Bacteria > Actinomycetota > Thermoleophilia > Solirubrobacterales > JACPNS01 > JACPNS01. Next base: position 2,211 of record CAZRAA010000044.1, on the reverse strand, counting down.
CTGCGTCTGGTCGAGGTAGAAGAGCTCGTTCTCGATACCGGCGTAGCCGCTGGCCATACCGCGCTTGAGCACGATCACGTTGTGGGCGTTGGCGACCTCGAGGATCGGCATGCCGTAGATCGGCGAGTCGGGGTTGGTCTGAGCCGCCGGGTTGGTGACGTCGTTGGCGCCGACCACGATCGCAACATCCGTGCGCTCGAACTCGGGGTTGATGTCGTCCATCTCGACGAGCTGCTCGTAGGGCACGTCAGACTCGGCGAGCAGCACGTTCATGTGACCGGGCATGCGTCCGGCGACCGGGTGAATCGCGTACTTGACCGAGACGCCCTTCTCTTCCAGCTCGTCCGCCATTTCCTTGACGACGTGCTGCGCTTGTGCGACGGCAAGGCCGTAGCCCGGAACGACGATCACGTTCTGCGCGTAGGCCATGAGGATCGCGGCCGAAGCTGCGTCGGTCGACTTGACGGTCGCGCCCTCGGGGAGGCCGCTCATGCCGCCACCACCACCGCCACCGCCGCTGGCGCCGAACGAGCCGAAGAGCACTCCGGCGATCGTGCGGTTCATCGCCACGGCCATCAGGCTGGTGAGGATCGTTCCCGAAGCGCCGACGATGATTCCGGCGACGATCAGCGCGTTGTTGCCGAGCGCAAAACCGGCGGCCGCTGCCGCAAGTCCTGTCATCGCGTTCAGCGTCGAGATCACGACCGGCATGTCCGCGCCGCCGATCGGCAGCACGAAGAAGAGACCGAGCACGGCGGCGACGCCGGCGATTGCGACCACGAGCCCGTAGGACTGCATGCCGGTGGTGGCCAGCAGATAGCCGGCAATCCCGATCGCGGTCAGCGCGAGGATCGCGTTGATCACCTGCTGGCCCGGGAGGGACTTGGGCGAACCGGAGATCCGCTCACTGAGCTTGAGATACGCCACGACCGATCCCCAGAAGGAGACCGAACCGATGATCAGCGAGAACAGCGAGGCGACCTCGACGTCAGTTGTCACCGTGACCGAGGCCAGCAGCGGGTGGTCGGTCCAGTGGTAGTACTCCGAGAGCGCGATCAGCGCCACCGCGCCACCGCCGACGCCGTTGAACAGCGCGACCATCTCGGGCATCGCGGTCATCTTGACCTTCCTGGCCGAGATGTATCCGAGCGGGGCTCCGAGCACGAAACCGATGATGATCCACTCGTAGGTGACGATCTCCTTGAGGAAGAGCGTCGCAATCAGCGCGATCATCATGCCGACGCCGGCGATCTGGTTGCCGCGGCGAGCGGTGGTCGGGTTGGTCAGCTTCTTCAGGCCGACGATGAAGAGGATGATCGCGACGAGATACGCCAGGTTGATCAGGTGATCGCGTGTCGTGTCGCCGGCGATCGCCTCGACGGCCGTGGTTGCGAAAGTGAGCGACATCAGGAATCGCCCTCCTTCTTCGCCTTGGGCTTGGTCTTGAACATCTCGAGCATGCGGTCAGTGACCACAAAGCCGCCGACGACGTTCAGCGAGCCGAAGAACACCGCGAGCGTGCCGAGCACGATCTGCAGCGTGCCCTGGGCTGCCGCTCCGGCGACAACAAACGCGCCGACCACGACGATGCCGTGGATCGCGTTGGTCGCCGACATCAGCGGCGTGTGCAGCGTCTGCGGCACCTTCGAGATCAGCTCGACTCCGAGGAAGCCTCCGAGCACGAGGATCGTGAGTTGTTGAAGCAGGTTTGCGTAATCCATCGTTATGCCTCCACTTCGGTGGTGGGTTCCTCGGCCGGGGCCGGCGGCGCGAAGGACTCGACGTCCTTCTTGAGCTTGCCGCCGTGCGTCAGGCACGCGCCGTCGAGGATCTCGTCGGAGAAGTCGATGTTCTTGGCCCCCTCGTCGCCGATCATCAGCTCGAGCAGGTTGGAGACGTTCTTGGCGTAGAGCTGGCTGGCGTGCAACGGCATCGCCGCGGGCAGGTTCTTCGGCCCGATCACCTTGACGCCGCCCTCATTCACGGTCTGGCCGACCTGTGTGACCTCGCAGTTCCCGCCGGTCTCGGCGGCGAGATCGACGATCACACTGCCGGGCGCCATCTGGGCCACGACGTCGCGCGGGATCAGCTTCGGCGCCGGGCGACCCGGGATCGCCGCCGTGGTGATCACGATGTCGGACTCGATCACCGTGGCACTCATCAGCTCGGTCTGCTTGGCCTTCTGCTCGTCGGTCAGCTCCTTGGCGTAAC
>CAZRAA010000043.1:0-19697 GCA_964597975.1 uncultured Thermoleophilaceae bacterium | reverse complement strand
CGGTCCCGAACAATTTCCAGTGGTTATAGCGCCGGGGAAACACCTCTTCCCATTCCGAACAGAGAAGTTAAGCCCGACAGCGCCGATGGTACTTGACTCGCAAGGGTCCGGGAGAGTAGGACGCCGCTGGTTCTTCTATGAAAAAGCCGCCGCAAATGGCGGCTTTTTCTTTGCCTCAACGCGTCCGATGCCTACGGCGCTTTGATCGCTGCGGGGTGGCTCTTGAGCCAGCTCTTGAGTGCGTAATAGCCCGGTCTGACATCCGCTCCATTCCAGGAGAGAAGTCCTGAGTCCCACTTGTACGACTTGCGAGATTCGGGCTGCCTGGTGCCGTACCAGCTGTAGATGTAGGCGCGCTTGATCTTGCGGTCGGCGAGCACGTAGCGGAGCGTGTTTCTGAGGCCTTGTGCTGCGCGGCGCTCGTTGTAGCGGTACACCGACTGGAGGGCGACGATCCCGCCGACTTCCGTCAGCCACACTTCACCAGAAACAGCATCGACGAATCGCTTCGAGGTGCTGCGCTTCCAGCTTCGATTGCGATTGGCGTCGGTATAGCTGTGCAGGCCCCAGATCTTCGGCTGCTTTGCGTAACGCCGAAACGTCGCTACCCAGGTGAGCATGTTGCTCTGGTCGAGTACGTCGGCCGCGACGATCTTGCAGGAAGCGCAGCGCGTGCGCACGGCATTGAAATACTGCGCCGCACGGCGTGGATTCTGGCGGGTCGGCTGGGAGCGATGGTTTGCCTCGTTCCAGACCGTGAAGTCGCGCACCGTCGGGTAGTTCTTGCGCACGTAGTCAAAGCTCTTGCGAAACGCGCCTGGCGTGGGGAGCCGCTTGGGACTGCGAGCCGATGCATTGAATGCGATCAGCGGCCGCACGCCCGCGAGCTGGGCCGCGTCCATCCAGCGGTTGAACTCGAATCGTTCATCGGCGTGGTGGTAGAAGTCGTAAGGCACGATCTTCCGGGCGATCTTCGTTTTGAGCTTCAGATAGTTGGGGTCGGAAAACATCTCCGGCGCGTTGTCGCCGATCCCGACAAGCGGCGTCGCCGCTTTGCTCACTTCTGGGGCGCTGGCGCCGAGCACGAAAGCGCATGCTGTCGCCGTTGCCAGGGCTGTTGCTTGTTTGATTTGAAGTTGCATCAGATCGGGGGGCTGTGTAGATCGCCCAACTCTACGAACCCAATCACCAGGATCAAAGAGCGCTTCGGCGGGCCGGTAGCCTCGAACAATGCCCGCACAATTCGTCGTCGATGCCTTTTGCTCCGGACCCTTCACCGGGAATCCCGCCGCAGTGGTGCCGCTGGAAGACTGGCTCCCAGATCAGGCGATGCAGGCGATCGCGTCCCAGAACAACCTCTCTGAAACAGCGTTCTTCGTCGACGGAGATACGCCCATGTTGCGCTGGTTCACGCCGACCGCAGAGATCGATCTCTGCGGTCATGCCACCTTGGCCACGGCCCACGTGCTCTTTGCCGAGCTGAAAGACTCGCGCGAGAGCGTTGAGTTCGAGAGCGAGGGCGGCCCCCTGCGGGTAAGCCGGTCTGGCGAACGCTACGTCCTCGACTTTCCCGAGATCGAGATCGTCCCGCTCTCACTGAGCGACCCTGAGGTCGAGGCGGCTGCCAGTGCGATCGGCGCAGAGTGCATCGGTGCGTTTCGGTCGGACTGGCTGGTCGTGGAAGTCGCAGATGCCGACGTGGTTCGAACACTGCGTCCGGACATTGCGGCGATCGCGGGCCTACCCGGCGGCGACTTGGTGGTCACGGCGGTCGGCGACGGCGAATTCGACATTTGCTCTCGCGCCTTTGCCCCCGGTGTCGGGATTCCGGAAGATCCGGTCACCGGATCCGTTCACTGCGCGCTCGTTCCCTTCTGGTCACAGAGGCTCGCCAAGCGTGAATTGCTCTGCGAGCAGGCGTCTGCGCGCGGGGGAGTGCTGACTGGTCGCTGGCGCGGAGCGGATTCGCGCGTGGACCTGATCGGCGCCTGCCGCACGTTCCTGCGCGGCCATATCGACGTGGCTGCCTAACGCAGCGCCCGCAGGGCGTTGAGGATGACGGCGATGTCGACCCCCTCCTGGAGCAGGGCTCCGGCGACCGGCGGAATCATCCCGACCGCCGCAAAGCCCATCGCGATCACGCTCAGTCCGATGCCCGCAAGAACGCTCTCGAGCGCGATCCGCTGGGAGCGCCTGCCGATGTGGATCGCTTCGACGACGCGGCCGACCTCCGGCACCGTGATCACGGCATCTGCCGCTTCGGCCGACGCCGTGACGCCGGCAGTTGACATCGCCACACCGACGTCGGCGAGCGCCAGTGCCGGCGCGTCGTTGATCCCGTCGCCGACCATCACGACCGGCCGCGCGTCGTCGTCGCGCTGAAACTCACGGACGGTTTCAACCTTGTCGCTGGGCGATTGTTCTGCACGGACCTCAGTGATGCCCGCTCGATCGGCGATGTAGCGTGCGGTCTGCTGGTGGTCGCCGGTGAGCATCGCAACGCGCTTGACGCCTTCGGCCTCAAGCGCGGGCTGTAGCGAGGCAGCGTCTTCCCTCAACTGGTCTGCCAGCAGAATCGTCCCGGCGAACTGACCATCGACGGCAACAAAGACGTGAGCGTGGCGGGCGTCGGCGCTCGTCGGAGCCGGCAGGGTGTCGGCCGTGCGGTCCGCGAGCAACTGTCGCGTCCCGACGGCCACCGTGCGTCCCTCGATCTCGCCGACGATTCCCTCTCCAGGCACTTCGTCGACCGAGCTGGGCAGGGAAAGCTCGAGCCCTCGTGCGCGGGCCGAAGTCACGAGCGATTCCGCGAGCACGTGCGTCGACATCTGATCGGTCGACGCCGCCAATCTCAGCACCTCATCGCCGTCGAATCCGTTCTGGGTGCGGATGCTCTCGATCCGAGGCTGTCCAAGCGTCAATGTCCCGGTCTTGTCGAGGAGCACGCTCTGCGCGCGGCCAAGCACTTCGACGGCGCCGCCGCTCTTGACGATGATGCCGCGTGCCGCCGCCCTCGAGATACCGGCGATGAAGGCGATCGGCGCGGCGAGAATCAGTGGGCAGGGCGTGGCCACGACGAGCACAGCGAGAAAGCGAATCGAGTCGCCCGAAATCGCCCAGGCCAACCCGCCGATCGTCAGCGTGAAGACGAGCAGAACCACCGCGAAGCGATCGGCCATCCGAACAAACGGCGCGCGGTCGTCTTCTGCCGCACGTACGAGCGCGATCAGCCGCTCATAGGAGGAGTCAGCTGCGGTCGCCGAAGCGCGCAACTCAAAGGGATCACCGCCATTGACTGTTCCACTGCGGATTCGGCCGCCGGCGGCGTGATCGACCGGCATCGACTCACCCGTGAGCGCTGACTCATCGACACTCGCGCGGTGCGACTCCAGAACGCCGTCGACAGGAACGACCTCCGCTGCCCGCACGGAGATCAGGTCGCCGACCGCAATGCTTGAGACGGGCACTTCTTCGATGCGAGCGTCGACCAACCGGTGTGCGGTGCGTGGCGCGCGCTCAAGCAGCGCTCGAAGTTCTCGTCTCGAGCGCCCGGCAGCCCAATCTTCCAGCGCGTTGCCGCCGCTGAGCATCAAGGCGATTACAGCGCCGGCGAGGTATTGCTCCATGATCAATGCCGTCGCCATGGCGAGCAGCGCGATCGAATCGACACCGAGGCGACCGGCGAGGAGTGTTCGCACTACGGCGATCGTCTCCGGCACGATCAGCAGCACAATCACGGCCGCCCAAACGAAGTCTGCGGCAGCACTCTTGTCGGCGAGCGCGAGCGCCGCTCCCAGGCCGACGCCGGCCAGAGCCGCAGATGCGAGTAGCCGCGGTTTCATGCCGCAAGCCTAGAGTCGGCTTGCGGCGTCAAGCCCGGTCTAGCCGCGAATGCGCTCCCGCGCGAGCTTGCGATCGCGTGCGCGCGGGAGTGAACACTCGATTTCTCGCGAACGTACGCCTTGTGACCATTCGATGTCGCGTGCCCAGATGTCGCGCTGGTCGACCGGGCGGCGTGGCAGATCGGTCACCACGCGGTATTCGCCAAGCGTGGCGAAGTCGATCACCAGATCGAGGCTCTTGACGAAGCGATTGTTGGGGGATGCCTTCATTTGCGTGCTCCTTCGGATTCCGTGGCTAAGAACATATGTTCGTATCCTTGGAGCTTGCGCGGACGGAAAAGACGAACATCTGTTCGTAACGTTAGATTCTGGTCCATGCACGGCGAGAAACCCCTTGAAAATGCGGTTTGCGCGCGTTGCGGGGCTGCAATAGATCCTGCAGATCATTTCGAGATCAGTGATCCGCGGGGCGATCGGCGGGCATATCTCTGCCGCACCGAACACATCGTCGCCTGGGTGCTCCGGGGGTCGGCGTGGCAACTTGACCGTCCTTGGGAGAGCGAGCCGGCCGATCGCTGCGCGAGTGGCGCGCTGGTGCTGGTTCGACGACGTGAGGGGGAGCGACTCTCGCGCCAGTTCGCAGGCACGGATGAGCTTCAGAGCTGGGCATCTGCCGGCGGCTTTTGGGCTGAAGCCTGACGAAAGCCCGCTCGCTCGCAGGGTTCGGGCCGCCTTCAACCGAATACTCAAGCGTGCGTGTTAGCCTCAAAAACGGACCAGAAACAGGCGTATTCCACGGGCCCGCGGACTCGATCGACATCGAACCGCACGTGAGGCGAGCGGCCCGGATCACAGCGCGTCAAGGAGACCGCAAGGTGCAGAAACTCGTAATCGAAGGCGGCCAGCCGCTCTCAGGGACAATCGTGCCCGCCGGCAACAAGAACGCGGCGCTACCGTGCATCGCCGCCGCGCTCCTGACCGACGAAGAGGTCGTTCTCGAAAACGTCCCGCGGATCCGCGACGTCGACGCGATGCTCGCCCTGCTTGAGAATCTCGGCGTCACGATCGAGTGGCGCAGCGATCACGAACTGGTTATGTCTGCCGCCGGCGTCGACCACCAGGACGTGGATCAAGAGCTCGCCAACAGGATTCGCGCGTCATTCCTGCTCGCCGGCCCGTTGCTCGCGCGCTTCGGCCGCGCGGAGATGCCGCCGCCCGGCGGAGATGTAATCGGTCGCCGCCGGCTCGATCCGCACCTTGACGCATTTCGCGCGCTCGGTGCCCAGATCGATGTCGACCGCTGGATCACGCTCAGCGCGCCCGAGGGTCTGAGCTCTTGCGACTTCATGATGGATGAGCCCTCGGTTATGGCGACCGAGAACGCCCTCCTGGCCGCGTCGATGGCCCCCGGTGAGACGGTCATCCGAAATGCCGCCTGCGAGCCGCACGTCCAGAACCTTGCGCGCATGCTCGTCTCGATGGGAGTGGAGATCTCTGGAATCGGCTCGAACGTACTCCACGTTCAAGGCGCAGACAAGCTCCACGGAACGCGCTTTCGCATCGGCCCCGACCACATCGAGGTCGGAAGCTTCATCGCGCTGGCCGCTGCGACCGGCGGCGAGTTGCGGATCAAAGACTCTGGTCCGGCCGACCTGCGGATGACCAGGCTCGGGTTTGAGCGACTCGGCGTGCGCATTGAGTTCGACGGCGAGGACACGATCGTCCCGGCAGATCAGGAGATGATCGTCAAGAACGACGCCGGCGAGATGATGCCGAAGATCGAGGATGGCCCTTGGCCTGCGTTCCCCGCCGACCTCACGAGCATCGCCCTGGCGCTTGCCACGCAATCGCACGGCGGGATCATGATTCACGAGAAGATGTTCGAGAACCGGCTTTTCTTTGTCGACAAGCTTGTCGCGATGGGCGCCAACATCACGCTCTGCGACCCGCACCGCGCGATCATCATCGGTCGCTCACAACTTCGCGGCGAGCGGCTCGAGAGCCCTGACATCCGGGCCGGCATGGCGCTGCTGATCGCTGCGCTCTGCGCCAAGGGAACCTCCGAGATCGGCAACATCCGGCAGATTGACCGCGGCTACGAGAACATCGACCAGCGTCTGCGCGATCTGGGCGCTCATATCGAGCGCGTTTCAACCGAGCCGGTCCCCGCGTAGTCTTTCCTGACCAATGAGCTCGGCCGATCCCAACAGCCCGGGCGGCGAAGCGCTGCCCGAGACGATTCCGGTTCCGATGGGGACACGTGACGTGCTGCCAGAAGAGATGGCAGAACTGCGCGCGATCTCTGCCAGCGCGCTCGCCGTTTTCACGGAGGCCGGGTACGGCGAAGTCGCAACACCTGCCCTTGAGTACGAACAGTCGATGCGGCGGGGCGGACCCGATCTTCTGAAGGACGCCTACCGCGTGCCCGACAAGGACGGCCAGGTCCTGACGATGCGCTTCGACTCGACGGTGCCGATCGCACGTCTTGCCGCCACCCGCTACGCCTCGGCGGAGCCTCCACTGCGCTTTTGTTACATGCAGCACGTCTACCGCGCGATCGAGCCCAAGCGCGCGCAATCGAGGCAGTTCCTGCAGCTGGGAATGGAGCTGCTCGGAATGCCCGCTCCCGCTGGAGACGCGGAGGCGATCGAGCTTCTCGTGAAGGTGCTGCGGTCCGCCGGCCTCTCGAAGTTCAGAATTGCGGTCGGAGACGTCTCCTTTTTTGACCAGCGCCTGGCTGTCGCCGGGGTGAGCGGCGAGCTGCGCGAGCGAGTGCTCAGCGAACTGCACTCTCGCGACCTGGTCGGCTTTCGGCGGGCTCTTGCCGCCGGTGACATCGCAGCGGAATCCCGCGCGGCGCTTGAGCAGCTGGCAGTGGCGCGTGGCGGGCGAGACCTGCTCGAACGAGAGGGCGCCGAGCACCTGCTGGAACTCGACGGCCTGCTGGCCACAGCCGGGGTGCAGGACCAGGTGATCTACGACCTCGGCCTTGTGCGCGAACTCAACTACTACACCGGCACGGTGCTCGAGGTTTACGCACCCTCCAGCGGTTTTCCGCTCGGCGGCGGCGGCCGCTACGACAACCTCGTCGGGCGCTTCGGCCGTGAGCTCGCGGCCTTCGGTTTCTCGCTCAACATGGAACGCCTGCACCTAGCGCTGCTCGCGGAACAGGAGACAGGCCGATGAACGAGTCGCCGGTGATCGCCGCGGTGCCCAGGGGCACGCTTATGCCGCGCAGCCTTGAGCTGCTCGAAGGCATCGGCTTCGACGTCGCCGAAGTACGCGAGAACGACCGCAAGCTCTTCTTCGATCAGCAGCACCTGATCACGATGCGCCCCAGCGACGTGCCCACGTACGTGGAGCGCGGCGTTGCCGACATCGGGATCGCCGGCAAGGACGTACTGATGGAGCAGGCCGACCGCGACCTCTACGAGGTTCTCGACCTCGACTTTGGAGCCTGCAGCATGGTCGTCGCAATCGTCGAGGGCGACGATCACGCAAGCGATGCGGCGCTGCGCCGTCGCGGGACCCTGCGTGTGGCGACGAAGTACCCGAAGATCGCCCAGCGCTACTTCGCGCAGACCGGGCGGCAGGTCGAACTCGTTGAAGTGAAGGGTTCGGTCGAGCTCGCCGCCATCGCTGGCCTTGCTGACGCGATCGTCGACCTCACCGCGACCGGTACGACCCTGCGTGAAAACGGGTTGGTTGTAAGCGAGCAGATCGCCGACTGCACGGCCCGCCTGATCGTCAATCCCGGCGCCTTTCGCCTGAAATCTGAGCGGATCGACGAAATCGTCGCCAAGCTTTCCGAACTCTTACCGTCCTCGGCAGGCGGCTAAGGGGCGAGGCCGATGGCGGTCAAACACTTCGGCCCAGACGCGAGCGCCTCCGACGTGCGCTCGATGAGCCCGCCGGCCCCGAGCGAGGCGGTGGCTGAGATCCTCACCGCGGTCAGAAGTGGGGGCGATGGCGCGCTGCGCGAGCTCGAGGCGCGTTTTGGCGGTGCAGGAGACGAGTTCAAAGTCCACGCTGAAACGATCGCCACCGCACCCGGCGAGATCGAAACCGCGCTGCTTGAATCGCTGAAGCTCTCGATCGCCAACGTCCGCGCCGCGGCCTCGAGCACCGGCACGGACGACCCCGAAGTCGTACTCCCGCAGGGGCAGCGAATCAGCTACCGCAGCAGTCCAGTCGCCCGCGCTGCTGCATATGTTCCGGGCGGCCGCGGTTCGTACCCATCGACCGCGATCATGTGTTTGACCACCGCGCTTGAGGCCGGCGTACCGAGCGTCTTCGTTCTCAGCCCCGCCCGCGAGCACGGTGCAGTTGACACGGCGGTGCTTGCCGTTTGCGCGTTGCTTGGGATAGACGAGGTGTACGCCGTCGGGGGCGCGCAGGCAATCGCCGCGGCGGCCTACGGCACGGAGACGATCAAACCCGCCGATGTGATCGTTGGGCCGGGCAACGCCTACGTCCAGGAGGCCAAGCGCCAGCTCGTCGGCACCGTGGGAATCGATTCGGTTGCTGGACCGAGCGAGCTGGTCGTGATCGCCGATTCGAGTGCCGACCCAGAACTTATTTCACTCGACCTGCTCGCCCAGGCCGAGCACGGCCCCGACTCTCTTGTGGTCCTGATCTCGGTGGACCGCGCCGTGACTGAGGCGGTCGAGCGGCGCTGCGCAGGGGTCGACGCCGAGCTCGCGCTGGTGGGCGCCGATGATCTCGGCCAGGCTGTGCAGCTTGCCGAAGCGATCGCGCCGGAACACTTGCAGCTGATGGTCTCGAGCGGGATCGAAGACGAACTGGCGTCGAGCATCCGCAGCGCAGGTGCGCTCTTCGTCGGTGCCAACTCCGCAACCGCCTTCGGCGACTACGTGACCGGTTCAAACCACGTCCTCCCGACGGGCGGCTCCGCTCGCTTCATGAGCGCCCTCTCGACGTCGACATTCAGGCGGCGGATGGCCGAGGTGCGCATCCCGGATGGTGCCGTCGACCGTCTTGCAGAAGCAGGAGCAACGATCGCCCGCGCCGAAGGGTTCATCCACCACGCGGAATCGATGGAGGCAAGGCGAAGTGACTGAATCAACGCGCAGCGCGGAGCTGACGCGCAAAACGGGGGAGACAGATGTGTCGCTCTCGCTCGACCTCGACGGCCAAGGCGAGGGCACACGCGAAACCGGCGTCGGTTTCCTCGACCACATGCTCGATCTCTTCGCCCGTCACGGCCACTTCGACCTCACCGTGCAGGCGACCGGCGACCTGAAAACCGGCGCACACCACACCGTCGAGGACGTCGGCATCGTGCTCGGGCAGGCGTTTGATCAGGCTTTGGGCGATCGCGCCGGAATCACCAGATATGCGACGGCGACGATCCCGATGGACGAGGCCCGCGCCACCACCAGCATCGACATCTCCGGCCGCCCGTTCGTCGCTTTCGAAGGCGGCGGGCTTGCGCCGGGTCTGATCGCGGACTTTGACAGCGAGCTGACCGAGGAGTTTCTGCGGGCGCTCGCCAACAACGCGAACCTCACTCTCCATGCGACGGTCGAGGCCGGGACCAACGCCCACCACATCGTCGAGGCGGTCTTCAAGTCGCTCGCGCGGGCACTCCGCGCGGCCGTCGCCATCGACCCCGCCCAGCGCGGAGTACCTTCAACGAAAGGCACGCTCACCGATTGATGGAACCGGGCGCGCCCTTCGCAATGACTGCACTCCCCACGCTTCAGGACAAAGACCTTCAAATCGCGATTCTCGACTACGGGATGGGCAACCTCCGTTCCGTCGAGAAGGCGCTTGAGCACGTCGGCGTCGCCGCGCCGATTGTCGCCGATGCCGGATCGGCACACGCGGCCGACGGACTGATTTTGCCCGGCGTCGGCGCGTTCCCCGAAGCCATGCGCCAGATTCGCAAGGCGAGCTACGACGTGCTGATTCCCGAGTTCCTGGCCAGCGGCAAGCCCGTACTTGGCATCTGCCTCGGAATGCAGGTGTTGTTCGAGAGTTCGAGCGAGCACGAGGGCTCATGGGGGCTCGGACTGCTTCAGGGCCGCGTGGAGCAACTTGACGCCGGTGATCTGAAGATCCCGCAGCTCGGCTGGAATGAGGTTCGCTGGACGCGTCCATCGCCACTCGTCGAAGGCCTCCCGAATCCCGCTTACTTCTATTTCGCGAACTCGTATTCGGCCCGAGTTGTCAACCGCGACGACCTGCTCGGCGAGTCCGATTATGGGGCGCCCTTCACGGCGGTGGTTGAACGTGCGCCGCTCTATGGCGCACAATTCCATCCTGAGAAGTCGAGTACCCACGGGCTACGGCTGCTCGCGAATTTCGCTCGGATTTGTCTCGAAGCAAAGCTCGGCGTGTCGGCGTGATTCTCTTTCCGGCGGTGGACATCCGTGATGGTCGCGCCGTGCGCCTGACGCAGGGCGACTACGAACGCGAACAGGTCTATTTCGACGACCCCCTCGCAGCCGCTGAAGATTGGGCCGGTCAGGGGGCGACTCACCTTCACGTGGTCGACCTTGACGGCGCGCTGCACGGCGAACGGCGAAACCTGGAGCACCTGACTCGGATCGCCGAAAGCACCGGTCTGCCTGTCCAGTACGGCGGAGGATTGCGCGATCTCACCGCGCTCGACGCCGCGCTCTCGGCCGGGGCTTGGCGCGCGGTCATCGGGACCGCGGCGTTTCGGGATCGCGATTATCTCGAGGAAGCGGTTGGAGCCTTCGGCGAACGGATCGTGGTCTCGGCCGACGCCAGAGATGGAAGAATCGCCGCTCAGGGCTGGACCCAGGCGACCGATCTCGCGGCGACAGACGCCGTTCAAGAGTTGGCGCAGGTGGGAGTCTCCACCTTCGTCTACACGGACATCGCCCGTGACGGGATGCTCACCGGCCCTGATCTTGAAGGACTGCACGGCATTTCTGCCGCCGCCGGATCCTCGAATGTGATCGCCTCGGGCGGCGTCGGGAGCCTTGAGCACCTCACCGAGCTGCGCGACTCCGGACTTGCCAACCTCGAGGGCGTGATCGCCGGGAAGGCGCTCTACGAGAAGCGCTTCACGCTCGAAGAAGCGCTGCGTACGCTCTGATCATGCCGCCGCTCAAGCGCATCATTCCCTGCCTTGACGTCGACAAGGGTCGAGTAGTCAAAGGAACCAATTTTGTCGACCTGCGCGACGCCGGCGACCCCGTGGAGCTCGCCGAACGCTACGACGAGGAAGGCGCCGATGAGGTGGTCTTTCTCGACATCACGGCTACCAGCGACGATCGCGAAACGATCGTGGAGCTCGCACGCCGGGCCGCCGACAACGTCTTCATCCCCTTCACGATCGGCGGCGGTATCCGCTCGGTCGAGGACGCGCAGGCGGTGCTTGACGCCGGCGCCGACAAGGTGGCGATCAACTCGGCTGCGGTGAAGCGCCCTGGCCTGATCGGCGAGATGTCTGAAGTGTTTGGCAGCCAGTGCGTCGTCCTCGCGATCGACGCCAAGCGCACGGGTCCTGAAGGCGGTGGGCGTTCGGGCTGGGAGGTTTTTACCGCCGGCGGCCGTCACGCGACCGGTCTTGACGCCGTCGCTTGGGCGGTGGAAGCTGTAGAGAGAGGTGCCGGCGAGATCCTGTTGACCAGCATGGATCGCGATGGCACCAAGGACGGCTACGACATCGAATTGACAAGTGCGGTCGCCGATGCCGTATCGGTACCCGTGATTGCTTCGGGCGGAGCCGGCAGTCTTGACGACCTCGTCGCCGGGATCTCCGAGGCCCGCGCCGACGCAGTACTGGTGGCATCGCTCTTTCACTTCGGCGAGTACACCGTCGCCGAAGCCAAGCACGCGATGCAGGACGCCGGAATCAGCGTCCGGATGGTCGAGTCAGGACACTCCGCGAAGTAGTCAGTCGCTGCGCTGCTGCCTGCGCAGTGCGGCTCGCCGCTCTTTGGCCTCGCGTGGATAGTCCTTGCGCTCGACATAGGCACTGACCGACTCGTACCCGGTCAGGTAGAGACGATTGCCGTCGGAGATCGCGGGGTTGTACGCGCCGCTTCCGCGCGCGAAGACTCGCTTGCCGCTTTTGGTGGAGAGGCCATAGGTGTTCGTGGTGTCGATCGTCGAGAAGTAGACGACGCTGCCCACCACGGTGGGCGCGCCGGAGATCTGACCGCCTGAGTCGTGTACCCACCGCGTGTTGCCGTTGGCGGCGTTGAGCGCATAGAACTTGCCGCTGTACGAGCCGAAGAAGACCGTCGGGCCGACCTTCGCCACGTTGTCGACCGCGACGGCACCGTAGACGTAGGAACCGGTTCCGCGCGACCACCCGAGCGCGCCGGTCTTGGACGAGAACGAGTACATCTTGCCGTCGGTGTTGCCGACGTAGACGCGGCCGTAGGCAACAGCCGGTGTTGCGTAGAAGTTTCCGGAGCCGAATCCGAAGCGCGCGCCGCTCGTGCTGCTCCGCCAGACCATCCGTCCGTTGCTGGCCCGTACTGCGTACACGGAGCCTCCGTACGCGCCGATATAGAGCTTCCCGTTGGCGTAGGCCGCGCCGCCCTTGATCGCGCCGCCGGCTCTGAAAGTCCATTCGATCTTGCCGTCGCGCTGGCGCAGGCGATAGAGCTTTCCGTCCTCTGCTCCGAAGATCACGCTCTTCTGGAAGATCAGCGGCGAGGATTCGCTGCGCGCACCGAGGTTCTTGGCCCACTTGATGTTGCCGTTCCTGGCGTTGAGCGCGACGATGCGCCCGGAGAGCGTGACTACGAAGATGCGGCCATCGTGGTACGCGGGAGACGCGGCAGAGAGCTTTCCGACCTTGTGGGTCCAGAGCTGTCGACCCGTCTTGGCATCGATCGCGTAGACCCGGGCGTCCTTGCGCACGACGTAGAGCACTCCGCGCACGAGAATCGGCGAGAACTCGAGCAGCTGGTTGGCATTGAATCGCCAGAGCGGCTTGAACGGGGGGCCAAGGCTGGTCGGTAGGTCGCGCGTTCGGGCGGATTTCAGACCGTAGATCGGCCACACGAACGTCTCCGGGCGGATTGAGATCTCGCGGCGCTCGGTCGGGGCCGTAAACTCGACATCCGGATTGCTGACGTCGCTGTTGCGACCCGATATCCAGATGAAAGCCGCGGCGGCGATCACGCCGAGACCGAGAATCAGCGTGGCCAGCCGCACCAGTCCGTCGATGCGATTCTTTGGCACAGACCGAAGATAGGGGCAGCGGCGGTCCCCCTGTCCGGCGATCGCCTAAGACCAACGAATGCCCAAACTTCCAGACGCGAAAATCGAAGCCCTCAAGTCGCTGCCGGGCGCGGCAACGCTTCTGGACGTCTTCAGCGAGCGGCAAGGCGTCTACCTGGTCGGCGGCGCCGTACGCGATCTGATGTTGGGGTTTGCGCAGTTCGACTACGACGTGATGGTCGAGGGCGACGCTGCCGGGGCCGCCAAGCTCCTTGCGAGAGCCGTCCCAGGCCGCGTCCGCGAGCACGAACGCTTCCTCACGGCGAACTTTCGCTCTGAGGACGGTTTTCTGAACGTCGATTTTGCGAGCGCTCGCACCGAGACGTATGCACAGCCGGGCGCGCTACCCGAGGTGAAGGCCGCTGACATCGAACGCGACCTGGGGCGCCGCGACTTCACGATCAACGCAATGGCCCTCGCGATTTGGCGCGATCGACTCGGAGAGATCACCGAGTTTCCCGATGCGAGCGCCGATCTGCTGGCGCGGGTCCTGCGCGTGACTCACGACCAGAGCTTCCTCGACGATCCGACCCGCCTGCTGCGACTGCTCCGTTACGGCGCGCGCTTGGGGTTCACCGCTGAACCCCACACCGAGGAACTCGCCCGCCAGGCCGTCGAGCGGGGAGCGCCGTCCACCGTGAGCGGCGCACGGATCCGCGACGAGCTGATCGACCTGCTCTCCGAACGCTCGGCAGTCGTAGCCGTCGAATCGATGTATGCGCTTGGTCTCGATCGTGCCCTGCACGAGAAGTTCGACGCCGACGAATACGTCGTGGCGCGTGCGATCAACGAGCTGCGTGAGGGAATCCGACAGGACCTGGTGCTACTCGCACTTTGCTGCCGGGCGATGGATGAGCCCACGCTGGTCGCCTGGCTCGGACACCTCGCCTTGCCGCGACGCGACACGGCGATCGTCAGAGAGGCGGTGATCAGCGGGCCGGACCTGCTTGGACGGGCCGCGGCGGCCGAGTCCGCGTCTGAACTCGATCGGCTGCTCCAGGGTTTCAGCCCCGAAACGATCATCTTCGCGCTGGCGCTTCCTGGCGGAGACGCCTTGGGGGGCGACTCCGCACGCACGTGGCTTGAGAACCGCAGCGCCGGTCGGCTGGCAATCGGCGGGGCAGACCTGCGCGACGCGGGCGTCGGCGAGGGTCCGGTGATCGGCCGGGCGCTTGCTGAAACACTCGAAGCGACGCTCGACGGCAAACTCGACGGTCGCGAGGCCCAGCTCGCCTTCGCGCTTGAGCGCGCCCGCGCCGAGGAGTGAAAGGTGTTCGAGTTCGACCTACCCGGCGCCCGTGTCGTCTTCACGACCCGAAGCGGAGGCAGCAGCGAAGGGCCCTACGAGTCGCGCAATCTCGGGGTCTTCACCGAAGACGATCAAGAGATCGTCCGCCGCAACATCGATCGGCTCTGCGAAGAGCTGGAGCTTGGCGAGCTGCAGCTGCTCAAACAGGTGCACGACGCCCATGTGCACGACTTCTCGAGCGGGGCGAGTGCGCACACGCCACTCGCCGACGGAGCCTCGACGACGGCCAGGGGTTCGGCGGTGCTGATCACTGGGGCCGACTGCCCGACGGTGGTGCTCGCTTCCGGCGAACGGATGACGGCGTTGCACTGCGGCTGGCGGCCGGTCGCCGCAGGTCTGATCGAGACCGCAGTGCGCGACTTCGAGGGCGAGCCGTTTCAGGCAGTGATCGGGCCTGGGATCTGCATGGATCACTTCGAGGTCGGCCCCGAAGTGATCGACGCGATGGGAGAAGCGGGTGAACGCCACTCAAGCGGTCGACAGCTGGATTTGGCGGCCGTGATCGATCACCGTCTGCAAAGCAGCGGTGCCACGCGCGTTCACCGGATCGAGCGCTGTACATACTGTGAGCCCGAGCTGTTCTTCTCTCACCGCAGGGACGGCGGGGTCACGGGTCGGCAGGGCGGGGTGGCGTGGCGGATCTAAGCGCAGAAACTTCAGTCGTTCGGCACAACTTGCAGCTGGCCGAGCAGGCGATCGCCGATGCCTGCGAGCGCAGCGAGCGCCAGCCGGCGAGCGTAAAGATCTGCGCAGCCACGAAGTACGTCGGCCCCGAGGGGATGCAATCGCTGGCAGATGCCGGCGTCGCGATCGCAGCCGAGAATCGACTGCAGGACATGGCTGCCAAGCAAGAGGCCTTCGGCGATCGCTTCGAGTGGCACTTCATCGGCGCCATCCAGTCGCGCAAGGTCCTTGAGATCGCGCGCCGATCCGCCGTAGTGCATTCGCTGGCCACGGAGTCGGCGCGCGACAGGCTCGCCTCGCTGGAAACCGCCCCGCCTCGGCTGCTCGTTCAGGTCAATATCTCCGGTGAAGAGAGCAAGCAGGGCGTGCCGCCGGAGTTGCTCGACGATTTCCTGGCCCGCTGCCCGCTCGAGGTCTGCGGATTGATGACGATGCCGCCCGCCACGGACGACGCAGAGGCTGCTCGGCCGTACTTTCGGAGGCTCGCGGAGCTGGCCGCCCAGCGCGACCTGCCCGAGCTTTCGATGGGCACCAGTCAGGACTACGTCGTGGCCGTAGAGGAGGGAGCGACGATGGTGCGACTCGGATCGGTGCTTTTCAAGGCGCCCAGCAAATAGACTGGCCGGAAGGAGAAACGCCGATTCGGGCGAACATCCCTGCAAATGTCAGTTAAAGACAAATGGCACACAGCGCTCGTGTACTTCGGCCTCGCCGAGTCAAACCACGACTACTACGACGAGGATGAGGATTACGGCTACGAGCCCGAAGCCGAACTCCAAGAGTCGTACGCGGAGAGGCCCAACGTCCGCCGAATCAGCTCGCGCCGCAAGCGCGATGATTTCGATGACATCTTCGCCGAGGACGTCGGCGACACCCCGACTCGTACCCTGAAGTCCGTATCGCCCAAGAACAGCGGACAGATGCACTTCTCAGCGCCGCAGAGTTTCAACGAGGCGCAGCAGATCGCGGACAAGTTCAAGGACAACGTCCCGGTGATCCTGAATCTTCAGGAGACCGACACCGACATGGCAAAGCGCCTGATCGATTTTGCCAGCGGACTCACCTACGCGCTCGATGGCGGCATGCAGCGGATTGCCGATAAGACCTTCCTGCTCACGCCGCGCAATGTGCACTTCTCCGCAGAGGAGCGCGCCCGTCTGATGGAGCGCGGCTTCTTCAACCAGGCCTAGGGCCGCCCGCGGAACGAGCGACGTGAAGTTCGGCTTCGTCGGATCCGGCAACATGGCCAGGTCGATGGCCATCGGCTTCGGCGAGGCGGCGCTTTTCTGCGATTCCGGATCCGGACGTGCGGCGAAGCTTGCGGCGGAGACCGGCGGCCAGGCGGTGACACTCGTTGAGCTTGCGGAGAGCGTCGATGTCGTCTTCCTTTCGCACAAGCCCAAACAACTCGCGGATGTCGCCGCCGAGCTCAGCGGATTTGACCGGACGATCGTCTCGCTGCTGGCAGCGACGCCGCTGGGGGCACTGCGCGAGGCGTACCCGGCAGCACGCATCGTGCGCACGATGCCGAACATCCCCGTCGAGGAGGGGCAGGGCGTGCTCGGCGTAGCCGAGGGGAGCGACGCGGTCCCAGAGCTAGACCCGTACTTCGCGCGGCTAGGTTTGGTGGTCCGCTGCGACGAGTCGCAATTTGAATTGCTGACCGCGATCGGCGGCTGTGCGCCGGCGTTCTTCGCGCTGTTCTCAGACAATCTGATCGCGAGCGCCTCCGAGCGCGGGATGGACGAGGCAACGGCCCGCGCGATCGTCAACCAGACGATGCTCGGCACCGCCACGACCCTTGCGGCGACGGACGTTGACACCCAGGCGCTGATGCGCCGCGTGGCTTCACCTGGCGGGCTGACCGAGCGTGCCCTCGAGAGCTTTGGCGAGTCGGGGTTGAAGGCCGCCGTAGACGCGGCGGTCGCTACCGTGCTCGGCGAATGATTCTGGCGATCACACGGGCCGACGCGGCCAATTACCTCACCGCCCTGGTGTGGATCTACACCCTGCTTATTCTGGTCCGCATCCTGCTGACATGGGCAGTGATGCTCCCGCAGGTGGTCGGAGCGCTCCAGAATCCGCTCCTACGCGGGGTCGTTGGTTTCGTTGAAGACGTCACCGACCCGTACCTTGCGATGTGGCGGAAGTTCATCCCGGCACTACGCACCGGGCCTGGGTTGATCGACCTGAGCCCGATCATCGCGATTTTCGCGCTGCAGCTGGTCGGCGCGCTGGTCGCAAACCTGATTCGCGGCTGAGCCCGATGGCAACTGCTCGCTGGATCGTTGAGCGGGAGGCGGGCCTCGAATTGAACGTCCGCGTGACCCCGCGGGCATCTCGAAACGCGATCGAGGCCTCACCTGAGCAGCTCAAGGTGCGAGTGACCGCGCCGGCGGACGCTGGAAAGGCCAACGCGGCCGTGATCAAGCAGCTCGCAAAGCGGCTCGGCGTTCCCAAGAACGCGATCAGGATCGTGCGCGGCCAGACGGCCCGCCAGAAAGTGCTCGCGGTGGCGGACATCTCGGCGAAGGAGGTCCAGGATGCGCTTGCGGCCTGACCGCGCGTTCCTCACGGCAGCCGCCGTGGTGGTGATCGATCAGTTCACCAAGTGGCTCGCCTTCAGAAAGATTCAGCCCGGAGAGTCCGTCGACGTCCTACCGGGCGTTTCGCTTGGCCACACCGAAAACGACGGCATCGCGTTCGGCGCTTTTGCCGGGAAGCCGTGGATCGTCTTCAGCCTGATGGCCGTCGCGCTCGCCGTCCTTGTCTGGTTCTACGTCAGGCACCGCGCCCGTCCAGGTCTCTGGCTTGCAACCGGCCTGCTGCTCGGTGGCGCGATCGGCAACGCGATCGACCGCATTTCGCTGGGATACGTGCGTGACTTCATCGAGCTCCCGTCGTTTCCGTCGTTCAATGTCGCAGACATGGCGATCACCTTCGGTGTGGTGATCCTCGTGCTGACCGTTGAGCAGAGCGGGCACGAAGGCCACAATCAAGAGGACGATGAACAGCCTGAAGACGATTGAGCTCGTCCTGACCGATGAGCACGCGCAGACGCGGGTGGATCGCGTGCTTGCCGGGCTGCCCGAGGTCGGCTCGCGCGCTCAGGCGGCGAAGCTGATCGAGCGTGGCGCCGTGACAGTCGACGGCGCGCCGGTGCGCAAGAGCATTCTGCTCGCGAGCGGCTCGGTGCTGAAGATCGAGCTTCCGCAGCCCGACGCAGGCGAACCGCAGGAACCGGCGGTTGAATTCGCCATCGCCTATGAAGACTCCGATTTGCTAGTGGTCGACAAGCCTGCAGGACTCGTCGTACATCCGGGACCGGGAAATCGTCACGGCACGCTCTCACAGGCGCTGGCGGGACGCGCAGCCGGGGGAGACCCCGAGCGTCCGGGGATCGTCCACCGCTTGGACAAAGACACGTCCGGCCTGCTGGTCGTGGCGCGCAGCGACGAGGTGTTGCGCAAGCTTCAGGAGGCATTGCAGCGGCGGGAGATCGTCCGGCGGTACACCGCGCTCGTGATGGGTGCGCCGGAATCGGACACCGGGACGATCGACGCCCCGCTGGGGCGCGACCGCCGCAATCCCGAGAACATCGCGGTCCGCGCCGACGGCGGGCGCGACGCCGTGACGCATTTCGAAATCGTCGAGCAGGTCGGCGCGCGATGCCTTCTGCACGTGAACCTCGAGACCGGCAGAACCCACCAGATTCGTGTGCACCTGGCCGCGATCGGACTGCCGGTCTGCGGCGATCCGCAGTATGGAATCGCCCAAGATCTCGGCCTTGCGCGCCAGTTTCTGCACGCCAGCGAACTGAGCTTTCGTCATCCGCTGAGCGGCGAGCCGATCAGCATTGCGTCGCCACTGCCGGACGACCTTCAGGCCGCGCTCCAGAGAGCGCGGGCAGAGCGCTAGAATCGCCCCTCAATATACCCGTACCAGCTGCCTGAGTTGAATCTCTCGGCGCTGCTCACAAGGAGCAGTCAAGGGCCGGCAGCGCGGAGTCTCCTGCCGGGACAAAGGGTCCCGGTGCACCGCAAGGTACGGATCGCTTTCAACTTCATTCCAAGGAGCTTTTCACGATGGCAACGCCAGGAGCGACCGCCCCTGACCTCAAAGACCTGCTGCAGGCCGGCGTCCACTATGGGCACCAGACCCGCCGCTGGAACCCGAAGATGCGCCGCTACATCCACGGCGAGGCTGGCGGCATCTACGTAATCGACCTGATCCAAACCGAGCAGCTGCTGACCGACGCCAGCCAGTTTCTCGGCGGCATTGCCCGTCGCGGCGGCACGGTGCTCTTCGTCGGCACCAAGAAGCAGGCCCGCGACGCCGTCGCTGAGGTTGCCGGCCAGGCGAACATGCCTTACGTCAACCACCGCTGGCTCGGTGGCGTATTGACCAACTTCCAGACGATCAACGGCCGCATCAAGCGCCTGCACCAGCTCGAGGGGCTCAAGAAGGAAGGCAAGCTCGACCTGCTGCCGACCAAGGAGCGCATCAAGGCACTCAAGGAACTCGAGAAGCTCAACGCGAACCTCGGCGGCGTCAAGGACATGACCCGGCTGCCCGACGCCGTCGTGGTGATCGATGTCAACGCCGAAGAGATCGCCGTCAAGGAGGCA
>CAZRAA010000042.1:0-19877 GCA_964597975.1 uncultured Thermoleophilaceae bacterium | reverse complement strand
GATGTCCGAGTCGCCAGCTCCGGACCGCCGGTTGCCGACGAGTGCTCAGATGCTACCGATGACCGGGCATGCCGACCCTCAAATTGTCGCCTCGGAGGGGGTTAGGGTTCGGCGATGAAAGCCAAGGTCAAGTGCCCCGCATGCGGGGGCGACCTCGTCCGAGTCCTAGCGCCGGGGTCGTACGTGTGCGCCAGGTCGGTCGTTGACGCCGTTGTACCTCCGTCGGCTAGCGGGACTGGCCACCCGGAAGCGATCTATCGGCGCTGCGGCTTTGAGTTCTCGGGCCCTGAACTCTCCATAGAAGAGTTTTGCGATTGCGGCTTGGCTGGACCTTCGGCGCCGTGCGTTGCCTGCGAGCGAAGGTGTTGCTCGCGGTGCGGCGACAGCTTTGATGGCGCGCCGCACTGTGCTTCGTGTGCTGCGGCTCGGGAGACGGAGGCGAAACGTGCAGCCAGATCGAAGCGCGAGGCCTTCGAGCGCGAGTGGCACCGAGTTGAAGAAGGCATCACCCGAGTTGAGGGCAGCGTGCGCGAGTCGCTCGGGGTCGAGCGCGGTGAAGACCTTGTGGGCGAGCCGCTAGTTGCCTGGCTCAGGAAGCTTGAGTGCGATCTAGACGAAACGCTCTCCGTGCCGGCCGTTGTCCGCTACGTCGGAGAGAAGCGCAGCTGGATTGGAATCACCTCGCGTGTCGAGCGAATTGAGCGCGAAGTTAAGACGTGGTGCATGTATGCCGGGGAGCGAGGGTCGGGTCCATACACAGAAGGTCCGCGGGGCCCCGAGTATGGAATCCTCGTTCCCGAGGGTCTTTTCGCTATGTCCGGCGCACGGCCTGGAGATTCGCTGACGGTGTATGAATCCACATCGAGTCGTCGTCCCCGATTGCAAGGCATGCAGGCCGATGAGGCGATTCGAGACATCGCGCGGGCGATTTTCGTGCGGCAGCCGCTTGGCCGCGGTCCGGCTCGCTTTGCCTAGCTGAGCACGGCCCCCGGAAACGGCCGCCCGGCGATCTCGTCGGCTTCGGCCGCCGGGAGCCCAAACATCCGTAGCACCATCGCGGCGTGGACGACCTCCGCCTCGGCCCCGACGCGGCCGTCGAGCACGGCGCGGATCACGCCTTGTAGCGCTCCGCCGGCCGCGTAGAGCGCGACCTCGACATCGGGTACGTCGAGCCTGCCCTCGGAGATCGCGCGTTCCAAGTCTTCGCGGGCGAACGGCCTCAGTGAGTCCAAGATTGCCGTGCTTGAGTCCTCAAGCCGGACTGCAAGCCCTGCCCACTCAGGGTCAGCGAGCGCCATCCGGACAAAGTGGCGGTGCGCAATCGAGATGACTTCCGCCGGGTCGGAGATCCCGGAGGTCGCCGCGACCAGTGCCTGGGCGTGCTCTTCTGCTGATTCGCGCAGCACGTCCGCGACGATCTCTTCCTTGCTCTCGAAGTGGTTGTAGAACGAGCCAAATCCAACATCCGCCTGCTCGGTGATCTCGTTGATCCGCGTTCGCTCCGCACCTTGCCGGGCGAAGAGCACTTTGGCGGCCTCGATCAGCTTCGCGCGGGTCTGCTCGCGGCGCCGTGAGTTGCGGTCTGTTTGATCGGTGGTCGTCTGGCTCATGGCTATCAAACTTACGATACTTCCGATAGGACCGTCATAACTGATGAAACTATCAGTTATGTGATACGGTGGCGCCATGCGACTCAGAAAAACGACGCGGGGAGTGGTCGGGGAGGTCGACGGCACGTGGGTCGATATCGCCGGCGCGCTGCGCGCAAACAACTCAGATCCGGCGCTCATCGAGGCGGCCGAGACCGACGTGCTCGCCCTGCTCAAGGGCGGAGACCAGGCGATCGAAGCCGCCAAAGCTGCCGCCGAGGCCGCCAAGGGCGACGCTTCACTCGTTGCCGATCCAGATCCCGCCGGGCTGCCGTTCACGCCACGCTCGATCCGCGCGTTCATGCTCTGGGAAGCCCATGTGATCGCCTCGAGCCGGATGCTCGTGAAGAACTTCTTCCCGCCGCCGGCTTGGAAGGCGGTGAGCCTGTTTGAGAAGACCGGCCGCACGTTCCCCAAGTTCAAGCCCAACGAGCGCTTCTGGGAGGCGCCGACGATGTACGTCGCCAACCACACAATGGTGCTCGCCGACGGCCAGGAGATGTGGATGCCCTTGCACACCAAGGCGCTCGACTTCGAACTTGAGCTCGCCTTCGTGTTGCGCTCGCCGCTGATCGACGCGACGCCCGAAGAGGCCGCGAGCGCGGTCGGCGGATGGTTCATCCTCAACGACTGGAGCGCGCGCGACGTGCAGGCAGACGACTACCGCCGCAACGTCTTCGGACCCGTCGTCAAGTCGAAAACGTTCGCCAACTCGATCGGCTCGGATCTCGTCACCCCCGACGAGTTCGGCGACTGGACCAAGGCGACCGGCCGCGTGCGCGTGGACGGCGAAGTCTGGTGCGAGGGCACAACAAGCGATCCGGCGCACGACGTCGGGGAGATGCTCGCGTACGCATCCAAGGGCGAGCGACTCGACGCTGGCGACGTCTTCTCGACCGGCACGATGCCCGGGTGCTGCGGCCTGGAACTTGACCGCTGGATCGAGCCGGGTCAGACGATCGAACTCGAGATCGACCGCATCGGCACGCTCACGAACAAACTGAGCGAGTCCGCAGTGCCCGCAACAGCGATCGACTGAAAATGGACTGCGAGGTGCTGATCTGCGGGCTCGGGCCGGTCGGCCAGCTGCTCGCATTGCTGCTCGGCGGCTATGGCGTCAGCGTGATCGCCGTCGACGAGGCGCACGAGCCCTACCCGCTGCCGCGCGCGGCTGTGATCGACGATGAGGTGCTGCGGATCTTCCAGGCGGTCGGGCTCGACTCGGCTGTCCTGCGCGATGCTCAGCCGCAGAAGGCGGTCACCTTCGTGACCAACCGCGGGCGCAAGGTCGAGGTCCTGCGGCCGGAATCTGGCGACCTTGGGCATCCGCCGCTGGTATCGATCCACCAGCCCTCGATGGAGCGCACGATGGTGGCCGCGCTGGCCGAACGCAACATTGCCGACGTGCGCTGGGGCACCCGAGTGGAGGCGATCGATCGCGCCGCTGACCACGTAGATGCCTATGTGCGCCCAAGTGCCGGCGGCCGCTCGGCCCGCATCCGCGCTCGCTACGCCGTCGCCTGCGATGGAGGGCGCAGCTTCGTGCGTCGTGCCTTGCAGATCCCGTTTGGCGGTTCGACCTACTCGCAGCGCTGGCTGGTGCTCGACGGCCTGCTCGACAAGCCCCTGGCCAAGGTGCCCAACCCCCACTTCATCGGCGACATCCGTCGGCCAACGGTCTCGCTACCGATGTCGGCGGGGCGCCATCGCTGGGAGTGGATGCTGCACCCGGGCGAAGACTCCGCTGAGTTCGAACGCGGCGATCGAATCCGTGAGCTTGCGGCTCCGTACATCACCGATGAAGAGGTTGAATTCGAGCGGGCTGTGGTCTATACGTTCCACGTCCGCAGAGCCAAGCGTTGGCAGGCCGGACGGGTGCTCCTCGCGGGCGACGCGGCGCACCTGACCCCGCCGTTCGCCGGCCAGGGCTTCTCTTCCGGCGCGCGCGATGCGCAGAATCTTTCCTGGAAGCTGCACGCCGTGCTGCGCGGGGCGCCGCACCAGCTGCTCGAGACCTACGAGACCGAGCGGCGTCCGCACGTGACGAGCATGCAGAATCTGGCGGTGCGCTGGGGCGGCGTCGTGCAGACCGCGAACCCGGCGATCGGCCGCCTGCGCGACGGGATCGTCGGCGGGCTCGATCGCTCGGGGGCGATCGCTTGGATCCGCGAGCGGGTGAAGCCGCTCCCGACCTACGGAGCCGGAGCATTCGCGACGCGGCCGGCGCGACTGCCGTTCAACCGCGACGTTGGATCGCTCTTCCCCCAGCCGGACCGACTGGACGATCACCTGGGTGATGGCTGGGCTGCGGTTGTCACGACTGATGCCGCCGCCAGCGCGTGGGAAGCCCGCGGGATTCTGTCCGTCGTGCGCCCGGGCGACGCGTGGCTCGAGGCTCGCGGGTGCGAGTGGGCGCTACTTCGCCCGGATCGCTTTGTCTATGCGATCGGAGACGCAGGTGATGTTGCCGGCGCTTCGCGGGGACTCGCTCGCCTGCTCGGAGACCAGCAGCCCGCAGCGACCCCCGCGCGAGAGGCGGCGCTTGCAGCATGATTGCCGTGCTTGGCGCGACAGGGACGATCGGCAGTGCGGTTGTCGAACAGCTAGCCGGCGGCGAGCTCGCGGCGAAGGCGGTTGTCCGAAACCCCGGCACTCAAGCTGTGCCGATAGAGACGGTCGAAGCTGATCTGCTCGATGTCGAATCGCTGACGCGCGCGCTCATCGGCGCTCGCGATCTCTTCTTGCTCACGCCGCACGGACCGGATCAAAACAAGATGGAGAGCAATGCAGTGGCTGCCGCAAAGGCTGCTGGCGTGGAGCGAATAGTCAAGATCTCCGGCAGCGCGCCCTCGCTTGGTCCCAACGGACCCGCTCCCACCGCGGTCACGCATTGGCAGAGCGAGCAGCGGATCGAGCGGAGCGGCTTGAAGTTCCAGTTTCTTCGCTCGTCATTCCTGATGCAGAACCTGCTGGGGGTTCCGGTGATCGCGGGGCTGATGCCGGCGCCGATGGGGAGCGGACCGATCGCGATGGTCGACGCGCGCGACGTCGCCGCCTGCGCGGTTGCCCTACTGGCCGACGATGCGGCATCGGATGGGGCTTGGCAGATCACCGGCCCCGCAAGCGTGACCTTCGCGGATGCCGCCCGCCTGCGCGGCGCGCGATACGTGAACGTGCCGCCGCGCCTCGCGCGCAGGGCGCTCAAGCGCCGCGGCGCATCGTCATTTGAGATCGACCATTCGATTCGTATGGCTCGCTACTTCGCCAGCGGCGCCGACGGCTCGGCGACTGCTGACGTGGCCCATCTGACGGGCCGGCCCGCGCACACGCTCGAGCAGTTCTTCAGCGATCAGTCACAAGTGAAAGGCAGTTAGAAGGTGGTCACCCGAATCGGACATATGGGCATGCGCGTGAAGGATCTCGACGCAGCCGTCGAGTTTCAGTGCGAGATCCTCGGACTTGTCGAGACCGAGCGAGTGGGCGGCGCGTCCTACCTCACCTGCAACGAGCGTCACCACGAGCTGATCCTGATCGAGGATCGCGAGCGTCAGGGCTACGACCACATCGGGCTCGAGGTCGGCGATCCCGCGGACCTGGATTCCGCAGCAAAGCAACTTCAGGCTGCCGGCGGCCGAGTGATCCGCGAGGTCGGCGACGGCGAGCCGGGGATCGACCGCGCGCTGTTTGCCCAGGATCCGGCGGGGCATGTCTACAAACTCTTCAGTGGAATGGAGCGCGTCGCGGCCCCCGAAGCGGGCGACCGCCCGATCAAGTTTGAGCACGTTTCAATCAAGGCGCTGCGAACCAAGCCGGTTGAGCGGTTCCTGGCCGATGGACTGGGATTTCGCTTCAGCGACCGCATGGGTCCCTTTGCCAGCTGGTGGCACTGCGACGGCGACCATCACGGGATGGCCGTCGTGCTTGCGCCCAAGGCCGAGCTCTCGCACTACGCGTGGACCGTCGAAGACCTCAACCAGATGGGCCGGATCGCCGATCGGCTCAAGCAGCAGCGCGACCAGAAACTGATCTGGGGTCCGTCGCGGCACGGACCGGGCAACAACCAGTTCACCTACTTCTTGGACCACGACGGCGCGATGATCGAACTCTGCGCGGACCTTGCGCAGATGCCGCCAGCAGGCGACTACGTCGCGCGCAAATGGCCAAACAACCCGACCACGATCAACCAGTGGGGGAGCCCCCCGCCGCTGAAGTTCTTGCGTGCCGGTTTTCCGATCGTCGGCGGTGAGGCCTAGCGCCGCTTGACCAATTTGATCGTCTTCTGCGTGGTCGATTTGGCCACGCTGTGCCTGTCCTACGCCGCTGTGGTCGTCGGCGACGTGCCCTCACCTTTGAGCGGCAGCCAGATCAGGAAGTACACGTACGGCCAGTAACAGAACGCCATGAACGGGTGGAATGCCGAGAGCCAGGCCGAGCCAGCGTCGCGGCCGATGCTGACCATCGAGATCTGAACGAAGATCAGCACGACCAGCCCGAACGAGATCCCGGCGAGCTTCCAGCGCTTTGCCACGAGCGCCGCGATCGTCATCAGGATCGTGATCAGGTGCAGGAGGCCGGCGCCAAAGACTTCATGCGTGTCAAAGCCGCCGCCGAAGACGCCGACTCCGGCAAACAGGAACTGCAGCGGCAGCAATACGAGAAACAGGCCTGTGAAGGCCAGCAGGACCTTGTCAGTGGTTTTCATTCTGGGCTCCGTCGGTCGCGAGTTCGATGGTCGGAAA
This sequence comes from uncultured Thermoleophilaceae bacterium, assembly GCA_964597975.1. GTDB lineage: Bacteria > Actinomycetota > Thermoleophilia > Solirubrobacterales > JACPNS01 > JACPNS01. The sequence continues at coordinate 13,489 of CAZRAA010000042.1, read as the reverse complement.
GCTCGCTGACCAAGCTACCGGCGCGGGTGGCGGCGTTCCGGAGGTCGCGGGCGCATCGGCGCACACAAGCGTTCATTGCTAACGATTTCGCCCTACACTGCGCGCCATGAAATTGACTCGTCGACTCACTCTCCTCACAATCCTTGCTTCCGTAGCGATGCTTGCGTTTGCCGCCAACGCCCTCGCCACTGAACGATTCGCTTCCCAAAGCGGCAGCGGGAGCGCCTGCACGGAAGCTGTTCCCTGCCAGATCCAGCAGGCGCTGACCGGACTGAATTCCGGCGACATCGTCTCGGTCAATCCGGGCAACTACGACATCGGTGACGACGGTTTGTACGTGCCGCCGGAGACCACGTTGCGCGGACTTGGAGACCAGGGCGACGTCACGATTATTGGGAGCACGCTTTCGCCGGCCCCTGCGTTGAAGATCGACGGTGATGGCCTTGCGACCAATCTCACCGTGCTCAATTTTGCGAGCGGCTCGGGAGTTGAGGTTTGGGGCGGGAAGCTCACGCGCGGCTACGTGTACTCAAGCTCTTCCAGCTTCGGTGCCTGTCGGCTCAATGACGGCAAGATCGCAGACTCGGTGTGCGAGGGCAACTTCCGCGGGGTCGACGGCAGGTTCACTGGCGACACGCACTACAACGTGCTGCGCAACGTGACTGCGATCGGGCGAGCCGCCGAAGGCATCTATGTCGACTGCCAGGACGGCGGGTCTCCGTCCTGCTGGGTGTCGCTCGACGCCAAGGCAGTGATCGCGCGCGGAGTGGGCGCCGACGTCATTGTTCGCCAGTACGGCTCGGGCACCGTCCAGGCGACCTTCTCCCACTCGCTCTACGGCTCCTCCGCGGCGAGCGAGATCAGTCCGACCACCGGCAGCGCCACGTTGACTGAGTCGAACATCGTGGCCGGCACCCCACTGTTTGTTGACGCTTCCAACGGCAACTACCGCCAGCTCGCGGGCTCGCCGACTGTCAACGCTGGAGCAAGCGACGAGTACACCGAATCGCTCGATCTCGAGGGCAACGTGCGCATCCAGGGCTCGGCCGTAGACATCGGTGCCTATGAAGCCGAAGGCGTTGCGCCGAGTGCACCCACCGTCACGTCGCCGGCGTTCGGCCCGACGAAGCTCACTGCGTTTGCGGTCACGGGCACGGCCGAGGCTGGCTCTGAGGTCAAGCTGACGATCGACGGAACTCCAGCCGGCAGCGCAGCGACCGACGGATCGGGCAACTACTCGATCGCCGTCGCGGGCCTTTCCGACGGTGCTCACAATCTGATGGTCACCGCGACCGACCCGTTCCTCAACGTCAGCCCGCCGACCGCGCTTCAGGTCGTGGTCGACACCAAGAAGCCGAAGCTCAAGAAGCGTTCGGTGAGGATCAGCTCAGGCAAAGTCTCAGTCAAGTTCAGGTCGAGTGAGAAGGCGAAGTTCACCTGCAAGCTCGACACGGGCAAGGCCAAGGCCTGTAAGTCGACTTACAAGACCAAGGCGCGCAAGGGCAAGCACAAGCTCGTGGTCGTGGCTCGCGATACGGCCGGCAACAAGAGCAAACCGCTGACTATTCGGTGGCGGGCGTAGCACCCGCGACCCCTACGGTTGTCCCGTGGACAACCTTGGAACTGAGTCGCGATTCGGGCCGTGGCAAATCTTCCGCCGCGGCCCGCAGGAGCCGGAACACCGCGCGCTGTTGTTGCCGGGTGGCTTCTGCACGGCGATCACCTACATCGACGTCGTGGCTGAGCCGGCGCTGGTCGAAGCAGGCATCGAAACATGGGCGGCCAACCCGCCGGGTTTCGGGCAGAACGCCGCGCCCGACGGCTTCGGCTACGCCTCGGCCGACTACGCCGAGCTGATCGAAGCGCTCGCCGCGGCAGAAGGCCTCGACCTCCTAGTCGGTCACTCGCTCAGCGCCAACATTCTGATCGAGGTCGCCGCGCGCAACAACTATCGCGGCAAGATCATCCTGCTCGATCCCTGCCTGCGCTACCGCAACGAGTACCGCGGTGTGCGATTGCTGCGGCGCGCAGAGATGATCCCGCCGCTGGCGCGGAGGCTCTATGCCGCGGCCGGCAAGAACGTTCGCCGCAGCATGCAGGGGTTGGTGCGACCCGAACGCCTCGACCTGATCATCGAAGACATGCAGCGAGTTCCAGCGGATCAGAATCGCGCGGTGATCAACGGTTACTTCGACCATCTCGAGCAATACGGCACGCTCGCCAAGCGACTCGCCGAGGCCCGCGGCGAAGTGCACTTCGTGCGCGGCGACGCCGAGTCGATCGGATTTGACCGCGAAGACATCCGGAGCGTGGTGGCGCAAGAGAACGTCGCGACGCACACGATCACCAACAGCGACCACATGACGATGCTCGACAATCCGCCAGAGGTGGCGGCTCTGATTGCTTCGGTAGCTGTCGACTCCTACCTCCGAGAGGCGGGTTAGCATCGGCACTCAGCCCCCCGTGAGCGCTCCGAAACTGAGAGCTCGAAAAGGTCGGCAGCCCACCAGCAGCCGGCGAACTGTGAAATGATCGACCGATGGGCGAATCCGCTCGCTTTGCAGGTCAAACCGTGATCGTGACCGGTGCCGGATCCGGCATCGGGCGCGCCACGGCGCTGCGAATCGCCGATGAGGGCGCACGGGTGATCGCTTGCGACATCTCTGCCGAGCGTCTCGACTCGCTGCTCGGCGAGAACACTGCGTTGGAGCTCGTTGCGGTGGCCGGCGACCTGGTCGATCAGGCTGCGGTCGACTCTGCCGTGGACGCCTGCGGTGGCCGGATTGATGCGCTCTGCAACGTCGCCGGGATCATGGACGGCTTCGAAGCGGTCGGTGAAGTGGCTGACGAGACTTGGCAGCGTGTGCTTGACGTCAATCTCAACTCGCTGATGCGTCTGACTCGCGCGGCGTTGCCGGCGATGGTTGAGGCCGGTGCGGGGTCGATCGTCAACGTCACCTCGGAGGCCGGCCTGCGCGGCAGCGCCGCCGGGGCCGCCTACACGACTTCAAAGCACGCCGTGATCGGCCTGACTCGCAGCACGGCGTTCATGTACGCGGACAAAGGGATCCGCTGCAACGCGGTCGCGCCCGGGCCGGTCGCGACGGCGATCGAGGTTCACCCCAATTCCGAGATCGCGGCCGAGCGAGTGTTTCCGTTGTTTGAGCGCGTCCTGCCTCCGATGGCAACTTCCGAACAGCTCGCGGCGGCGATTTCGTGGCTTGCCAGCGGCGACTCGGCCAACGTCAGCGGCGCGATTCTTCCCTCCGACGGCGGCTGGTCGACCGTTTAGCGGCGTTTCGTGCAGCCGCCGCGCCCGCGCCGCAGCTGCGAATCGGTTGGCGGATTGCCGGCCAGCATCTGGGGGATCGTCACCGGGGTCAGACCACTCTTCTTGAGCGCCGGCAGAATCGTGTAGCGCAGCGCGCGCACTGTCTGGCCGCGGTTCTCGTGCAGCAACACGATCGCCCCGGCGTGAAATCCGTTCTTGACGCGCCGCGCAATCTGCTTCGAGCTCGCGCCGAGCGCATCGCGGCTGTCGACATCCCAGAGGATCGTCGCCATCTTCAGCGAGCGCGAGATGCGGTCAGTGGTCTTGTCGCGCTCGGCGTAGGGCGGGCGAAACAGTCGTACCGGCTCGCCGGTGACGCGGGAGATCGCTTTGCGCGTGTTTGCGAGCTGCGCGCGCTGCTCGCGAGCCGACAGCGACGGCAGCACGGGGTGCGACCAGGAGTGGTTGCCGATCGCCGCGCCGCTGCTGTTTTCTCGGACCAACGACGAGCGATAGGGCGCGACGTTGCGGCCGACGTCGAAGAACGTCGCCGGCGCCTGCGCGCGCTTGAGCAGTGCGAGCACGTGCTTTGAGTATGGACCCGGGCCGTCGTCGAAGGTCAGTGCGATCCACGGTCGCTTGCGACCGCCGCAATAGATCGGGCGGCCCTTGGCGGCAAACTCGGCGACCGCGGCGGAGCCCTCGGCGGGCGTAGGGAGATCCTTTGCGGCGGCGTTCTGCGTGGGGCCGGCTGCCGGTTTCTCAGAGTTGAGCTTGGGCGGGGCCGCCGCCTGTGTGCCGCAGCCGGAGAGTGCAATCGCCGCAGTCGCGGCAACCAGAATTGGACGCACAGCCATCGACGCAAGCCTCGCAAAGATCGCGCTAGCCGTGGCGGCGCTGCAAGGATTTGACCGATGCCAGCAGCGCCGCGCAACCTCGTAAACCTCAAGGACGTCTCCAAGGAGTACGCGAGCCGGCCGATCCTGACCGATCTGACCCTTGGCGTGAATGCCGGCGAGCGCATCGGTCTGGTCGGTCGCAACGGTCAGGGAAAGTCAACTTTGCTGCGGCTGATCTCCGGCGAGGAGGTCCCAGAACGCGGGTCGGTCACCCGCACCGGCGGACTCACGCTGGCGCTGCTCGATCAGCGTGACCGGCTCGATCCCAATGCCACGGTGCGGCAGGAACTCGTCGGCGATCGGGCCGACCACGAGTGGGCGGCCAGCGGGCGCTTTCGCGAGGTACTGACCGAGCTGCTTGGTGGCGTGGAGGTTTCGCGGTTTCCACATGGGCTCGACACCCTGATCGGCAGTCTTTCCGGAGGCGAGCGGCGGCGCGTTGCGCTGGCACGCACGCTGCTCGACGACCCCGAGCTACTGCTGCTCGATGAGCCAACCAACCACCTCGATGTCGAGGCCGTCGACTGGCTTGCGGCGCACCTGGCGGCGCGCGCGGGGACGTTGTTGGTTGTGACCCACGATCGCTGGTTTCTCGATGCGGTTGTTGAGCAGACCTGGGAGGTTGAGGGCGAGAGCGTGCACCGCTACGAGGGCGGTTACGCGGCCTACGTTCTGGCACGGGCCGAGCGCGATCGCCAGGCCGCCGCGCGCGAGACGCGTCGCCGCGCGTTGATCAGGAAAGAGCTCGCCTGGCTGCGCCGCGGTCCTCCGGCGCGCACGACCAAGCCGAAGTTTCGCGTCGACGCGGCAAACGAGTTGATCGCCGACGAGCCGCCGCCGCGCAACGATGTGGAACTGTTGAAGTTCGCGACACAGCGCCTGGGCAATCGCGTGATCGACGCGATCAAGGTCTCCTACGCGTATTCCGGACGCGCACCGCTTTTTGATCAGATCACCTGGCGACTGGGTCCGGGCGAGCGCAGCGCGCTGGTCGGGGTCAACGGCGCGGGCAAGACGACGCTGATGAGGCTGCTGGCCGGCGACATCGAGCCGACCGCCGGCTCGGTCAAGCGAGGCCTCACCGTGCGCGTCGCCGAGCTTGGCCAGGAGCTTGAAGAGCTCAATGAGGAGCGCAGCGTGCTCGAGTCGCTGGAAGATTCGAAGCTCGTCTCGAATCTTTCGGACGGGACCGAGATAACGGCCGGGATGCTTTGCGACCGATTCGGTTTTCGCGGTGGGCGCTCGCGGACACTCGTCAAGTCGCTCTCGGGCGGCGAGCGTCGGCGCCTGCAGATCATGCGGCTGATGATGGGCGAGCCCAACGTGCTGCTGCTCGACGAGCCGACCAATGACCTCGACATCGACACTTTGACGGCGCTGGAGGATCTGCTCGACAGCTGGCCCGGCACGCTGGTCGTTGTCAGCCATGACCGCTACTTCGTCGAGCGCGTGACCGACAACGTCTACGGGCTGATGGGCGACGGCAAATTGCGCCACCTGCCGCGCGGGATCGACCAGTACATCGAGGAACGGCGTGCGGCTGGTGGTTTGACGGGTGAGACGGCGGACTGGTCGGCGCCCAAGGCGAAGGCGGTGACCCCCGGCGCCCAGCTGAAGGCCGACCGCAAGGAAACGCGGCGGATCGAGAAGGAGCTGCGCCGCGTGGAGCGCGAGTTGGAGCGGGCCGGCGCGCGTGAGAATTCCCTGCATGAAGAGATGGCGGATGCCGCGACCGACTTTGAGCGGCTCGCGCCGCTGCAGAAAGAGTTGGCAGAGCTGACTGCGACCAAAGATTCGCTCGAGGCCGAGTGGCTGGAGCTTTCCGAGCAGCTTGAAAGCCGCGATCGCCGAGCGAGCGATCGTTAGGCTCTCGCCATGTCTGAATCACTGCGACCCAACCGCCCCGATGTGATCGACGAGACCTTTGACGGCGAGGCCGTGCTCGTCAATCTCGACTCCGGTTGCTACTACGCGCTCAGCCCGGCGGCAACCGTCCTCTGGAACCTCGTCGCCGACGGCCGCAGCGCGGAGTCGCTTGCGGCGAGTGTCGAAGGCGACGCCTCTGGCGTTGCGACCTTCGCTCAGCGCTTCCTTGAGGAAGGCCTCTTGGCGATTGGCGAGGCCGACGCTGGTCCCGCTTCCGAGCGGGTGAGGCTCGACGGAGAGCCGAGTTTCGAGAAGTTCACGGACATGCAGGAGCTCTTGATGCTTGACCCGATCCACGACATCAACCTCGACGCCGACGGCTGGCCGGTCGCGCCGACCACGTGAGCACGATCGATGACTTCGTAGCCGCGGCACGGTCGGCGCGCGAGGTTGTTCCCAGTGACGTCGTCGAGCTCGATGCAGCGGGCCTGCGTGTGCGCATCAACCTCTGCGGCACGAAGGTTGTTCCTGTGCTCGGTCGCGGTTTGCTCTCAAGCGAGCCCGCCGGACCGGCGGACTCGGAACTGTTCGCCTTCGACAGCGCTGAGAGCGGCGTGCCGCTTCCCCCGCCGCCGTGGCCTGCCGCTGCGTTTCATGGGCGCAGGCAGGAGATCCCGGGCTACGTCGATCCGCCGCGCCTGGCGATCTACGACCTTGAACACGCGACTCTCTCGTACTACGACGAGGACGCCGCCAGCGGCGTGCAGTGGTTTCGCGACGCCGAGAAGATGATGCCCGGCGAAGGCGGCTCGCCGCTGCGCAACCTGCTGCGCTGGGCATATGGACAACACGACGCGCACATGCTGCATCTGGCTTCTGCGGCCGGCGTGCTGATCGGCGGCCCGGGTGGTGCCGGCAAGTCGACCTCTTCGCTCGCCTGCGCGATCGCCGGCGAGGCATTCACCTCTGACGACTTCACGCTGGTCACGCTGGATGAGGATGGTCCGATGGCGCACGCGGTCTATTCGTGCGTGAAGGTCACCGACTCGACGCTTTCGCTGCTGCCCAGGCTTGCCGAGATTGGCGAGCCGGCCGGGCTCGACTGGCGCGCCAAGCATCGCTTTGATCTCTCGGATCTGATCGTGCGGTCGCAGGCGGTCCACGCGGTTGTTTTGCCGGAGCTGGGCGAGCGCACTGGTTCTCCGCAGCCGGTCGCACCTGCCGAGGCACTGCGGCGGCTGACCGGCGGCAGCCTCTCTGTGATGACGGGCGCGCTCGGCCGTTCGCTGGCGGCGATCTCGGCGCTGCTCGAGCAGTTGCCGGCCTACTCCTTGACCGTCGGGCCGGACATCGACCGGATCCCTGGCGCGCTGCGCGAACTCGGCGCCGTGGGCGCCGCGCAATGAGCGGCAACCTCTCCGTGGTGATGCCGGTGCACAACTGTGCGCCATGGGTCGAGGAGGCGGTGCGCAGCGTGATCGAGCGCGCCGACGGTCTGCTTGAACTGATCGTGGTGGATGACGGGTCGACCGACGAATCCGCGGAGATTGTCGCCGGGCTCGATGGCCCGATCAAGCTGATTCGCCAGGAAAACCAAGGTCCGTCGGTTGCCCGCAATGTCGCGATGCGGGAGGCCGAGGGTTCGATCATCGGGTTCATGGACGGCGATGACATCTGGATCGCTGGATCGCCAGACGGGAGGTGTGCGGCGATCGAGCAAGGGGCTGATGTCGCCTTCGCCAAGGTGCAGGTGCTGATGGGCGACCCGCCGAGGCCGTTCGGTGAGCCGGTGTACGCGGTGTCGCTGCCGAGCCTGATGATCAGCCGCCGCGTTCTCGACGTGGTCGGCGAACTCGACGAGTCGATCGTCCACGGAGAGGACGTCGATTTCGTGATGCGTATGAAAGAGGCCGGGATGAATGCAGCGCATGTCGATCAGGTTGTGCTGGAGTACCGCAAGCGCCCGGGTTCGCTGACAACGGATCGCGAACACAATCGCCCGGCGATCGTGCACCGGCTGAAGGAGTCGCTCGAGCGCCGCGGCAAGATCGGCGGGGGGAATCAGCCGTGATTGGCGTGGTCTTGGCGGTGCGCGACCAGGCTCAGTACGTCGGCGAGGCGATCGACTCCGTGCTGGCCCAAAGCGTGCCCGTTTCGCAGATCGTGCTGGTGGACGACGCCTCGACCGACGAGACCGCGGCGGTCGCGCGCGAGCGGGGGGCGACGGTTGTGCCGGGCCCGGGGAAGGGCCCGGCGATCGCCCGCAACATCGGGGTGCGCGAGCTTGAGACGGAGTTCATTTCCTTTCTCGACGGCGACGATCTCTACACGCCCGAGCGCAATCGCCTGCTGCTCGAGGCGATCGACGGCGGAGTTGTGGCGGGCGGCCGTGTGCGTGAGTTCTATGACCCCGGGCGCGAGACGGAGCTCGCGCGGCAGTTCGCGATTTCTGACCAGCCGACCACCGGATCGATAACGGCGATGTTGATCCGACGCAGCGAGTTCGATCGGCACGGCGGCTTCAGCGAAGAGCCTGGCGCGCACGACTTCTTTGGGCTGATGCATGCGCTCGGCCCTCCGGCGCAGATCGATGACATCGTGCTGGAGCGTCGCGTTCACGGCGCCAACCGCTCGATCGTCGACCGCGAAGGGATCCGGCAGGAATACTTGCGCTCGGCGCGCGCGGCGATTCTCGCGCGGCGCGGCCGGGTCTGATGATTGCGCCGGCGCGAACAGAGCTGATGAAGCCGCCGCCGTTGCAGCAGGATCTGCTGACGGCGCTGGTGCACAGCGATCCGGACGTCGCCAAGCGGGCCGCCGCGCGCTGGTCTGACGCGGTCGATCTCGACACGCTTGATTTTGCTTCGGTGCAACTGCTGCCGATGCTCAGCGCTCGCGCCGACGCGCTGCCGGTCGATCCGCGGCTGGCCTCGCAGATCACCAACGTCTCGCGCGTGACCTGGCTGCGCACCGAGTCGCATGCGCGGCTGGTCGCGCCGGCGATCGAGAAGCTTTCGGCTGCCGGCTGCGATCCGATCCTGATGAAGGGCGCGGCGCTGGTCTACGGGCACGGCGTGCCGGCGCGGCTGCGGCCGATGTGGGACTTCGACGTGTTGGTGGATCCCGACACGCTCGCTGCCGCCACTCATGTGCTGCTCGAGGAGGGGTTTGCGGGGCGTGACGCAGAGGGATTGATCGCTGGCGAGCCGCGGCTGCTCGCCTTGAAGCATGGAGAGGATTTCAAGCGCGCCGCCGGCGAGTCGATCGATCTGCACTGGAGCGCGCTGCAGTCGATCCGCCGCCCGGAAATTGCGCGGCAGCTGGCTGAACACGCGGTGGACGCCGAGATTGCCGGGGTCGCCTGCCGCGCGCTTGGGCGCACGGATTTGCTGGTCGTGACGATCGCGCACGCCGCCGACCCCTGGCGCGAGCTGCGCGAGCGCTGGGTCGGCGACTGCGTTCTGCTGGTGCGCGGCCACGAATCGGCGATCGATTGGGATCTGCTCGCGCGGCGCGGTCGTGACTGGCGGTTGGCGCATCAGATGCTTGCTGCCTTCGACTACCTGGGGGAGGTAGCGCAGCTTGAGCTGCCGCCAGCCACGCGACGCGCGCTTGAGAAGAGCCCGACGCCGCTTGCCGTGCGTGCGCGGCGCTGGAGGAAGCCGGCCGAGGATGGCACGCCGGCGCTGACCGGGCGCTTCTCGCGGATGCTCGAGGACTATGAATTGGAGATCGCCGACCACGTTCCTTTTGGCGCGCGGACGGGGCCTGGCGATCTGTTGGATTTTCTGGCACGTCGTCGCGGGGTGAGTTCGCGCCGCGCGCTGCCGGGCGACTTCGTGTTTGCGGCGCTTGGGCGGCCTTGGTTTGCGCGGCGTCGGCTGCGCTCGCTACTCGGGGCTGATGAGGTGCCCGGTGCCGCGGCTGACAATTGGCCGCGCTACTCGCCGGGAGAGGAGCTGAAGTTCAGCGGAGCTGGCGCCCGCACGGAGTATCTGGCCAATGGCTGGTGGTTTCCCGAGGACTTTGGGATCTGGTCGCGCGGGGGTTGTTCGCGCATCACGCTGGGGCTCGAACGGCCGATCGAGGGCGACGCTGAGCTGACGTTCGGCATCCGCGCACCGCTGGCTGACGCGCATCCGCGCGTACGGGCCAGCGTCGTGGTCAATGGGTATCGCGTTGGCCGGGTGAAGCTCACTCAATCGACGCCGGCCGCGTCGCCGGTTTTCAGGGTCCCGGCCAAGGCGCTCGCTGGGGCGCGGGGCGCGGAAATCGTCTTGGTCGTGAAATCGCCGGCGGTCCCGGCGGAACTTGACCTTGCGCCGGACCTGCGCGAGATCGGCGTCGGGATAGGCGAGCTGACCCTAACCCCGCACACCTAGCCACCAAACGCCCACCCTACAAAGCTGCATCTTTGTAGTACTACAAAGATGCAGCTTTGTAGGGTCGGGGGATGGTTCGGCTTCCTGAGGGTGATGTGGCTCCGGTCGATGGGGCGTTGCCGGCGCCGGCGCTGGAACGGCTTGGGGGTGCGCCGCTTGGGATCTATGTGCATGTGCCCTATTGCGCTTCGCGCTGTGGGTATTGCGACTTCAACACCTACGTGCCGGGCGAGGATGGGGCGGAGCGTCTCGGGTACCTCGAATCGGTGCTCCGCGAACTCGATCTTGCGGCCGAGGTGTTCGGCGCGAGCGCCCGCCCGATCGACACGGTGTTTATCGGCGGCGGCACGCCGACGATCCTCCCGGCCGAGGATCTGACCGCGATCGTCGCGGCGATCGATCAGCGTTTCGCGCTGGCGCCCGGCGCGGAGATCACGACAGAGGCCAACCCGGAGTCGGTTGATCCCGCCAAGCTAGCGGCGCTCGCAGCAGGCGGCTTCACGCGGATCTCGCTCGGCATGCAGTCTGCGGTCCCGTCGGTGCTGGCCGTGCTCGATCGCGAGCACACGCCCGGCCGGCCTGAAAGCGCCGTGCGCGAAGCGCGCGAGGCCGGCTTTGAACAGGTCAGCCTCGATCTGATCTACGGAACGCCCGGCGAGAGCGCGGAAGACTGGCGCGCCTCGCTCGATGCGGCGCTCTCGGCCGAGCCCGATCACATCAGCACGTACTCGCTGATCGTCGAACCCGGGACGCGGATGGCCGCCCAGGTGCGGCGCGGCGAGCTGGTCGTGCCGGAGGAAGACGTGATCGTCGATCGGTTTGAGACCGCCGAGCGTGTGCTCGGCGAGGCGGGCATGCATTGGTACGAGACGTGCAGCTGGGCGGTCGACGAGGACGCCTACTGCCGCCACAACCTGGGCTACTGGTCGGGCGGAAACTGGTGGGGTGTGGGGCCCGGCGCGCACAGTCACGTCGGCGGCGTGCGCTGGTGGAACGTCCTGCACCCGCGCGCGTGGTCGGAGCGGCTGGCGGTCGAGCAGTCACCGGCTGCTGCGCGCGAGATTCCCGGGGCCGACTCGAGCCGGCTGGAGGAAGTGATGCTCGGCCTGCGCCTGCGCACCGGGATCGAGCTTGAGCGCCTGACCCCGGAGGGCCGCGCCGCGGCCGCCCGCCAGCTGGAGCTGGGAATGCTCGAGCCGGCGGACTATGAAGAGGGCAATGCGGTGCTCACTCTGCGGGGCAGGCTGATGGCAGACCAGGCCACGATCGACCTCGCGGGCTGACCGATCAAGCGATCGCGTCGATGTTCAGCCGCACGTAATCGACTGACTCGCGATCGCCAAGCGCCGCATCGACCTCGGAGGCAAATTGCTCGAATAGCTCGGCCGGCATTCGCTCAGCGTGGGCTCCGAGGATCACCTCGCGCAGATGCTTGCCAAGGTCCTCCGGATAGACGGGCCGCGGCTCGAGCCAGGCGTGCGCCTCCGCAAACCCAGCAGCGCGCATCAGCGCTTCAGTCTCGTCGGGCGCAGCGAAGTGGTGTGGCTGCCAGCCGCCGACGAAATCGGCGTACGGGGCCTGCTCGCCGAGCGGTTCGACGACGGAAAGCACGCTCTCGATGTTGCCCTGACCGCCGCACTGGGCTGCCAACTGCGCGCCGTCGCGCATCACCGCGCGCAGATTGCGCCAGAGCGCGGCGTGGTCCTTGATCCAGTGAAAGGTCGCCGTTGAGAACACCGCGTCGACCTCGCGGCCGGCCAGATCAAACGACTGCAGATCGGCCTGGATGACCTCAACATTCTCGGCGTCAGCAAAGCGACTGCGCGCAAACTCGACCATCGCCGGCGCTGCGTCGAGCGCGATCACGCTTCCGTCAGGCAGCCGTTTGGCCAGGAGTTGAGTCACCGCCCCGGTGCCTGCGCCCGCGTCGAGCACGGTCTCTTCGCCAGTTAGCTCGAGTCGATTCAGCACCTCGGTTCCGAGCGCGATGATCCCCGCGTTGGTTCGGTCGTAGTCCTGCGCGTTCCAATCGTGCGGCGTCATCGAGTACCTCTCTCGGATCACTAATACATACAGGCGTACAAGATAACATACAAACCAAGGGCTTCCTCAAGTGTTGTATGAGGAAGCCAGGGGGTTCCTCGGGTTCGGGCTGAGGAAGCCATGGGGTTCCTCGAAGTTTTGCTGAGGAAGCCCCTCCGGCGGGGTCTTTGGGTTGCCGGAAATTCGCGCTAAACTAACGCGTTCCTCGCGCCAGCCGGCCGAGGTGTTTTTTTGTCGCCCGCGGGTTTGTCACCCACTCCGGGCGACTACAGGCGCAGCCCGATCATCGCGGGCCCCTGTGATCCGAAACCTGCTTTTTAAAGACTTGGACCGATAGAGAAATGGCACGCGGAGACGTAAGAATCGCTGTAACGCTCGCCTGCGAAGAGTGCAAGCGCCACAACTACCAGACGAACAAATCGAAGCGGAACAACCCTGACCGCATCGAGATGAAGAAGTACTGCCGCTGGTGCGGCGGTCACCGTCCGCACAAGGAGACGAGGTAGCTCCAAGTGGCGCGTAATCGCCAAAAGGCAAAGCAGCGCAAGGCCAAGCAGGAGGCCAACGCCGGCAAGGGCGGGGCTCCCGCTGAACCCGTTGGCGCGCCACCGGTCGACGAAGGCACAGTGAAGGCTGCTGCCTCGGTCGAGGCCGCCGAAGAGATTCGCCGCACAGCCAAGCTCAAGCCCGAGCCCGCCAAGTCGCAGGCCAAGCCCGCCAAGGACAAAGCGCCCAAGGAGAAGGGGCGCTTGCGCACCTTCCTGCGCTCGTCATGGGCCGAGCTGCGCCGTGTGCAGTGGCCGGATCGCAAGCAGATGTCGACGATGACGTCGATTGTTATTGGCTTCGTGATCATCGCCGGCGCTTACCTCGGCGCAATCGACTGGGTCGCCCAGCAGATCGTCAACTTCCTGGTCTTCTAGCCACAGATCTTCTAAAGAGAGTCTTCCCCCAAATGTTTTCCTGGTACGCAATCAACACTTACTCCGGTCACGAGAACAAGGTCAAGCAGAACCTTGAGCACCGCA
>CAZRAA010000041.1:0-20154 GCA_964597975.1 uncultured Thermoleophilaceae bacterium | reverse complement strand
AAGCCGGCGGCGATGCGCAGCGCCTCGCGGCGGTGGTCGTGCCCGAGCGCCGAGTAGGCGCCGATCAGAAAGTCGCGGTTAGCAACCGGCTGGCCGACCTCTAGTGATGCGTGCCATGCGGCGAGCACCGTGAGGTCCTCGGTGTCGAGCGCCTGGATTGCCTCCGAGTAATGGATCGGAAGCTCAGAGTCGGGCAGCGAGTTGACCCAAGCGTGGACCACCTCGGTCACAAGTTGCCTGCGGGCCTCGCGACCCACGGAGTCGGCGACCACGCGCACGGCGTCCTGGGGCTCGATGAAACAGAGGGACATTGGGAGCCAATTTAGGCTCTGGGGGCGACGGAAAAGCGCCCGGGCAAGAAGTCCCTGCTCAGCTGCAGTTGCCAGTCGAAACAGGCTGATTCACGTTGGCCTGCTCAAGCGCCTCGGCGATCTGCTCGCCGGGCACTCCGAAGCCGCTCCGGTTGTCGCTGTCGCTCTTTGCCGCGAAGACCGTGCTGCGCACGATGCCGTTCTCATCCACGATCGGACCGCCGGAATTGCCGTGCCTGACGAGGCCGCGGAAGGTTGTCATTCGCCTCGTCACCGGGCCGCTGCCGTAGATGTCGTCGGAGATCACCGTCGTGGTTGCGCCCATGCGCGCGGCGGTGATCTTCAGCGGGCCGTTCAGCGGGTAGCCGATGATCGCGCCCGGAGTTCCCTTCTCCGTCTTGGCGATCAGCCCCAGCGGCTGGGCGATCAGTCCCGGCGCGTAGAGAATCGCCAGATCGTTCTTGGGGTCAAACCAGATCGCCTGCGCGCGCAGCTGCGTGCCGCTGCCCATCAACTGCACGGTCGTGTCGAGCTCGCCTGCGACCACGTGGGCGTTGGTGACGACCACTCCCCCTTGCGCCACCCAGCCAGAGCCCTCCACGCCGTACCCGCAGGCGGTGCCGAGCACGCGCACTGTTGACTGCGCGGCGCGCTCTACGTCCGGGTCGCTCGCGAGCTCACCCGAGGGCGGCGCGACGTTGGCCGAGGGTCCGTTGATCTGCGGCACCGGGTCAATCCGCGAGATCGCGTCGAGAATCCCTTTGGATGGCGGCAAGACCGCATTGATCTCCTTGATCACGGCCGAGGCGCGGATCTGCTTCCTGAGCTCTTGATTGGCCCGTGACTGCGTGATCGCCGCCGCTCCGACCCAGACGATGCCGATCGCGAAGGCCGCCAGCAAGATTGCACCGATCGCGCCGTCGATCTGATTGGCGCTGCGACTCGTGAAGCGCACTCTCACGCGGTATCCGATCATCAGCGCGAGCTCTGCCAGCAGGCCACCGGTGATCAGCGCTGCAAGTAGCGCCAGAAGCGGCGTGTAGGGCGAGTCGTTGCCGCTCTCGAGCAGCTTGCCCGCGACGTTGACGCCGACCAGCGTGCCGCCGATGAAGCCGATCAGCGAAGAGATGCCAAGCACCGCGCCCTGGCGGAATCCCCAGATCCCGAAGGCGAGGACGCCGGCGATGATCGACCAGTCGAGCAGGCTCATTGGGCTAGATGATGACGGGCGGTGCCGCTGCCACGATCATCAGGAGTCCAGCTCAAGGGTGGCCCGATCGGGCCACCTTTCGCTCAGACGTCGAGGGTGATGCTGCCGGTCTCTTCGCGGCCGCGGATCTCCAGGTGGAGCGGGCGCGCGTCCAGCGAGCTGAGCGGGATGCGGAAGAGGATCAGGCCACCGCGGATCGGTCCCACAAACGCTGGCGTGTTCGGGATCGGCAGCATGCCGCCCTTGCCAATCGGTGCCGGCGCGTAGCCCCAGCCCGGCGACTTGACCTCAAGCGGACGGTAGACCTCGCCTGCGGCCGTCGTGATCTTCATGCGGTCGGTGCTGATCGGGAGCACGCGGCCGTCGTGGGTCTCGTTGTCGACCCGCATGAAGACACCGAAGTAGGAGTCGCCCTTCGCCGGAGCGGGCTGCTCGAGCAGGTAGTACTCGTCCTCGACGTCCTTCGGGTTGAGCTGGCGCGAGATCTGCACCTGGTAGAAGAGGTTGTCGACGTAGACGCGCGTCCCCTCCTTGGCCTCAAGGGCCTGGACCTCTTTGTCGCAGCCGCTTGCCGAGACGGCGATTGCGAGGATCGCGGCGAGGCCGGCGAGACGGATTACGGCCTGCTTGAGGCGCGAGCTTGACGGGGAATGCTCCATGCGGCGCGGAAGTCTAGTAAGTGGATCGGGCGGTCAAGTGACGATCGTCGCTTACGGGTTCGGCACGTAGAAACGGTCGAGCCCGCCGACCGTCGGACGCTCGCCCGGGGCAGCGTCTGGAGCGCCCTCAAGGATGCCGCGCAAACGGCGCAGCGAGCTCTTCATGCGGCGCTTGATTTGACGGCGCATGCCGAATTCGCGGATCCGGTCGGCTGGGTTTAGCGGATAGGTCTCGATGATCCAGTGCAGGCGGGTGCCGCCACCGGAGAGCTCCTCGAGCAGCAGCTCGGCCGCCATCTGAACGCGACCCCCGCGACCGGTCGATCCCTCTTCGAGGATGCGCTCGGGCGCGCGGACCTCAGTCACTGTGGTCCCGGCGTAGCGGTCGCGCAGCTTGCGGTGCAGGCGAAAGCGACCACCGGCTCCCTCACCGGCGCTTTCAACACGTGCGAGGCGCAGGTCGCGGTAGATCAGCGGGGCGAACTCCGGCCGCGAGGCGTAGTCGATGAGGTACGCAAAGACCTCCTCGGGCGAGCGGTCAATCGTGATCTTGGCCTGCGCTGAACGCATGCGTTTGAGCCTACTCCAGCGCTACTCGGTCGAAATCGACGGGTCGGCCTGCTCGCGCTCGGGCACGCACATGTAGAAGTTCTCGCCGGCGTTGGCGGCCAGTCCGAGAATGCGGTCGGCCTCGTCAGCCTGTCCGCTCTCGCGCAATTCGCCCGCGTACGCCTCGAGGATCTCCTGGATGTCGAGCATTCCCTCAGGGTCGATCTCCTGGATCACGGCTTTGGCGCCCTTGCCCAGGCGGCGCGTCAGCGCTTCCTTGGTGAGGCCCATCTCCTCCCAGCGGCGCATGTAAATACGCCCGCCGGTCATTCCGGCGCAGGCCCAGGGACCTGGGTCACCAAGAACGACGGCGCGGCCGTCGGTCATGTACTCGAATGCGAAGCCCTTGATGTTCGCGCGGTCGGCAAGACAGCCCTTGGAGTCGTCGATCGGCTCCGTCGGCTCGCCGCCGATCACGACGTCGGCGCCCGAGAGACGGATGCCGCAGCGCGAATCGGCGTCGCCCTGCACGAACAGACGCCCGCGCTGGGCTCCGTATGCGAAGGACTTACCGACCGAACCGTTGACGCGCTTGCCGAAGCGGTTTTCGCCCTTGAGCACGCT
The DNA here is from genome assembly GCA_964597975.1 of uncultured Thermoleophilaceae bacterium. GTDB lineage: Bacteria > Actinomycetota > Thermoleophilia > Solirubrobacterales > JACPNS01 > JACPNS01. Next base: position 16,801 of record CAZRAA010000041.1, on the reverse strand, counting down.
GATCTGGCCGCCGAGCATGCACTTGCCGACGCCGTCCTGCGCGCCACCCTGCACGCCGATATCGACGCCGTAGACATTGAACGCCCCAAGGCCGCCACCGGCAACCGAGCCGTGATCGAACCTGACGTTGACCAGCGGCGCATCAGTCGCCTCCGGACCGTCGCCAAAGATCCGCTCGCGGGAGATCCCGCCGGCGAGCTCGGTGCCCAGAACGCGGTCATTGGCGTTGGTCGAGCGTGGGTAGGCGTAGGACATCGGTTCGCCCCCGGCGCGAGCCGGTCCGCCGCAGACATCCTGCACGAGGCCCGCCAGCGTCTTCGACGCCTCCTTCTCAGGGAGCATGATCGGGCGGCTGACGATGATGCCCGCCTCGGCGCGCTCATCTGCGATTGCTTCGACCGGGAGGTCGAGCGGCGTGAGGTCGAGGTACTCCTCGAGCGGGCTGATCAGCTCAGCGAGATCGACCTTGTCGGCCGCGGCCGACTGGACCAGGAGGTCAGAACGTCCGACCAGGTCCTGCGCGTTCTCAAAGCCAAGCTGTGCGGTGATCTCGCGGACCTCCTCGCCGATCCCCTTGAAGAACGTGGCGCAGGCCTCAACCGCCGGCTCAAGCACCTGCGGCGTGAACTTCTTCAGACCGTGCTGCTCCGCCTCTTCGACGGTCTCGATCTGCGTCGCGATGCCGACGTGGCATGTGTCGAGCTGACAGCCACGGCAGATCGTGCAGCCGAGACTGACCATCGCCAGGGTGCCAAAGCCGACGCGGTTGGCGCCCAGGCAGTGCAGCTTGACGATGTCCCAGCCGTGGCGGTAGCCGCCGTCGGCCCAGATCTCCACGCGGTTGCGGATTCCGGCTTCCATCAACGCCTGGTGGACGGCGCGCGTGCCGATGTCGCTCGGCAGTCCGACGTGCCGGAGCGCGTGGGCGCGCGCCGCACCGGTGCCGCCCTCAAAGCCCGAGAGCGTGATGATGTCGGCCCCCGCCTTGGCGATGCCGACGCCGATCGTGCCGATGTTCGGAACGACGGGCACCTTCACGGCGACGCGGGCGTCAGGGTTGGCGGTCTTGAGCTCGTCGATCAGCTCTGCGAGATCCTCAATCGAGTAGAGGTCGTGGTTGTTGGACGGGCTGATCAGGTCGGTTCCGGTGGTGGCGTTACGGGCTGCCGCGACCTTCTCGGTGACCTTCCTGGCCGGGAGGTGTCCGCCCTCGCCGGGCTTTGCGCCCTGGCCGATCTTGATCTCCAGCAGGTAAGAGCTATTGAGCAGGTCGGCAGTAACTCCGAAGCGACCGGAGGCAACCTGCTGCCCGCGGTGCTTGGGATACTTGCCGATCATGTCGTGCGGCTCGCCGCCCTCGCCGTTGACCGAGAGGATGTTGATCTGCTTGGCAGCCTCCGCGTACGCACGGAAGGCGGTCTCGCTCTGCGAACCGAAGCTCATCGAGGCGATCACGATCGGATAGTCGTGGTGGCCGACGGCGGCCGAGACGTTCTCGACCGGGATCGGGTCGCGGTCGGACTTGACGTCCATGATGTGGCGCAGGCTGACCGGGTTCGCCGCCTCGAGCTCGCGCACCTTCTGGCTGTACTCGGCGTAGTCGCTGCGCTGGTTTGCGACGGCGTTTGCCGCCTTCCAGACCTTCGGGTAGAAGTGAAACGTCTTGGCAGGCTTTGAGACCTCTTCCTCGGCGAGGATGCGCTTGCGCTCATCACCGTCGGCGTCTAGCTCGGCAAATCCGAGGCCGCCGTTGTCGCTGCCGAAGTAGCTCTTGGAGCCGAGGATCTCGGCGAGTTCGGGCTTGAGACCGATCGCCGAGAACTGGCGCGCGTAGCCGCGGATCTCGTGGATGCCGATCGTCGAGATGACCTTCTCCATGCCCTTGCGCAGGGCGCTGCAGAGGTTGTTGTAGTCGGCTTCGTAGTCGTCGACACAGGCGACCTCAAGCATCACGTAGGGGCAGACGCCGTCCGCGCCCAGGCCCAGCGCGATCATCACGTCGTGGACGTTGCGGATCGCGCCGCTCCGGAGCAGCAGGCTGGTGCGACGGCGCAGGTTGGTGTCCCCTGGCTCGAGCTTCGCTGTCTTGAGCGCAGAGTCGATCGCGCTGGTCACCAGGTGCGGGTCGATGTAGCGGCGGTCGCCCTCGTACACCGTGCGGTCGGAGAGGATGATCAGTTCGGCGCCGCCGCGCACGAGATCGACCGCCTCGTGCTTGAGGCGCTCGATCGCACCCTTGGTGTTCTCGGACTCAAGGCAGGCGATGTCCAGCACCGCGCTGCGCTTCTCGGGGAAGGCCTCCCAGAGGTCTTCGAGCAAGTAGGTCTTGTGCTCGCGGGCGATTCCGCGCAGGGTCTCCGCGTCGAGCGGCGCCATGCCGTGGTGGCCGCCGAGCACGATCGGGAAGGAGAGCTCGACCGTGGTCGCCTTCTCGGTCGCCACGGTCGGGCTCGGGCGCTCGCCGAAGACGGTGCGGCAGGAGAAGTGCTCGATCTCACGCTCGCGGTCGATCGCCGGGTTGGTGACGACGGCGACGGTTTCCTTGAAGTAGTCGGCGATGTTCTGGCGCTCAGGGCTCAGCGCGGCCAGCGGGCCGTCGTAGCCGAGCGAACCGATCGGCTCGGCGCCGTTGCTCGCCATCTGCTGGATCAGTTTCATGTCGTCGCGCTGCCAGCCAAAGCCGCCGAGCACGTGGTCGGTCACCTTGACCGGTTCGGACGGTCCGGCGTGGGCGTAGCCCGGGATCTCCGGGCCTTCGAGCGGACCGCCGGTCAGCAGGGCGGTGTCGTAGCGCGGGAACTCGCTGATTCCGATGCGCTCCTTCCAACGCTTGAAGGCGAGCGTTTGGATCTCGTCGTGCTCCAGCACGCGCGCTTCTTTGCCGGGCGTGACGACCACGCCAATCTTCTCGCCTGGCGCGAAGGGCTTGGGCTGAGAGACGACATCGGCGACCGGAGCGACGCCGGGCTCGGAGGAGAAGATGAAGTCGTCGACGGTTTCGACGATCCAGAGCGGACGCAGGCCCAGGGCGTCGGTCGAGAAGACGCTCTCGTTGCCGTCGCGACTGATCAGCGCGACCGGACCCTGAGTGAAGGGGCCGAAGACCTGGCGCAGGTACATGTAGAAGTGCTGGAGCTCCTCGCGCAGGTCCTTGATCTCGTTGACGATCGGCGGGAGCACCATCTCCATCGCCTCAATCAGAGAGACGCCGTCGCGCTGGATCAGCGTGGCGACCGTGCGGTTGAAGTCCTGGGAGTCGGAGCCGTCGTCGTGGATCGGCACGCCCAGCAGCTTGGCCTCTTCGCGCAATTGCACGATCGTGTTGATCTCGCCGTTGTGGCCGATCACGCTGAAGGGCTGGACGCGCTTGAAGGTCGGCCAGGTGTTTGTGGAATAGCGGTTGTGGCCGAGCACGAAGACGGTCTCGAGGCGCTCGTCCATCAGGTCCGGGAAGTACTTGCCGAGCGCGGCCGGGGCGCCCATCACCTTGTAGACGACGTTGCTGTGACTGAAGGACGCGACGTGGACGTCGAAGGTCTTTTCGAGCTCGATCGTCAGGTCGAAGCAGGCGCGCTTGCCGTCGATCAGGCCGCCGACCTGCCAGAAGACCGGCTCTTCTTCGCGAGCGGTCGGGCCGAGGGCCGAGCTGTCGACGGCTCCCTCGCGCTGGGCGAGCACGCGGAAGCCGGCGTTGCTCATCAGCTCAAGCGCGTCGTGCTGGATCTGCTTGACGTCGGAGTTGCGCGGGACGAAGATGTGCGCGACGGCGAACTTCTCGTCGAGCACGAGGTCTGGCGCGTGGCCGTCGATGCGGACCTCCTCGGCCCAGATCTTGCGCGGGATGTCGATCTGCACGCCGCAGCCGTCGCCCTCGCCGTCGATGTTTCCGGCGCGGTGGAGCATCTGGCCGAGCGCGTCGAGCGCCAACGGGATCGGTTCGTGTGAGGGCTTGCCGTCCTTGCGGACAGACGAGTAGAGAGCACAGGCGTCCTTGTCTTCGACCGATGCCGGCGGCCTCAGGGGCGCATAGTCGGCGCGATGGTCGAAGCGCGGCGCGCTCGGGTTTGGAACGGTCTCCTCGGTTCTGGCAAATTCTGCGTGCCAGACCGACTTGGATCGGTCAATCTCGTAGTTCATGCTCTCTCCTCGGGACCGCGCCTTGCTTCGAGAGGGCGCGCGTGCGGGGTGAATCGACTGCTTACGACCGGATGGCCGCGCCGCCGAGCGAAGCTGGAGTTTACAGAATGCGAGGCGCCGCGCGCGTTCACCCCCGAAGTCCCACGCGCGACGCACAGAACAATCCAGATACCCAAGCCGCCCCCACTCCTTGCCTGCTCCCTCCGGGAGCAGGCAAGGAAGATACGGGGGTTGGTTTGGGTGTTTAGAGTTCGGCTACGTCTAGGCCTTGGGGGGTGAATGGGGTGCGGCGGAGGGTCCAGCCTTCGCTGACGGTGTCCTGGACGGCCGCGAGCACGTTGCCGGTCTCTTCCCAGTTGGTCCAGATCAGCACCGTTGGACCCGCTCCGCTGATCGTTGCGCCGATCGCGCCAAGACCCCGCGCAGCCTGCACCAGCGCGGCCGATTCGGGGTAGAGGTGCGCGCGCCGCGGTTCGTGAAGAACGTCGGTCAAACCGAGTGCCAGCAGGTCGAAGTCGCCGCGTTCGAGACCCAGCACAACGTTTGCGGCGTTGCCGATCGAATCGACGGCCTCACCGATCGGAACCTCAGCCGGCAACGCGGCGCGCGCGGCCTCGGTTGGCACAGGCTCACCCGGCGGCGGCAGCGCGATGATCGCCTCAAGGCCGGCCGGCGGCTCGATGCGCGTGACCGCACCGCCGGCGCAGACCACGAACCCGCCCTGCAGCGACGCGGCAACGTTGTCGGGATGACCTTCGATCTCAATGGCCTGGGCGAACAGATCGGCGCCAAGTTCGAAGATGTGGTCGGCCGCGGCGACACCGGCGAGAATCGCCGACGCAGATGAGCCAAGCCCGCCGGTCAGCGGGATCTCCGACTTCACGCGAAACGTGAAATCGTCCGCGCTGTGCAGCGACTCGAAGGCGCGGACGATCAGGTTGTCCTTGCCACGCGAGACGTCGAGGTCGGTCTCGACGGCGAAGTTGCCCGTCTCCTCCACCTCAACGGTCAGCGTCAAAGAGAGCGCCCCGGCCAGCACGTCGAATCCCGGGCCGAGGTTGGCGCTGCTGGCCGGAACCTTGACGACCCGGCGCCGGTTCATCCCAGCACAGCCTTTTCGAGCTGGCCCATCTCCGGCTCGCAGGGGATCACCGAGCCGACGTTGTCGAACGCTGTGTCGGGGTCCTTCAAACCGTTGCCAGTGAGTACGCATACGACCTTCGGACGGCCGTCCGCGCCCTCGCGAGCGGCATCCGAGACGCCGTTCTTGAGCAAACCGGCGACCGACGCGGCCGAGGCCGGCTCGCAGAAGACGCCTTCGTTGGCCGGGAGCCACTTGTAGGCGTCGAGGATTTCGGCGTCGGTGACGGCACGCACCGCGCCGCGCGACTCGGTGATCGCCGCCATCGCCTCTTCCCAGCGCGCCGGGTTGCCGATGCGGATCGCCGAAGCGACCGTCTCAGGATTCGCCACGGGCGAGCCTTCGACCAGCGGAGCGGCACCGGCCGCCTGGTAGCCGTTTAGCTCCGGCGACTCGCCGTACTCCCTGAAGCCTTTCCAGTAGGCCGTGATGTTTCCGGCGTTGCCGACTGGAATACAGAGCAAATCGATCGGCCCGATCTCGTCCACGATCTCAAAGGAAGCGGTCTTCTGGCCTTCCAGACGAAAATCGTTGACCGAATTCACCAGCGAAATCGGATGCTGATCGGCCAGCTCACGCACCAGCTGCAGCGCGACGTCAAAGTTGCCGTTGAGCGAAATCACACGCGCGCCGTAGATCAGTGCCTGGGCGAGCTTGCCGGCGGCGATCTTGCCCTCGGGCACCAGCACCGCGCAGGTCATCCCGGCGCGAGCGGCGTAGGCGGCGGCGCTTGCGGCGGTGTTGCCGGTCGAAGCGCAGATGATCGCCTTGGCGCCCTCGCGGGCGGCGGCCGAGACGGCCGCGGTCATGCCGCGGTCCTTGAAAGAGCCGGTCGGGTTTGCGCCCTCGATCTTCAGGAAGACGTCGGCGTCGACTCGCTCAGAGAGAGCGGGCGCGGGCACCAAGGGCGTCGACCCTTCCTCGATCGAGACGATCGGGTCGCCCTCTTCAAAAGGCATGCGGTCGAAGTAGCGCTCGATCAGTCCGGCCATCTAATCCGTGAACTCCTCTTCGATTACGCGAATCACCCGCGGCGCGGCGCCGACGAACGGCAGCGCCGCAATCTCGTCGACCGCCGCGAAGAACTTCGATTCGAGCGTCGGGTGCATCACCATCACTAGGCGTGCCCCCTCTCCCTCGCCCTGCTGGCTGAAAGTGCGCACGGAGACACTGTGGTTGCCGAGCGCCGCGGCGACCTCGGCGAGAACGCCGGGTCGGTCCTCAACTTCCAGATGCAGGTAGAACGCCGACTCGACGTCGCTGACGATCTGTGCGGCAGGCGCGGCGCCACGACGTCGCGGCACGCCAGCCAGAATTGAAACTAGATCACCAAGCACCGCGCTGGCGGTCTGAATCCCGCCGGCACCGGGCCCGCTCATCGTGATCTCGGTGATCGCGGGTGACTCGACCGTCACGGCGTTGAATGAGCCATGCACCGAGGCCAGCGGGTGCGAGGGATAGAGAAACGCCGGGAATACCCGCACGCTGATCCCGCCGTTGATGCGCTCGGCGGTGCCGACGAGTTTGAGCACGAGATCGAGGTCCTTGGCGTAGGCAATGTCCTCGGCCGTGATGTTCTGGATTCCCTCGAAGGTCACCTGATCGAACGCGACATCAAGGCCAAACGCGAGCCGCGCGAGAATCGCCATCTTCGCTGCGGCATCCGCGCCGCCCACATCGGCTGTCGGGTCCGCTTCGGCGTAGCCGAGTTCCTGTGCCTGCTTCAACGCCTCGTCGTAGGAAAGGCCGCTGCGCGCCATCTCGGTGAGGATGTAGTTGGTTGTGCCGTTGACGATCCCGTGCACACGCTCCACATGCGCGCCGGCCAACGATTCCTCGATCACGCGGATCGCCGGAATCACGCCGGCTACCGCCGCCTCGAAGAAGAGCGCGGCGCCCCCCTGCTCGGCAGCGGCAAATAGCTCCGGTCCATGGGCCGAGACGAGCGCCTTGTTTGCACTGATCACCGGCTTGCCGGCGGCGAGCGCGCGCAACACGTAGTCGCGCGCGGGTTCGATCCCGCCGATCAGCTCGACGATCACGTCGCTCTCACCAAGGATCGTGTCGAAGTCGCCGGCGGAAGTGGTGAGGACGCCGCTGACCTGCGGCCGCTTTCCAGTCACGTCAGCTATCGCCTCGGCGCGCTCAGCGACCAGCGCCTCAAACGCCGCACCGACAGTTCCGCGACCGAGCAGACCGACCTTTATGTCCTGCGCCTCCCCCATTGAGCGTCAGAACCTAATCGACGTCCCGTATGGACAAATCGTCGTAGGTCTCGCGACGCACGACCTCGCGCGCCTGACCGCCCTCACAGAAGATCACCGGTGGGCGCGTCACGCCGTTGTAGTTGCTTGCCATCGCGTGGCCGTAGGCACCGGTGGCCGGCACGACGAGCGTGTCGCCGACGGCGGGCTCGTTGAGCATCACTTCGGGCAGGATCACATCGCCGCTCTCACAGTGCATGCCGACCACGCGCACATCACGCTGGGGCGTCTCGCCCGCGCGGTCAGCAATCAGCCCGGTGTATTCGGCGTCGTAGAGCATCGGGCGAATGTTGTCGCTCATCCCGCCGTCGACGGCGACGTAGCGGCGCACGCCGGGGATCTCCTTGACCGTCCCAACTCGGTATGCCGTAACTCCGGCGTTCCCCACCAGCCAGCGGCCGGGCTCGACGAGGATCTTCGCTCCGTGACCGAAGTTCTCGCGCACTGCTTGGGTGATCTCGCGCGCGTAGGAATCGATCGTCGGCGGGTGTTCGTGCTCAAGGTATGGGATGCCGAATCCGCCACCGACGTTCACGACCTTGCACTCGACCTCAAATCCGGCGAGCACCTCGACGGCCGCTTTGAAGATCTCGACCTCAAAGAACTGGCTGCCCAGGTGACAGTGCAGGCCGACGAAGTTCGGCGACTTCTGGATCGCCTGCTCGACCTGGCTCAGTGGAATGCCGAACTTGCTGTCGACCTGCCCGGTCTGGATGTAGGCGTGGGTGGACGGCTTGATCCCGGGCGCGACACGGACCAAAGTGCGCGGACCGTCCGGACCGAGCCTCTCAGCTAGCCGGTCGATCTCATCGAACGAGTCGATCACGATGTAGCCGACTCCCGCGGCGATCGCTTGGTCGATCTCGGCCTCCGTCTTGTTGTTCCCGTGCATCAGGATGCGCTCCGGGGCAAAGCCACCCTTCAGCGCCAGATGCAGCTCGCCACCGGAGGCGACATCGCAGTAGATGCCCTCCGCCGCCATCAGGCGGTAGGCAGCCGTGCAGGGAAATGACTTGCTGGCAAAGAGCACGCCGGGCTCTTCGGCGCTGCCGTCTCCAAATTCGGCCTCCGCGTCCGCAAACGCTTTGACCGCGGCGCCGGCGCGGGCCTTCAGGTCGGCCGCGGCGTAGACATACGCCGGCGAACCGAATCGTTCCGTCACTTCGACGATGTCGCAACCACCGATCGTCAGACGTCCGGCGTCGTTGATCGCGGAGTCGATCGGATACGGCGGACCCAGGGGTCCAACCTCAGCGAAGCCGCCCGCGGCGGCCGCCTGGGTGTCTTGCTCGAGCGCCATGACGAGGCGTAAGTATGACGGACGCGCTAAGCGCCGGGCATCTCGGAAAGCACCACGCGGTACGTCTCGACGTGGGATCCGGTCGGCCTGCCATCGTCCGGCCGCTCGGAGGTGTCAACTCCCGCGTGGGCGCGGGCGAAGTGCTCGCCTTCTCGCCAAGCCTTGAACGCGGCTTCATTGACCCAGCGACTGACGACGATGTACTCGTCCTTGCCCTCGCTGCGCAGCAGCTCGAAGCCGGCGAAGCCCTCCACCTCGCTCAGGTGGCTCTGACGCTTGGCGAAGGCCTGCTCGAAACCATCGGCTCCTGAAATTGGCACCTCGACGACGTTGAATACGACGTACTCACCTTGCGTTCCGCTCATTCTGCGGTCCCCTTCGCTTCGCACTCCTGGCAGGTGCCAAGGAGTTCGGCCTGATGTTCGATTCCCGAAAACCCGTATTCGGCGCCGATCTTCCGACCCCAATCACCGAGGCTGCAATCGTGGACCTCAACCACCTTCCCACATTCGCGGCAGATCAGGTGGTGGTGGTGTCCATGACCGCAGGCGCGGTAAGCCGTCTCGCCACTCGGCCTACGGATCGCGTCGATCGAACCGTCCTCGGCAAGCCTGCCGAGGTTGCGATAGACGGTCGCCAGCCCGACCTTGTCGAGCCGCTCGTGCAGCTCCTGCGCTGTCAACGCCGCGTCGGACGCGCCGAGCGCATCGACGATCGCCGCCTTCTGCGCGGTGGCGCGGCTCTGAGCCTTCGTGCTGTCAGTCGTCTTATTGATAATGATTCTCGATTTTACTATGCTGGCGCCGATGAAGCTAGCTGCCGCCCTTGAGAATCCGTTCGATCTGCTCTCGCCCGCATACGCCCAGCGCGCGCTTTACTGCATCGTCGTGCTGGCCGTACTCTCGGCGGCCGTCGGCTGGGCGATCGTGCTGCGCGACCTCCCCTTCTTCACCCACGCCGTTGGAAGCGGTGCGTACCCGGTGCTCGTACTTGGTGTGGTCAGCGGTGTGAGTGCCGCGGTGGCCGCCGTTGCCGGCGCGCTCGCGTTCGCGGCGCTGATTGCGGTCGCGGCAGGAATCGGCACGGCCCGCGCCGCGGTCAAGGACGCCGGTCGGCGCGACGCGCTCGTCGGCCTGGCGGTCGTCGCGGCGCTTGCTGCCGGCACAGTAATCGCCTCTGTCGCTGGATCCGGGGACGCTCGCCTCGCGGTCGCGCCCGAGTCGCTGCTCTTTGGCTCAGTGCTGACAACTGGCTCCGCGACGCTGGCGATGCTGGTGGCGGTTGCGCTGATTGCAGCCGTCTGCTCAATCGCGCTGTTTGATCGCTGGCTGGCCGGCGGATTCGATGCGAGCGTGAGCGGTCATCTGCGCTCGCGCCGGTCCGACCTGGCCCTGCTCGGATGCGTGGCGCTCGCGGCAGGGGCCGCGCTCCCGGTGACTGGCGCCCTGCTTGCCGGCGCGATGCTGATCGTTCCCGCTGCAACGGCGCGAATCCTGACCGACCGCGCGCGCCGGATGCCGATGCTGACACTGATCGCCGCGCTGATCTTCGGGGTCAGTGGGCTCTACCTGTCGCTCTCGCTAGACCTGCCCACCGGCGCGGCGATCGCCGCGGTCGCAGGTGCTGGATTCTTGATCGCGGCATTCGTCCGGGCGATCGCTCAGAGCGGGCTGAGCCGCGGACCTGTCCCGGTGCTCACCGCGACGCTGCTTGCCGCACTCGCGCTTGCCGGCTGCGGCGGCAGCACCGCAAACGAGGCCGCTGACGATCAGCCGCTGAAGATCGTGGCGACCACGCCGCAAGTGGCGGACATCGTCAAGCAGGTCGGCGGCCAGGCGGTTGCGGTGACGACCCTGCTTCCGGCTGGGTCAGACCCACACGACTACGAGCCAAGGCCGAGCGCGATCGCTGCGCTCGGCGAGGCCGATCTGGTCGTCCGTTCAGGCGGCGACATCGACTCCTGGCTCGAGCCCGCAGTCGAGTCGGCAGATCCGAAGAACCCGCCGGTCGATCTCTCGCGCTCTGTGGTGCTGCTCTCCGAGGATGGCGCCACGCCGAACCAGTTCAACGCCCATTGGTACCTCGCACCCGACAACGTTGCCCGCGCCGCCCAGCGCACCCGCGATGAGCTGGTCAAGTCCGACCCCGGGGCGCGCGAGACTTTTCGCGCAAACACAAACGAGTACCTCGACGAGATCGAGCGTGCCGACCAGAAGCTCACGGAATGCACCAGCCGCCTCGCGGCGGCCGACCGCCGATTGCTGAGCGGCCACGACGACTTCAACTATCTGGCCGACGCCTTCGGGTTCACGATCGCGGCACAGATCGCCGAGACCGGCGAAGCGCAGCCCTCGGCATCGGATCTCCAGTCAGCTCTAGACACGGCGCGCGCCGCGAAGGTGCGTGCGCTGGTCGCGAGCAGTGGTGAGGTCTCGCAGCTTGAGCGACAGATTGCGGCCAAGCTCGATATTCCGCTCCTGCAGCTCTACGCCGACAACCTCACGACGGGCGATGACGCCTCGACGCTGCTGGGCGCAATCGGCTACGACGTCGATCGGATCGCCGCGGCGGTCTCCGGCGGTGCCGTCAAGTGCCGATCGACGCGATGAGCGATCGGCCGCTGAACGCAGAGCCCCTGATTCTGGCCGAGCGGGCGAGCCTCGCTTACGAGCCCGGGAAGATCGTGCTCGCAGAAGTATCTGCGGTGCTGACCGGCGGCGAGCTGGTGATCGTCCTCGGGCCAAACGGCGGGGGCAAGACAACGCTCTTTCGCGCGCTGACCGGCGAGCTTGCGCCGTTGGAAGGAATTCTCGACGTGCGCGCACGGGTTGCCTACTTGCCCCAGCGTGACGCGTCGAGGATCGACTTTCCGGTCTCGGCGATCGACGTCGTGCTGATGGGCCTGCTCGCTGAGCGCAAGCTCTGGCAGCGTTCGCGCGGCCGGGACCGTAGGCGCGCGCTCGAGGCGCTCGCGAAAGTCGGACTGATGGAGCAAGCCGACCGGACCTATGGCGAGCTCTCCGGCGGCCAGAGGCGACGCGTATTGCTGGCGCGCACGATTGTCGGAGGGGCGCCGATCCTGCTGCTCGATGAACCACTCGCCGGCGTGGACCCGCGCTCGGCAGAGGAGATCCGCCGCGCGCTGGACGCGCTGCGTGACGAGGGCAGACTCGTGATCGAGGCCTCGCACGACATCGAACACGCGCGCGGCGCTGACCGGGTGATCTGCCTCTCCGGACGAGTCGTGGCCGATGGCGACCCAGAATCGACTTTGACCGACGCGGTGCTGCGCGAAACCTACGCCGGCGAAATCTCGCTGATTCGAGACGACCAAGGCCGCGAGGTGCTTGCGTCCACGGAGCCATGCGGTCATGAGCATGGAGACCCTGAATGATCGCGAGTCTGATAGCTCCGCTCTCCGGTGACTTTGGCCTTGCCAGCGCGGCCGAACTGCTGCTGATCGGCGGAGCCTGCGGCGCAGTCGGAGTTTGGGTGCTCTACTTCGGCCGCGCGATCCTGGCCGAATCGTTTTCGCATGCGCTGCTGCCCGGGCTCGTGCTCGCGGCGATGGCGGGCGCGGGGCTCTTCTTCGGAGCCTTGGCCGGCGTGGTGATCGCCTACCTGCTGCTGCTCGCAGCGGCGCGCGCGCCGCGCACGAATCTGCCGACCGCCAATTCGGTGACGGTCACAACTTTGGTTGCGGCCGGCGCCTTGCTCGCGTCGAGCGGCACCGGGGTCGCGCAGTTCGAGTCCTTGCTCTTCGGCGATCCGCTGGCCGCTTCCTGGTCGGACGTCAGCACGGCCGCGGTATTCGCTGTGCTCATTCTGGCCTCCCTGTCGCTGCTGGGCTCCCGCTTTTCGGCGCTGGCGTTCGATCCCGGAGCCGCTCCCGCGCTCGGCGTGAACCCCGCACTCGTTTCTGCCGCGGCGCTCGCCCTGCTCGCCGTCTCGGTGTCCGTCGCGGCCAACGTCTCCGGGGCACTGCTCGCGCTCGCGCTGGTGACCGGCCCAGCTCTCGGCGCGACGGCGATCTCCGACCGGCTTCGTCTCGCGCTGATGATTTCGGCACTGGTCGGAGCGCTCAGCGGTGTGGCCGGGCTCTACCTCTCCTACTACGCCGACTGGCCGGCCAGCGCCAGCATCGCGCTGATGATCTGCCTCTGGGCCGTGCTCGCCACAGCGCTCGCCCGGATTGCGCCGCGTCGGCCGGGGATAGCCTGAACGCCGTGCAGCCGGAGATTCACCTCGGACCCCTGACGCTCCAGACCTTCGGCCTGATGTTCGCGCTCGCGTTTGTTGTGAGCGGCTGGCTGATCGCAAAGCGTTTGAGGGAGCTCGGCTCGCCGGTCGACTGGGCCTACGAGATCGTGCTCGCGGCGGCCTTCGGGGGGATCGTGGGAGCAAAGCTCTGGTTCTCGGTCCAAGAAGGAGAGTGGTCGCTCTCGCAAATCTTCTCCGGCACCGGACTTGTTTGGTACGGCGGTGCGCTCGGCGGCGCCGCGGCCGTGGGGGCATACGCGGCCTGGCGCGGGATCTTCAACCGCACTCTGCTCGATGTTGCGGCACCGGCGCTGGCGGCCGGATACGCCGTCGGGCGGATCGGCTGCCAGCTCTCGGGCGACGGCGACTACGGCAAGCCGACCGATTCATGGCTCGGCATGGGCTACCCGAACGGCACCGTGCCCACCCCGCCGGGCGTCGAGGTCTGGCCGACACCGATCTTCGAGGCTGTGTTGATGGGACTGCTGGCGATTGCGCTCTGGCGCATGCGCAACCGCTTCGCGCCGGGTGTGCTCTTTGGGATCTACCTCGTGGCGTCGAGCCTCGAGCGCTTCGTGATCGAGTTTCTGCGCACAAACGACCCGATCGCCCTGGGCATGACCCTGGCCCAGTGGACCAGCATCGTCCTATTCGCAATCGGCGCAATCATGATCACCGACTGGCGCCGCACCCCATACGTCAAAGATGCATCTTTGACGTAGTGCTTTAGAGGTAACCCATTGGGTCGACGGGGTTGCCGCCGACTCGGACCTCGAAGTGCACGTGCGGGCCGGTTGAGTGGCCGGTGTTTCCGGACGCGGCGATCACCTGACCCTGGCGGACCGATTGGCCGACGCTGACCATCAGACGGCTGTTGTGGCCGTAACACGTCGAGAGGCTGCCGGTGTGCTGGATGCAGATGTAGTTGCCGTATCCACCGACCCACCCGGCTATCCGCACGGTGCCGGTGTCGGCGGCGTGGACGGCTGTTCCTACCGGGACCGCGATGTCGATACCGGCGTGCAGACGGCCCCAGCGGTAGCCGAACGGCGAGGTGAATTGGCCGTTGACCGGCCAGTCCAGCCGGCCAGAGCCCTGCTTGATCGGCGCGCTGTTGTCGAGCGCTCCGACGATGCCGCCATTACTCGCGCCCATCGCGGCCAGATCTTCCTGGTCGTGCGCGAGGCTGCGCGAGACGCGGGCGAGCGTCTTCTTACGGCTGCCGACCGCATCGGAAAGATTGTTGCGCTGCGCAGCCAGCGTGCCCTTGGCATCGGCGACCTCGTCGCGACGCGCGCGCACCTGCGCGACTAGCCGCGAAGCCTCGCGCTCGAGCCTTGCGAGCTTGACGGTCTCCTTCTTGGTTTCGCCCTTCAGCCGCGTGACCTTGGAAATGATCTTGTGGTCCTGGGAGGCAATCCGCTCCATGTACGTCGTGCGCTCGACCATGTCGGCAAATCCGCGCGAGCTCAGGACCACCTGCACAACGTTGGGCTCGCCCTGCTTGTAGACCTCGACGATGCGCGCGGCCAGCACCTTGCGCGAGTGATCGAGCTGCGACTTCAGACGCGCAAGACGATCGCGCGAAATCGAGAGCTGATTGGCGATCTTCTTTTGCCTGGCGGCCTTGGCGTCGAGATCACGCTGAATACGGTCCTGCGTCGCCTGGAGCTTGGAGATACGTCCGCGCAGGCCGGAGATCTTGCCGGAGAGGCGCGAAATGTCGCTTGAGAGACTGCTGGTCTTCGCCGACTTGGCGGCGATGCTGTTCTGCAGCTCGGCCGCGGTCTTTGCGCTCGAGTCGCTGGGGTCAGCCAGATAGAAGGCCGCAAGGAACGTGCAGATCGCGAAAGCCACGATTGCCGCGCGCGCCGAATTGTTGATCGATCGATCCATCAGGTCCTCGCTTGCCGCTAGATGCCGGGGTAGTGACGGACGGTGAATGAGCCGACGCCGGCGCCGTTCATTCCGGTTTGCCAACGTGAGCCGGTGCCACTGCGGCCGCTGGTGTCGAAGCGCAGGCCGCCAACTGTCATCCACATGTGCCCGGGGTTGGTGTAGATCGTGATCCACTTGCCCGGACCGGGCGAACCCCAGCTCATGAAGCCGCCGGAGGCCATCGGACTGCTGAGGATGCCGGCGGCATGCAATACGTAACTGACCGAACCCGAGCAGTCGTACCCGCGGTCGCTGAAGGATCCGTGACCGCCGCCCCAGATGTACGGCGTTCTGGCGATGCGGTTGCCGGCAGCCACGGCGGCCTTGATCGCCGCGGGAGCATTGGCAGGGGCCGAAGCAGTTCCATCCGAATTGAGCGTGACGCGGCCGCCGGGGCCGGAGACGGGCTGGAAGTTGACCGTGTCGGGTGCGGGCTGAACGCCGACTGCGGCCGCGGCCGCGCGCAGCATGCGGCGCTGCTTGGCGATCTCGCGCAAGAGCGGACCGCGTTTGGCGATCACGCGGCCCTTGGCCGCGGCGATGCCGTCGCGCTCTCGGGTCACTGCGGCGACGAGCCGCGATTGGCGCTGCTCAAGCCCGGCGAGCTTGACCGACTGGGCGCGCGTGGACGTCTTGAGCTCGGTCACACGATCGATCTTGAACTGATCCTGCTTGGCGATGCGCTCGAGGTACGTCGCGCGCTCGACCAGCTCGTTGAAGCCCTTGGACTCGAGCACCACCGTGACGATGTCCGGCTCGCCCTGCTTGTAGACCTCGACGACACGCTGGGAGAGCACGGCCTTCGCGTACGCCAGGCGCTTCTTCAGGCGCGCGAGCCTCGCCTTGGCGACGTTCAGCTGCTGCTGCAGTTCGCGCTGCCGCGCGGCCTTGCGGTCGAGATCCGCCTGGGCAACATCCTGCTTGCCCTGCAGCCGATCGAGCTGGAGCTTCAATTGGTGCTCTCGCTCGCTGATCGCCTCGATCCGCGCGTTGATCTCGGCAGGCGTCTCGGCGACGGCGCCGCGCGGCGCAGCAAGCAAACCTGCGATCGCGCAGGCCAGCAGGGTCAGCGCGAGAAGTGCGGTGATTGCGGGACGAAGGCTCCTCATCGGGGCCTGCAGGCTAGGTCGAGAATTCATCTTTGCCGGGAAATTCCTGCTCGGTTATGACAACCTGCAACTCGCTTTGCGGGCGTGGGTCGTCCGCCCCCTATGCGAGGGCGAGCGAGCACGTCCGTGCTGCTTGCTGTGGTCGTCTATGCGACTTTGGTGCCGATGCGCTTGCGGGGTTAGCTGTCGGGCTCGCGCGCGGTCGGAAGTTGAGTTCCTTTTGCGCGCTACGCGGTCCCAATGACCGCGATTCGCCCCGGGGATTTGGGTCCCCCGTCGATCGATCCTGGCGAGATCGGTCGTTCAGCGACTCCGAGGAATATACCGCACGCAATCAAGTTCGTCAACCGAACCCGCTGCAAATCCCTACTTTTCAGGCTCCCAGCGCAAAGAAGTACGTCCTGCCGAGTTCGGCAAGACGTACTTCTTGGCAGGAAATGGCTTGAATCGGCGGGTGCGCCGAGAGGCGCGACTGCGGTGGCGTCAGGCCGGGACGGCTTCGGCCTTCTTGGCCTCGATCTCGGCCGCAGCGGCCTCGACTTGGGCGCGGTAGCTGCTGACCTGCAGGCGGCCGACAACCATGCGCTGGATCTGGGCCGTGCCCTCGAAGATCTGGTAGATCTTGGCGTCGCGGTACCACTTCTCGAGCGGC
>CAZRAA010000040.1:9418-20769 GCA_964597975.1 uncultured Thermoleophilaceae bacterium | reverse complement strand
CAGGGTCCGCAGGGCGACCCAGGTCCGCAGGGCGAACAGGGCCCGCAGGGTGACCAAGGCCCGCAGGGCGTGCCTGGAACCGATGCCACGGCAGCCGCGATTGTCGGCACCGAGGCCGGCTTCAACGGCACCGCTACTCGCTACGCAGGGCTCTACCGCCACGACGAGAACGCAACTGAGTCGGCCAGGCAAGCAGCAATGCCCGTCGATGGAACGGTTCGCAATCTGCGCATCAACTCTCCGGCGGCGGTCGCCGGCGGCGTGGGTGCCACCTACACGATCACCGTTCGCAAAAACGGCGTGAACACTGGCGTGACGTGCACGATGGCGGTCGGAAGCCTCGGCTGCCACGACATGACGAACTCAGCCTCGTTCTCAGCAGGCGACCTGATTTCGTTCGGCATCGTGCCGACGAGCGCTCCGACGAACCTGGCGTCCGCGTTCATCTCGGTGACGTACGGCGACTAGATCACGGTTGCATCGCCGCAATCATCTTGCGGCGCAGTTGGAACTCGAAACGCCCCGGCCATACGGCCGGGGCGTTTCTGCACCCGATGGGCCGTACTCGGGTGTAGGTTTCGGGGGTGGGTTCTGCGGATCGAGAGGTCTTCTTGCGCAGGCTCGAGGAGCAGCTCGAGTCGGTCGACTCGCAGCGCGAACTAGTCGAACTCGTGGCGGCTGAGCTACGCAACACCCTCGGTTATCGCACCACCTGGCTCGGCGTCTACTCGTCGGAGACAGGTGAGTATCGAGTGCTCGCCGCCGAACTCGCCGGCGGCGACGACCTTTGGGATTCTTCGGTGCCGATACCAGTCGAGGGCGATCCGTATGTCTCCCGGCTGATCGAGTCCGATACGCCGCAAGTGATTGACGACGCCCAAGTTTCCGACGAGGTCAATCGCGAGATCGTCGAGCAGCTTGGCAATCGCACTGTGATCAACGTCCCGATCATGCTCGACGGGGAACGATTCGGCTCGATCGGCACCGGGACGTTCGGAGATGAAGGTCCGCGGCCGCCTAGCGACGAGGACCTCGAATACCTCAGTCGGCTCGGCGAGATCGCCGGCGCGGCGCTCTCGCGCAGTCTGCGACACGCCGGCCACATCAGCTGACTGCGCGAGGGCTGGCTCGGCGCGAGCGGTCAGGCCTGCCGGTCGGATAGATTTAGCCGCGAATCTGACCCCCGATCACCGAAGAGTTCCAGCCTGATGCACTCGCACACCCGCCGTCCTGCCAACGTTCTGATCTCGCTCGCCGTTCTTGCGCTCTTGCTGCTTTCGGCGTTCGCCGTCAGCGCCTGCTCCGAGCAGACCGCCGCCGACACCTGGGTACAGCCCAACCAGAACTCGCTCAACACCCGTTACACGGGCGGTCGCATCTCGACGAGCACGGTCAACAATCTCGCGGTCGGATGGACTGCGAACCAGCGCACCAAGGCCGGTTTTGGCAGCGAGGCGCCAAGTCCGCTGATCACGGCGAACAACGTCTTCGTTCAGGCTCCGGCCGGCAACTACGTCGGATTCAACTTGCAGAGCGGCGTGCTCTCGGCCGGTGTCAAGAGCCCGCGGATTGCCACGCGTCTGCCCTCTTGGGTGCTCAGCCGCGGCGAAGGCAAGCTACGCACGCTCGCCTCGTCGATCTCGCCGATCCTGACGGTCGGCGACGATGAGAAGCCGATCGCCGTCGGCGCGGCGGGCAGCCGCGTCGTCGCGCTTGCGGCCGAAGATGGCGCAAAGTCCTGGAACCGTGAGATCAAAGCCAAGAGCGGCACGCGCGCCCGGGTCATCTCGAACATGGCTGCGGCCCACGGCAAGATCTACGTGCCCGTCGCCAACGTCCCGACCGATGTCACCGCCGACAACCTGCCGGATGTCGTCAAGGAACTCACCGCCGACGACAAGAACAACGGTCAGCTGGTCGCGCTAAACAGCAGCGACGGCAAGGTCGCGTGGACGAAGAAGCTGGCATCGGTGCCGCTGGGGGCGGCGACGGTCGTCAACGACATCGTCTTCACCAGCACGCTCGATGGCAACGTCTACGGCTTTGACGCCGACAGCGGTGATCAGGTTTGGACGTCGCCGCTGCCGGCCGGCGCGGTGGCGCCGATCGCCGCCTACAACGGCACGCTCATCGTCCCGGCTGGCCTCGTCTACAAGCGTGGCCAGAAGGCTCAGGTCGTCGCTTTCACGATCGGCGGGCTTGGCTCGATCGGTGGTCCAGCCGCACCGAAGATCAAGCAGCAGGCCGAAGCCGTGACCGCTGAAAAGTCTGCCGGCGAGCAGACGGGCGGCGAAGCTGCCGGTCCGGACGGAAAGGCCCTCTTCATCGCAAACTGCGCCGGCTGTCACAAGCTCGCGGACGCGGGCACGAACGGCACTACAGGACCTGATCTCGATTCACTCAAGCCGGGCGAGGCGCTTGTCGTCAAGCAGGTGACCAACGGCGGCGGAGCGATGCCGGCATTCAAGTCGACGCTCTCAAAGGAAGAGATCGCGGCGATCGCCAAGTACGTCTCATCGGTCGCGGGCAAATAGCTCGCGACTCTGCCGCGCTCTTGGCGCGGTCATAATTCGCCGATGAATCAGGCGGCGACACCCGGCGACGCTGTTCGGAACCTCTCCGGGCACACTGCCTGGACGCGCAATATCGCCGCGCCACTGCGCAACTACCTCGAGACCGAGACCTCTGGCGCGATCGTCCTGCTTGCCGCATCGGCGGCGGCGCTGCTCTGGGCCAACATCTGGCCGCACGGCTACGAGTCGTTCTGGTCGACCGATTTCTCGATCGCGCTCGGAACCCACACTCTCGGCGGCGATCTCCACTACTGGGTCAACGACGGGCTGATGACCTTTTTCTTCCTGGTTGTCGGACTTGAGGTGCGCAGAGAGTTCGACATGGGCGAGCTGCGCGAGCGCCGGCGCGTCGCGGTTCCCGTGCTGGCCGCCCTCGGCGGCATGACGCTGCCGATCGCGATCTACCTCGCCTTCAACGCCGGCGGACCCGACGCCCACGGCTGGGGCGTCGTGATGCCGACTGACACCGCTTTCGCACTGGGCCTGCTGGCGATCTTCGGACGACGCCTACCGCCGCGACTTCGCGTCTTCATGCTGACGCTGGTGATCGCCGACGATGTCGGCACGTTGCTGGTGATCGCATTCGCCTACAGCTCGAGCGTTTCGCTCGGAGCGCTGGCCGCCGCGGGGGCGCTTGCTGCACTTGCGCTCCTCGTGCGCTGGTGGGGTCCGCTCTCCAAGCGGCCCTACGAGCTGCTCGGCGTCGCGATCTGGATCGCAATGTCGCAGTCGGGTGTGCATCCGACGATCGCCGGCGTGCTGATCGGCCTGGCGATCTCCGCCAAGCCGCCGGCCCGCCAGGATCTAGAGCGGGCCACGGCGATCACGCGGCTCTTCCGCGAGCAGCCGACCGCCGAGCTTGCGCGCAGCGCGCGCCTCTACGTGCAGAACGCCGTCTCAGAGAACGAGCGGCTGCAGTTTGGCCTCCACCCGTGGACGAGCTTCCTGATCGTGCCGGTCTTTGCCCTTGCCAACGCCGGGATCGTGATCACGCCGGAACTACTGAGCGATGCCGCGACCTCACCGCTGACGATCGGAATCGTCTGCGCGTTGGTCTTCGGCAAGCTGTTTGGAATTGGGATAACGACGCTCGTCGCGGCGCACCCGCGCCTCGGACGGCTGCCGTTGCCTGTTGAGATCCCGCCCGTTTTTGGAGCCGCGGCGCTATGCGGGATCGGATTCACGCTCTCCTTGTTCATCGCTGAAATCGCCTTCGAAGGCCAGGCGCTCGAGGAGGCCAAGCTCGGCGTGCTCGCGGCAGCGCTTGTGTCGACGGCGCTCGGCGCGGTGCTGATTTCGGTCACTTCGCGAATGAGCGCCCGCGGGAGAGGCGGGTCGGTGACGCCTGCCGCGCTGATCGAAGACCTCGCGGTCCCGGTCGACCACGAACGCGATCACGTTCGTGGTCCGGCAGGTGCTCGCGTGACACTGCTTGAGTACGGCGACTACGAGTGCCCCTACTGTGGCCGAGCCGAAGACACGGTGCGCACGCTGCTCGAACGCTTCGACGACGAACTCACCTACGTCTGGCGCCACCTGCCGCTACAGGATGTGCACCCACGCGCCCAGATGGCATCCGAAGCCGCGGAAGCCGCCGCCGCTCAAGGCAAGTTTTGGGAGATGCACGATCTGATGATCGACCACCAGCACGACATCGAGCTCTCAGACCTGCGCGACTACGCCCAGCAGATCGGCCTCGATATCGACCGCTTCTGGGACGATCTGCGCTCGCGCAGTTTTGCCGAGCGTGTCGCCGACGACGTTGAGAGCGCCGACGCCTCGCTGGTGACCGGGACGCCTAGCTTCTTCATCAACGGCCGCCGCCACGAGGGCGCCTACGACATCGAGACGCTGACCGCAAAGGTGCGCAAGGTGCTCGCCTCCGGCCCGGTTCAGCCGGACTGAGGCGAGTTACCCGCCGAGCAGCTTCTTTTTGGCCGCGGCGAATTCTGCGTCGTCGAGCGCGCCATCGGCGTGCAGCTTCTGCAGTCGCTCGAGTTCCGCCAAGTCATCGCTTGCTTCCGGCACGGCGACCTTGCTGACGACGGTCGTCTTCTCGCTCGGACGGGCCGCCTCGCGAACATCGCCCCAGCGTTCAGAGAACCAGTCGCCCAACGCTCCAAAGTCAGCAGGCTCGGCGTCCGGGAACTCACGCTTGGTGATCGAAACGAGCGCCACAAATCCGGCGATCGCGAGCGCGGTGTTGATCAGCAACCCGACAGACGTGCGGAAGCCGGCAACAGGCGCGATCCAGAGCAGGATCAGGAAGGCCAGCACGGCGACTCCGGCCGAGAGCGCGAGGTAGTCGCGCAGGTACGGCGCCAGGAAGCGACGCGCCGATACGGCCCAACCGTACGGACCGGCAAACAGGGCTCCGAGCAGTACCGCAATCCCGGTGAAGATGATCGAGTCGGCCATGCGGGTCAGCAAGTCCGTACCGATGTCGTAGATGTCTCCGACCGCGGGTTCAAGCGACGTCGTCTTGGCCAGCGAATTGACAACCGGGGCGCGGCCAAGCGACTGGGCGATCAGCACGAGCAGCCCGACGACTACGAACGAGGCGCCCATCCAGATGACCGCGCGGCGGCGCCGGCCCTTGGCCAGTGCGATCGCCGCGACGTACAGCAGGATCGTGAGAATCGCAAAGATCCACTTGAGGTCGTTGAAGACCTTGTAGACGTTCTGGATCGTCGAGAGATCCTCAGATTGATAGATCACAAACGTGCCGGCCGAGGCGGGAATCTTGTTCACGAGCTTGCCGCTGAGGCCGAGCTTGTTGGCGGCTTCGATCAGGATCGCCCGCGCATCGACTGTCACGGTGCCGTTCTGTGTTGAGACGTTGCCCTTGCCGCCCTCCAGCGTTGTCATCAGCGCCTGGTGGGCCACTTGGTTGGCCGAGGCCCAGGCCTGCTGGGTCACGGGAAGCTCCAGCACCTTCTTGGATCCGCTGAGCATCAATGTGCGGAGGCCACTGGCCGCGGGGGAGGCGAGCACCTGCCAGTCAGATGGCAGCTGGTCCTTGATCTCCTGCTCGACGTTGACGTTGTTGAAGATCTCGTCGACCAGGTAGTTCGCGAGCGCATCCTGCACTGCCGGCTGCTCGATCACCTGAGTGGACGTTTCGGTCCACTGGTCGGAGTCGAAGATCTGGCGGTCTGCCCAGATCGCGAGAAAGGAGAGAAAAAGCAGGAGCGACGCGAGCGTGAGGACGATTCCGACACCTAAGCCGAGGCGATACGGGGAGTACCCCGGACGGTCGACGTTTTCTTCGGTCGTCTCTTGCGCGTCGGACGCGTCGGATGCTTCGCTCATGGCGGCAATCCTACGGCATACGTCACAATCATGGGGCTTTGTCGCAGCAAGGGATGAACGTCGCTTTCGCCGGGCACTCGACGATCCTCGTCGAGCTCGACGGCGTGCGCGTCCTGATGGATCCACTCTTTCGCAGTGCGCTTCTGCACCTCCAACGCCACGCGCCGCTGGTCGACTTGGATCGCTACGGATCGCCGGATCTGCTGCTGATCTCGCACAGTCACATGGACCATCTGGACAAACGCTCGTTGAAGCTCGTCGACAAGTCCGCGCGGGCGATCGTCCCGAGCGACTGCGTGAGGATCCTGCGCTCGCAGGGCTTCACCGATGTCGTGGGGGTGAGCGCCGGCGACCAGCTCGAAGCCGCCGGCCTGTCGGTACGCGCAGTGCACGCCGATCACGCCGGCAGCCGAATGCCGTGGAACCGAGAGGCAGAGACGCTCGGCTTTGTCGTCGATGGAACGCAGAGCTTCTACTACGCCGGCGACACCGACATCTTTGAGGCGATGTCCGAGCTCCATCCAAACCTCGACCTCGCGCTGATGCCGGTCTGGGGCTGGGGGCCAAAGCTCGGCGCCGGTCACCTCGACCCGGTCCGCGCGGCGCAGGCCACGGCGATGATTCGGCCGCGCGTGGCGGTTCCGGTCCACTGGGGCGGGTACCTTCCGGCAGGTATGTCCAGTCGACGTCCTGAGTTGCTCGTAGATCCACCCCGGCGTTTCTGCGCGCTGATTGAAGAGGCGGATCTGCCGGGTACGCGCGCCGAGCTGATCGAGCCCGGCGGTGAGATCTCGATTCCGCCCGCTGGGGCCGCCGCATGACCGGTCGCGCGCGGGCGATTCTCGGCACGGTCATGCGCGGACTTGCGCTGGTCGCGTTCAATGGCGCGGTGCTCTGGATGCTCTCGGGCGTGATGAGCGGCTTCGAGCTGCCGAACTTCTGGATTGCCTGCCTGGTAGCGGCGACGATCTCGCTCTTCAACGCGCTGCTCTGGCCGGTGGTGATCTCGTTCGCGCTGCGCTTCGCGGTCTTCACGATGGGCCTTGGTTCGATCTTCCTGGCGGCGCTCGTCATCAGCATGGCGGCTGAGTTCGCCGACGGCATCGCCCTGACGACCAGCGCGGCGGTGGTGGTTGTGATCGTCCTGACCATCGCCAACATCCTGCTCTCGACAATCTTCGGAATCGGCGAGCGCGACTGGTACTACGAGCGCGTCGTGCTGCGTGCGATGCGGCGGCAGGTGCGCAGACAGGGCCGCGAAATTCAGCACTCGGATGTGCCGGGCGTTTTCTTCCTCGAGATCGACGGCCTTGCCGAGCCCGTACTGCGTCGAGCGATTGTCAACGGACACGCCCCGACGATGGCGCGCTGGATGCAGGAGGGGAGCCACCGCATCGTCAGCTGGGAGTGCGACCTCTCGTCGCAGACGAGCGCCTCGCAGGCCGGCCTGCTGCTCGGTCACAACGACGACATACCGGCCTTTCGCTGGTACGAGCGCGAGACCGGCAAGCTCGTCACCTCGAGCAGCGCCAGCGACGTGGCGATGGTCGAAGAGCGGCTCTCGACCGGCGAGGGCCTGCTCGCGTACGGCGGGACCAGTCGCGGGAACCTGATTTCGGGCGACGCGCCGCGCTCGCTGCTGACGCTCAGCCGCGTCAAGCAGAAGCTCTACTCGCGCGACTTCTATGCCTATTTCGCCGACCCGTACAACCCCTCACGCACGATTTCGCTCGGCATCTGGGACGTGGTCACGGAAAAGATCGAGGCGCGCCGCCAGCGCCAGCTCGACATCCAGCCGCGGGTCTCTCGGGGAGGTATCTACCCGATCCTGCGCATGGGCATGACCGTGGTGATGCGCGACTTCAACATCTTCTCGCTGGTCGGCGACATGTTCGAAGGCGTCCCCGTGAGCTACGCGACGTTCGTCGGCTACGACGAGGTGGCGCACCACTCAGGCATCGAGCGCCGCGACGCGCTTGACGTGCTGCGGCGGCTGGACCAGCAGTTCGCCCGTCTCGAGCGGATCGCAGAGTTCGCCCCGCGTCCCTACAAGTTCGTCGTGCTTTCAGATCACGGTCAGTCACAGGGTGCGACGTTCAAGCAGCGCTTCGACGAGACGCTTGAAGACGTCGTCAAGCGCGCGATCGGCGAGGGCAAGGAGCTTGCGGCGATCGAGTCCGCCGACGAAGCTTGGGGCAACATCGGCGGCGCAGTCACGCAGATCGCCAACGCCGACGGGGCAACCGCGACGATGGTCCGGCGCAGCGTCGAGCGTCGCCAGCCCGAAGCCGGAGAGGCGCGGCTTGGCCCGGAGGCGGAGATCGACCGTGTCGAAGACTCGATCGAGGGCGGCGAAGAGAAGCCGGACGCGATCGTGCTGGCGTCAGGCAATCTCGGACTTGTCTACTTCCCGGAGTTTCCCGAGCGGCTGGATCGCGGATCGATCGAACGCGAGTTTCCGGGGCTGATCACGACGCTTGCAACCCACCCGGGCGTCGGTTTCGTGATGGTCAACTCGGCCGACGGACCGGTCGCGATCGGTGCTGACGGCGTGAACCACCTGGAGAGCGGCGCCGTGGAGGGACGCGATCCGCTGGCGCACTTCGGCAAGCACGCCGCGCGGCACCTCACGCGCAACAACGGCTTCTCAAACGCTCCGGACATCTACGTCGTGAGCATGTTCGACCCCGAATCCGGCGAGGTTGCCGCGTTCGAGGAGCTCGTCGGTTCGCACGGCGGGCTCGGCGGCACCCAGACCCAGCCGTTCGCGCTCGTCCCGTCAGAGTGGTCGCGCGAAGCCGACGAATTGATCGGCGCACGTGAGATGTACCTCCAGTTGGTCGACTGGCTGGTCGAGGCCGGCGTGCGCCCCGCCGCCGGTGGCGACGCTCAAATAGACGCATGAGCGGCGAACGATCGATGTTCGACCCGACGCCCCCGTCGGACGGTCACGACTGGGGTGTGTTGGGTACGACGGCGGGCTGGTCCTGGCGATTCTTGGTCAGTCTCGTCGCGCTCGCGGTTGTCGTGATGATCCTCGTAGAGCTGAAGTTCGTGGTGGTTCCGCTGCTGCTGGCGCTGCTTGTGTCCTCGGTGCTTGCGCCGCTGACGAGCTGGTTTGAGCGCAAAGGCGTTTCGCGCGGGTTCGCGGCCACGCTGACCGTGCTCGTTGCGCTCGGCGTGATCGCCGGGCTGGCGCTGCTCGCGATCCCGCCGTTCCTGAAGAACATCGACACCTTCAAGGCGGCGTTCGACAACACCGGCGACGAGTTCTACGACTGGCTCTCAGGGCCGCCGTTCAACTTGTCGCACGAGCAGATCGTCACGCTAGAGGGCAACGTCAAGGATTCGGTGCCGGATCTGAAGGATGCGCTGGTGCAGGGGATCAAGGCGGCGGCGCCGCTGATCGCGCAGGTCGCCGCGATCGTCGGTCTGACGATCGTCTTGACCGGCTATCTCCTGGCCGGGGGTGACCGCTACTGGCAGTGGCTGCTCGGCTTCTTCGCCCCGGTCAACCGTCCCGGCCTCAACGAGCTCGGGGTGTCTGCGTACGCCAAGCTCGCCGGGTATCTGCGCGGCACCGCGATCATGGCCGCGATCTACGGGGGCGGCGTTGCACTCTTTGGCCTGCTCTTCGGGATCAAGCTGGCCGGCATCGTCGGCTTGGTGGTGTTCGTGCTGGCCTTCCTGCCGATCATCGGCGCTTGGATGTCCGGCGCGCTTGTGGCGGCGATGGCCTTTGTTTCGGGTGGGGTCTGGACGATGATCGGAATGCTGCTTGTGCTGGTGGTGCTGTCCCAGATCAACAGCATCTTCCTGCGCCCGCGGATTGTCGGCGACCGCGTCGCGCTCGTGCCGGTGGTGACGCTCACCACGGTGCTCGCAGGGACGGTGATCGCCGGGGTGATCGGCGGAATCCTTGCGGTGCCGCTGGTGGCGACCGTCTCTGGCGCGCTGGGGCAGATCCGCCGCTGGCGCGCCGAGGGCGGCGTGCCGACGGCGAACCCGATTCTCGACACGCGGCTGGATCCGGACGTCGTCTCGGACTGATCCTTCCTGACTACCGCCGGTTTGTGCGGTTGTTGGGAAACCCTTCGGCTTGTCTATGCGGTTGCTCTTCCTGACTACGGCCGCATCAGGCCGCAGCAAGGTCAAGCGCGATGCCGTAAAGGATGTCGTGCTCGCTGACGTCGACTTCGGGCAGCTCGAACGCCTGCATCGTCGCGAGCAGGATCGCCGCCCCCGCGACGATCGTCGGCGCGCGGTCAGGGTGCAGGCCGACAACCTGGCGCCGCTCGGCCAGCGGCAAGGCGGCCAACCGCGCCAGCATCGCCGAGCACGCCTCCAGCGTGATCGCGTAACCATGCACCTTCCAAGGGTCAAACTCCACAAGCGCCTGATCGATCGCCGCAAGCACCGTCGGCGTACCGGCAACACCGATCCCGCGCGCGATGTCAGCCCGAAACCCTGCGGGCACCGCCTCGGAGACGATCGCGCCGGCCTCCTCAAGCAACGCCGAGAGCTCGCGATCTAGAGGCGGATCGGACTCAAGATGCCGCTCACTCTGCCTCACCGCCCCAAGTCGCGTCGAGCAGTGAAAGAGCAACCGCCCCTCCTCGCCGACGATGAACTCCGTCGATCCGCCGCCGATGTCCACCACTAGCGATCGGCCGTCGCCCGCGAGCGCCGATCCCGAGCCCGCGCCGATAAACGTCAGCTCGGCCTCACGATCCCCGCCGATCACATCAATCAGAATCCCGAACTCGCCACTGACCGCCGCCGCGAACTCAACCCCGTTGGAAGAGTCGCGCACCGCGCTCGTCGCAACCCCGCCGACGCGTTCGCACCCGGCGCGGGCGATCTGCGCGGAGTACTCCGATAGCGCCCCACGAACACGATCGATCGCCGCCCGATTGAGCCGCCCGGAACCGTCAACACCGTCGCCAAGCCGCGTCACGATCGACTCGCGGGTGATCTCCGAGATCGCGCCATCGACGACGTCCGCGAGCAACAACCGCGTCGAATTGCTCCCTATGTCAATCGCTCCGACGCGCATCGCTCCGGCGTCGATCCTAGAATCCCCGCCCATGACCGATCAAACAAAGAAGTTCGCATCCGGCCCGCTCGGCTTCGCCTCGGTGATCCTGCTGCTCGCGGGAATCCTCAACTTGATCGAAGGCGGTGCGGCACTTGCCGGCGACTCGCGCTTTGACGCCTCGAAGCTGCTCTTCGAGTCGCTGACCGGCTGGGGAATCGCCTACGTGATCGTCGGACTGCTGCAGATCTATGCGGCCAACGAGATCTACCAGCGCAAGGCACGCGGACTGATCCTCGGCATCACTTTCGCTTCGCTCTCCGGGATCACACACTTCGTCTCGATCGGCGCATACCCGATCTGGTCGATCACGGTGATGGTCCTGAACTTCGCAGTGATCTTCGCACTGCTGACCAACGACGACGAGTTCT
>CAZRAA010000040.1:0-9318 GCA_964597975.1 uncultured Thermoleophilaceae bacterium | reverse complement strand
ACTAGGCCAAGTTCGCGCTGCGCGGATAGACCACTTCGGGGTCGGTCAGCACGTTGACGACCGCCGGCTTGCCCGAAGAGAGCGCGCGCTCCATCGCCGGGCGTAGATCTTCCGGCTGCTCGACGAGTTCGCCGTGTCCACCGAGGATGCGCGCGATCTCGTCGTAGCGTGTACCGGGCGTGAGCTCGGCGGCGACTGAGTAGCCGTAGAGGAACTCCATCGGGTGCTTCTCCAGCGCCCAGATCCCGTTGTTGCCGATCACGGCGACTGCCGGGATGTCGTGGCGCACGAGCGAGTCGAAGTCCATGCCTGCGAAACCGAACGCACCGTCGCCCATCATCATCACGACCTGCTTGCCCGGCCTTGCAAGAGCTGCCGCCATCGCGTATCCGGGGCCTGTGCCAAGGCAGCCGTAAGGGCCCGGATCCATCCAGCGCCCGGGCTCGTAGGTGTCGATGTACTTGCCCGCGTAGGAGACGAAATCGCCGCCATCGCAGACGATCGTCGCGTCGCGGTCGAGCATCGGTGCAAGCTCCGCATAGACGCGCACGGGGTGGAGCGGTGCGCGCGAGTCCGCCAGCAGTTCGGCTTCGCTGGAGCGCTTCTCCGCCTCGACCGCGGTCAGTTGCGCGATCCACTCACGACGGGCGTCAGAGAACTCGCCGCCGCCGGAGCGCAGCGCGGAAAGCGAAGCGGAGATGCCGCCGATCAGCTCGACTGCGATCTCCCGCTCCGTGCGCTTGCTCGGAGGTGCGGAGTTGAGCACGATCAGCTCCGTCTCTTCGCCGAACGAGCCGCCAAAGCCAAGCCGGAAGTCGAGCTGCGCGCCGATCACCAGGGCGACGTCCGCACCCTTCAACGCAGTGCCACGGGCGCGACTGAAGAAGTGCTCGTGGTCGGCGGGCAGGCAGCCGCGACCGAGACCGTTCAAGAACACTGGGATGCCGAGCTGCTCGGAGATCGCTCGCAGCTCGTCTTCGCCGCGGCCCCAGTAGAGCCCGGTGCCGGCCATGACCACCGGGCGCTCTGCTGATGCCAGCAGCGCCGCGGCGCGGTCAATCAGCTCGCCGTCGGCGGCCGGCGCGACCAGCGGATCGGGGAGCGCGAGTTCGTCATCGGATACAGCGCCCTCCATGAAGACGTGATCCATCGGTAGGTCGACGAACGCCGGCCCGCCTGGCGTGCCGCATGCGGCCAGAAGCGCGCGGTCAATCGTCCCGGGAATTGCGTCAGTGCTCTGCGGGGTCTCAGCAAAGCGCGTGACCGGCTTCATGAACGGCACGTGGTCGATTTCCTGGAGCGAGCCCTGGCCCCAGCGGAAGGAAGGCGCGCGGCCGCCCAGCACGAGCATCGGCGACTCGTTCTCAAACGCGCCGGTGATGGCGCTCATGCCGTTGGTCACGCCGGGGCCGGCTGTGAGCGCGCAGACGCCCGGGGTGCGGGTCGCCTTCGCCCAACCCTCGGCCGCGAAAGCCGCAGTCTGCTCGTGCCTGACGTCGACGATGTCGATCCCTCGCTCGCGACATCCGTCGTAGACGGAGAAGATGTGCCCGCCCGAGAGCGTGAAGAGCTTCGTCACGCCGGCTGATTCGAGCCGCCGTGCGACAAGTTTGCCCCCGTGTTCAGCGCTGACCGGCGGCGCCGCGGATGTGACCCCATCGTTCATCCGAGAGGGCAGACTACCGCGTGATAGGCCACCAGAACTGGACAGCGGTCCAGTTATCGCTGTACGTCCGTCCAAAGTTTCAAAAATCACCCCCACCGATCACCCAGATCTGCTTAGAATGGATTTCAGGCAGGCGGTGCACGCGATAACACCGCCGGCCGGCAAGCAGCAGTCTGGTGCCGGCACGTTTTGCAGGTCGGCTCTGGGGGGAAGAACAACCAATACCGCATCCGCAGGCGGTTTGTACAAACGGTCAGGAAGTGCTCACATGTCGGTGATTGAAATCCACGGCGACGACGCTCTAGAGACGTCCGATGAAGTCCGACTGCTGATCGAGACCTGCCGTCAGAAGAACGTCGCAACGCTCGGCGAGGCGATGGCGCTCGCGGCCGATGGTGGCGTCGAGAACGTCGAACCCGAAGTCCTTCGCGGCTGGCTTGAGGCCGCCGACATCGAAGTGCTGGATGAGATGGACGAAGCCCACAGCGGCGAGGCTGGCTGGACGGCCGCGATCGCGCGGCGTTCGGGCAAGCGCCGGCTGTCTGAGAACCCCGCCGTCGAGTCGACGACGACCGACTCGCTGCAGCTGTTTTTGAAGGAGATCGGCCGCGTCAATCTGCTCACGGCTGCCGAAGAGGTCCAGTTGGCCAAGCGCATTGAGCGCGGCGACATGGACGCCAAGGACAAGATGGTCGAGGCCAACCTGCGGCTCGTCGTCTCGATCGCCAAGAACTACCGCAACCAAGGACTCAGCTTCCTCGACCTGATCCAGGAGGGCACGCTTGGTCTGGTGCGCGCCTCGGAGAAGTTCGACTACCGCAAGGGTTTCAAGTTCAGCACCTACGCGACATGGTGGATCCGGCAGGCGATCGCGCGTGCGCTGGCGGACAAGGGCCGCACCGTGCGCATCCCGGTCCACGTCGTCGAGCGCCTGAACAAGATCACCCGCGCCGAACGGCAGCTGCTCAGCGAGTTCGGCCGCGAGCCAACCGTCGAAGAGATCGCACGTGCCACCGAACTCAAGGTTGAAGAGGTCGAGCACATCCGGCGCCTCGCGCAGACGCCGATTTCGCTTGAGAAGCCGGTCGGCGATGAGGAGGAGTCGGAGTTTGGTCAGTTCGTGGCCGACGAGAATGCGCCGGACCCGTTCGACGCGGCGGCCGACTCGCTGCGTACGCAAAACCTTCATAACGCGCTCGCGAATCTCTCTTACCGCGAGCGCCGCGTGCTTGAGCTGCGGTTTGGAATCGGCGGCGAAGCGCCCAAGACGCTGGACGAAGTGGGCAAGGTCTTCAACATCACACGCGAGCGCGTGCGCCACATCGAGACCCATTCGCTGCGCAAATTGCGCAAGCTCAGCTGGTCACAGGGTCTGCGCGAAGTCGCATAGCCACTGCGATCGCGCTGACATAGTCGTCTGGACGCCATTCACGCGCTAAAGCGCGCGTCCAGGGTGCCGATAGCGATTGAACGTATGGTCGATGTAGACGCAGCGCTCAGGCACATGTTCGAAGTCGGCGGTTCAGACCTGCACATCAAGGTGCCGGCCCCGCCGATGATGCGCCTCAACGGCGTTCTGACGCCGATCCCGGAGAGCGAGAAGGTGATGCCGGAGGACTCGCTTGAGGTCCTGCGTCACATCACGCGCGACATGCCGGAGAAGTTCAAGGAGTTCGAGCAGAACGCCGAGGTCGACTTCGCCTATCCGCTGCCCGGTGTGGCGCGCTTCCGCGTCAACGCTTTCACGCAGCGCGGATCGTGTTCGATCGTGATGCGAGCGATCGGTATGGAGATCAAGAGCGTGCAGGAGCTGATGCTCCCGCCGGCGGTCACGGCGCTCGCCCAGGAGGAGCGCGGAGTCGTGCTGGTGACGGGAACCACCGGCTCGGGTAAGTCGACGACGCTCGCGGCGATGATCAAGCAGATCAACGACACCGAGCACAAGCACATCATCACGCTCGAGGACCCGATCGAATTCCTCCACCGTGACAACAAGTCGATCATCCAGCAGCGCGAGATCGGCTCTGACACCGACTCCTTCGGTTCGGCCCTGCGCCGGATCCTGCGACAGGACCCGGACCTGATTCTGATCGGCGAGATGCGCGACGAAGAGACCGTTCGCACCGCGCTCAGCTCCGCCGAGACCGGACACCTTGTTTTCTCAACGCTGCACACGTTGAACGCCACAGAGACGATCAACCGCATCATCGACTTCTTCCCGCTGCACCAGAACAAGCAGGTGCGCGCGATGCTCGCCGGAACGCTCAGGGGCATCGTCTCCCAGCGACTGGTGCCGACGGTCGATGGCAAGGGCCGTGTGCCGATCGTCGAAGTGATGGTCGCGACCAGTCGCATCAAGGACATGATCGAAGACCCCGAGCAGACCGCCAAGATCGAAGAAGCGATCGCGGAGGGCGAGTACTACGGAATGCAGACGTTCGACCAGGCGCTGCTCAAGCATCTTCACGCGGGCAACATCACGATGGACGTCGCGATGCGGGCCGCCACCAGCCCCAACGACTTCAAGCTTTCCGTCGCCGCCGGAGGATCCGACGAATCGATGGACAAGGTGATGGCCGCAGCTGAGCGCGCTCGCGAAGAGGCCAAAGAGGCCGCGGCGGCCGAAGCAGAAAGCGATGCCGCACCCGGTCAGCCGCGCGCGATGCAGGGGGCCGCGGTCCACGGCGGCGGCGCTGTCCCCCAGCCACCTGGATCCTGACCGGCTGCGCTGCTTCACTTTGTGAAGTATCAGCGCTATCCTTTGTATATGGCCAAAAAGACCGACAACGCCGCTGTCGACAACAGCACTTGCGGCGTCTGCGCCACGGCCGAGATCCTCTGCAGCAAATGGACGGCGATCATCGTCCGCGATCTTGCAGAGCACGACTCGCGCTTCTGCGAACTCGAACGCTCGCTCGACGGCATCAGTCCTCGAACCCTCAGTCTTCGGCTGCGCGAGCTTGAGAGCAACGGCATCGTCGAGCGACGCACCTACGCCGAGGTTCCGCCCCGCGTCGAGTACGCGCTGACGGAAAAGGGCCGCGCGCTGATTCCGATCGTCGACGCGATGCGTGGCTACGGCGAGCAGTGGCTCGGCGAGCTCTGCGGCCGTGAGGGTCGCGAGGCCGCTCGGGCGCGCGCCAAGCAGGCCGTCGCCGCCTAGCGCAACGCCGTCGCATCCAGTCCTTCGCGCCGGCCGGCGGAAGGATGCCGACTCGCCGCGCAGAAACCGTCCTGCATGCGCGATCGAATGCTCCACGACTCCCTGCGCGTGCTCACTGAGGACGCTTCCCGACTGCTCGAAGACCTGCTTGCGGGCGGCGCCGAGATTCCGTTTGAGGTTGGGGAGTCAGGGACTGGTGGCGAGGACACGGGAACGCGCGGGTCGGTCACGATGTTCGCCTACCGGCCGCTGACTGCGGAGTTCGTCTCCTCGCATGCCGATCAGCTTCGCCGGCTTTCGACCTTCGAGAACGCAGCACAGAACCTCGCTCGTACGCGCGGCGTGATCGCCTACCTGCGCGTGCGCAACGAGCCGGTGCTGGATGTCGGAGAGCTGACCCACGCGCGCCTGGGTGTCTTGGCTTTCCTCTCCGCAGTCTGGGAGAACGCGGAGCGCTTCGAGCACTGGGACGATCGATTCGAGCGGGCCTATGCCGAGCTTGAGTCCGTCGCGCTGGCCGAGCGGCTTGTGACGACCGTCTTCATCCCGGTGCACGGCGTGGCCTTGGCCGAAGGTTCGATCAACCTCGGTGCCGGCGTCGAGATGATCGCGGCCGAAGAACTCGACCCGACCTGCGCCGACCGCTTCTCCGACAGCTCGGCCGGGGCAGACAGCTACTGCTCGATCTCGGTCACGGCACCGTCGGACGCCCCGACGCCGATGCCGGCGGTTCGCCTTTCGGCTCGTGCGCTGCTGACGGCGCTCCGCCTCTTTCGCCCGGGCAGCGTCGCGCTCGGCATGACCGCCCAGGCCGACATCGCCGGCTCCTGGCACCAGGTTTCGATGCCCTTTTCTGGGCGCTCGCGCGAAGACGCATGGCAGCTGCGGACCAGCGATGAAGAGGAGCTGCGCCAGTTCGTCAACGCCGTGCGGCGGGTCGAGCGCCGGACGCGGATTGCTTGGTCGCTCAAGCGGTTTGAGACAGGGCTCGAGCGAACCGTGCCGGCGGACGGGCTGACTGATTTCTTGCTGGCGTTGCGTGCACTGCTCGAAGCCGAGGACGATCGTGGGAAGGCGGCGCTTCCCGCGCGGCTTTCGGCGCTGTGCGCGCAGGACCACGAGCGCCAGGACGTGCGCGACCAGATCGAGGCGGCGTTTGCGCTTGAGCGTCTTGCCGTCAACGGCAGCGTTGGGCGCGCCGATCGCAAGCGCCTGGAGAAGTTCGCGCCCCTGGACGTGATCGCGGGCGCCGAGCGTCACCTGCGCGCGCTGCTGCACGACCTTGTCTGCGGCTATCTCTCGACCGATCTGAAGAGCCTCGCCGACGAGATCCTCGCGGCCGATGGCGAACCATCGGGCGATGCGATCGTGGCCGAAGACCCGGTTTACCTCGAGCCGGTGCCAGATCCGGGAGCGCCCGCGCCGGTCGACCCGACGCAGACGGTCGAGTTCGATTCGGTATTCGATGACACGGCGGAGATCAAGGCGATCGACATTCGCGAGGACGCCGAATCGCCCGCCGAGCCCGAAGAGCCGACAAACAACGTTTGGACACTGCACCCGGCGGAGGAGCTCGCGCCGTCTCCGCAGGTGAGCCCGGAACCGGAGGCCGAAGCCGAGGAGCGGCCAGAAGCAGAGCAATCCGCCCTTGAAGCCCCCGAATGGGACGCATCGCCCGAGCGCCGACCGGTCGAAGAGCGGCGCGCTGCGAGCGATGCCCCGGGCGAGAGCGGCTTCACGTTTGACTTCTCGCCGGTGCCGACCGCGCCGGCCGCTCCGCCCTCGCGCACGGTCGTCGAGCAGATCACGCCCTCCGGGGAGACAAGCGACGAAGGCGTCCGAGCGTTCCCAATCCCTGAGTTCGGAGTCCCGACCGGTCGCGGGCCCGCCGTTCGCCGCAGCGACGACGAGGTAGGGGCCGATGGACAGCGAGAGAGCTTCCGCGAAATCATGGACGAGAACTTCCGTCACCCCGAGCGCGCAAGCGACGAGGCTGCGAGCACCCCTGTCGCGCGTGAGGTTCGCTCGCATCTCTCTGCCGTCGAAACCGAACAGGCATCTGAGGCCGAAGCTGCCAATCCGCGAATCGTCCGCCCGGATGCGAGCGAGCGCCCGCTGATTCCGCTTGACCCGCAGATGACCGTCGAGTACGACGTGCTCGGTGCCGAGACCTCCGCCGAGGAGACCGCGCAGCTGGCCTGGAGCCGGCAGTTCCTGCGCCGTGACGAGGTCACGGAGACGGACCAGCGTGATCAGTCCAGTGAGGCTCGGGAGTCGGTCGAACCACAGCCGCTGCGCCCTGTGCCCGATCTCGTAGTCGCGAAATTCCCTGAGCCGGTCGAGGCCGTGGAACCGGAGAATCACACGAGCGAATCCGACCGTAATCACCGCATCGGTCCGGCGACGATCGAGTTTCGTCCGGTGGTCGAAAGCGATCCGGACGACCCGGATGACTTCTGCGGCGGTGTCTGAGAGCGCCTGTCCCGGCTGCGGCCTCGTCCTGCCAGAGCACGACGGACCGACGCACGACTACATCGGCGCGAGCGCGGCATGCTGGGCGCTCTACGGCCGCTTGCTGGCCAAGGACTACGGTGACTTCGGGATGCCCGAGGAGCACAAGTTCATCGTCGATGCCTACGCGATCCAGCACCCGGGCGAGAACGTCCCGCGAGCACGTCAGTCGGTCGGCGTTCACTTGATCCGGCTCTGCATGATGCTCGAGCGCGGGGCGCCGCAGCGCTACGCCACCGCCGTGATGGAGCGATCAACTCACGGCGGACTGCATATTCCCTGGTTTGAGCCGACGACTCCGATCGGCACTATGACGGCGCAAGATGTGCTCGCCGGCGAGACACTTGAAGAGCACGTTGCGTTGGCGCGTCGCTGGGCGGAGAACGTCTGGGTTGCTTGGAGCGCCCAGCACGAGACGGTCCGGCGTTGGTGCGACGCGCTCGAGGCTCAGTTGCCGAACAACTGACGCACCATGTGCACGAGTCCGTCGACGCCGTGGATGTCGTCGGAGAAGAGCGGCACTTCGATCAGGTTGTCGGTCGAGAGAGACTTCTCCAGCCGAGTGATGTTTTCCGCGTCGCGCGCGCCGAGTAGGCGCTGGCGGTCGTAGTTCTCCATGATGCGGGCAGCCAGCTCCGCGTCGATTGATTCCGGAAGCTGCTTTTTCGCGCGGTAGTAATCCGGGCGCACCTTGTTGACGATCGCCCCGCAGAATGGGAGCTTCTGTTCTTTGAGCAGCCTGCGGAAAAAGATCGCCTCATCGACCGGTTCGTTCTCGGGCGAGCAGATCAGCAGAAACGTCGAGCGGTCGCTGCGCAGCAGCGCGTCTACCCGCTGAGCGCGCTCTGAGAAACCGGACGCCATGTCGGCGAAGTTCGCAAAGAACTCCGAGAGATCGTTGAGCAGATCGACGCCGGT
Organism: uncultured Thermoleophilaceae bacterium; assembly: GCA_964597975.1. Lineage (GTDB taxonomy): Bacteria > Actinomycetota > Thermoleophilia > Solirubrobacterales > JACPNS01 > JACPNS01. The sequence goes on along the minus strand of CAZRAA010000040.1, from coordinate 1,060 downwards.
GATCTTGGTCAGTGCGGAGAACAGCATGCTGCCGCCGCGTCCGGCGATCCTCAGCCCGAAGCGGCCAGGGGCCAGGAAGACCCGCAGCGCCCGGCCGTCGACGAAGCGCGCGAGGCGCTTTGGCGCGTCGAGGAACTCAAGCGCGTTGCGCGACGGGGGCGTGTCGAGCACGAGCAGATCAAACTCGCCGCTTTCATGCAGCTCGAGCAGCTTCTCCATCGCCATGTACTCCTGCGACCCGGCGATCGCGTTGGAGAGCTCCTGGTAGATCCGATTGGAGAGGATGTTCTCGTAGGTCTCGCGGTCCGGGGCGTAGCGCAGGATCAGTTCGTCGAACGTGCGCTTGGGGTCGAGCATCGCCGCGTGGAGTTCTCCCGTGAGTTCGAGCCCCTGCGGTTTGAAGAGCTTGGCGTCGACCTGGCGCAGCTCGGTGCCGAGTTCAGCGAGGCCCAGCGAGTCAGCCAGGCGCTTGGCAGGGTCGATCGTCAGGACGGCGACTTTGTGGCCGCGAGCGGCCATGCCGATCGCAATCGAAGCGCTCGTGGTCGTCTTGCCGACGCCGCCCGATCCGGCACAGACCACGACTTCGACGTGCTCGAGTTGCGCGGCGAGATCCATCAGTCCTCGTCCTTCTGCCTGGCGATGCTGGCGAACTGTTCTGCGAGATCCTCGGTGAGTTTCTCCGCCAACGTGTTGAGTTCGGCGCGGCCGATCGCCTTCTCGTAGAGGAACGGCAGGTCGACCAGCGGTCGTTCGAGTTCCTTGGCGAGCCTTGCGTGCTGGCCCGCCTGGCGGACCTGGCGTTCGGACTGCAGGATCGCGGCGTCGAGCGGGGCCAGGTGGTCGAGCTTTTTCAGCTGTGCAACCTCTTTGGCCGAGAAGAACTCCGGCTCGAGCGCATTGACCACTGCCAGCGAGATGTCGAGCCCGACGCGCTCGCGCAGCTCCGCGCGCAGATCCAGCGTCTCGTTGACCGGCATCTCTTCGGCAGTCGCGACGGCGATGATCGCGGTGGTCGCGGGGTCGTGCAGGAAGGACTGGATGTAGCCGGCCTGACGGT
>CAZRAA010000039.1:0-20846 GCA_964597975.1 uncultured Thermoleophilaceae bacterium | reverse complement strand
ACCTGCACCTCGGTGTAGTCGATGTTGTTCTTCTTGCAGGCCTCGATCTCGTCGTCCTCGATCGGGCGCGAGGCGGTCGAGATCTGCGTCTCACCGGCGCAGAACTTCTCGAATCCGCCACCAGTGCCGGACTCGCCGACGGTGACCTTTACGTTGGGGGCCTCGGACTGGAAGCCTTCGGCGGCGGCCTGGGCGAACGGGTAAACAGTGCTCGAGCCGTCGATGGCGATCGAGCCGGAGAGGTTGGAGTCGCCAGAGCTGCTGTCACTGCCGCCGCAGCCTGCGGCCACGAGGGCCAGGGCCGCCATCAGCGCGAGCAGTGCGAACATCGGGTTGAAGCGTTTCATCACGGAACGTCTGGTCCTTTCAGGGATTCAGTCAGGAGGGTGATGGCGCAAGCATGCCGCTCACGAATGTCAACGTAGTTACCAATCTGTAACCAGGATGTAAAAAGCTTGTGAACACGTGGTCACACGTGTGAACCTGGCGTTACCATGGCCGTGCCGGAGCCAAAAGCTCCGTAAAACCTCGGATGAACCGATCGGACAAATCCCCTCGCAAGGTCCTCGTCGTCGACGACGACTCCGGCTTTGTGACAGTGCTGTGCAAGCGCCTCGAGCAGGCCGGCTGGCAGCACGTGGTGCAACGCGCCCTGCCGAGTGCGAGCGAGCTCGTCGCGATGCGTCCTGACGCCATCGTCGTCAATCCCTCCGTGCTCGGCGCCGGGTACTGGGAGACGCTCCAGACGCTTGGTGAGTCGCTCGGTTCGATCGGGTTGATCCTTTGCTCCGAGCAGAGCACTGTCGCCCAGCGCGTTCGCGGCCTGCGGATGGGCGTCGACGACTGGATCGGCAAGCCATGCCACCCGGAAGAAGTCGTCGCGCGCGTCGAGGCGGTCACGCGCCGCCACCGCCGCGTCGAAGCCGACGCCGTCGCTGGGGCCGGACCGCTGACCAAGGGCGAACTGGAATTTCGCGTCGACCGCTACGAGGTGCTTGCAGCCGGCCGCCAGGTCGAGTTGACCAAACGCGAGTACGAGTTGCTGCTCCTGCTTGCGCGTAGTGATGGCCGCGTGCTCCCGCGCGAGGACATCTACCAGCGCGTCTGGGGCTATGCGATGGCGCGCGGTGACCGCTCCGTCGATGTCTTTGTGCGCAAGGTCCGCCACAAACTTGAGGCCGCATCGCCTGGTTGGCGCTACGTGCACACGCATTTCGGGATCGGTTACCGCTTCGACCCCGAGCCGGTCGACGCGTCCGCCGCCTCGACTGTCGCACCGGCCGCGCCGGCCGTTGACGCGCCGGACGTCCCGGCGCTCTCGAACGACGGCGAACTGGTCGCTCAGTGAGTGCACTGTCGCGTCGGCCCGCCGACGAGTTCTTCGACCTCTTCGAGGCCGGCATCGCCAACGCCGAGAATGCCGCCCAACTGCTCTTGCAGATGCTCGAGGAGTTCCCCGACGAAGGCAACATCATTCGCCAGATCCTGCTCTGTGAGCAAGAGGGCGATCGCATAACCCAGGCGATCATCCGCCAGCTCGGCGATGGATCGCGCCCTCCGCTCTCGCGCCCGGCTATTCACAAACTTGCCGGGGCGATCGACGACGTCGTCGATCACATCGAGCAGGTCGCCGACTGTTTCGGGCTCTACAAGATTGAGGCGCCGATGGATCTCTCGCTCGCGCTCGCGCGGGTCCTGGTCGAATCGACCCACCAACTGACCGCGGCGGTCGCGACCCTGCGCACCGGCGAATCGATGTCGGACGCAATCATCGAGGTGCATCGACTCGAGAACGAAGGGGACCGGCTCTCGCGTGAAGCGATCGCCTCGCTCTTTGCTGGCGGCGTCGACCCGATGGTCGTGATCCGCTGGAAGGACATCTTCGAGCAGATGGAGCACGCGATCGACGCTTGCGAAGACGTCGCACACACGCTGGAAGGCGGCACCTTCGACGCCTGACGCTGGCGCGCGGCGTAGGCTGCGCGGCATGAACAATCCGCGTCGCACCTGGATCGGCATCGCCGTGATCGCGCTGGTCGCGTTCCTGATCGTCGCGCTGCCCAGCGGCGGGGTTGCGATGGACCTGGTCAACAACGCCGTGCGCGCGGCGTTCCTGGCATTGCTCGCCTACGGCATGGTGAGCCTGTATCGCAGCCAGGGCGAATGGCTCTCGGCGCTTTCCGAGCGCGACCGCGGAATCGTCTACGGGGCGGTGGCCTTCGCCGTGCTCGCGATCGTGGCGGTCGAACGCTTCCGCTCGCTCTGGAACGGAGGGATCGTGCTCGTGATCCTGATTCTGGGCGCCTGCGGCGGCGCGATCTACTGGGTCTGGGATCGGTCGCGGCGCTGGTCGGTCTGAACCGACGATTGCAGGTCTGCGAGTTTTCAGCCCGCTTGCAGGGAAAAGCTGTTCGATTCCGACCGGTGGCGCAGTTACTTTGGCGTCACTATGCCCGTTCTGCCCAAAACTTTCCGCACTGACGGCTTCGCGCGCAAACGCGGCGCGAAGCTGCTTCCCGCGACGCTTGCAGTAATTGTCCTCGTACTTGGCCCGCTCGCGCTGGTCGCATACGCATGCGGCGGCGGCGGTGGTGGTGGCGAGCGCCCGCAGTGGGGCGGGGGCTGGCACGGCCGCCCCAGCGCTCCCGCTACTCCGAGCGCTCCCTCCACCCCGACGACGCCTCCCTCGACGCCGCCGAGCACTGACAACAGCGGTGGCTCCGGTGTGCCAGGCGGCTCGGGTGGGTCCCCGGGTTCGGGTGGCTCCGGTGGCTCTGGTGGCAACGGCGGGCCCGGCAGCCACGGCTCCGACCCGACCACGGATGGAACGAACGGTGGATCCAACGGGAATTCCGGAAACAGCGGCTCCGGCGGTACTGGCGGGCCTTCAACCGGGCCTCGTGGCGGAGTGGTCGACGAGAAGCCTTCAAGGCCACGCAGCTCGCGTGGCGAAATCGATGACGCCCCGAGCAAGGAAGACAAGAGCGATTCGGTCGGTGGCACGGTCAGCTCCGGGGTGGCGGGGATCGCCTCCTCGGTCGCGCAACCTGCCGTGGCCTCGATCCGCCCGGCCGTGAGCGCCGTCTCCGGTGACGAAGAGAAGTCGAAGTCGAGTTCCAGTTCCAACTCCAAGGAGCCGGCGCCGGCGCGCAACGCCGAGCAGCTGCGCGAGCGCACGACGATCGCCCGCGCGGTCGACGGCATTCCGCTGATTTTCCGCGCTGCTTTGCTCCTGCTCGTGTTCGCGACTTCGGTGCTCGCGGTTGTCTCGCTGCGCGAGCGTCGCCGCGCCACAAGCGTGGCTCGTGTCGCGCAGCTCGACCACCTGACTGGGCTCGCGAATCGCGAGGGCTTTGACCGCCAGATGGCGATCGAGTGGGAGCGTGCGATGCGCCACGGTCGTCCGCTCGGCCTCGTGTTCGTCGACCTTGACAACTTCAAGGAGTTCAACGACACCCACGGCCACGTCGCCGGCGACCGTCTGCTGCGCGAGGTCGCGGCGGCGATCACCGCAACTTCCCGCGCCTCGGACTACACCGCGCGCCTGGGTGGCGATGAGTTCGTCGTTATCTGCCCGGACGCTGACGCCGACGGCCTTGAGCGCCTGGTCGATCGCCTGCGGGTCGAAGCCGCCGGAATGGCGGTGACCCTCTCTGTCGGCGCCGCCAGCAAGCTCGACAGCGACGAGACTTCTGACGCACTGGTGCACCGCGCCGACATCGCGATGTACCGCGCCAAGGGCGGCCGTCGTCGCACGGTCAGCTCGGCGAACCCGATGCTGGGTTCGCTGCGCCGCCCGTAGGTCTCGGCGCCGAGCGGCTGGTCAATCATCAAGAGTTGCTGATTCGTCGCAGAATTCTCACGCTCGCGTAGCAAAGCGGTCTTGAATCGTTACGTGCGATCCGGGAGTCTCCCGGGCGTATGCGATTTCGCAGCGGACAGCACGGGCAGGGCAGCGTCGAGCTGATCGTCGCGATCCCGCTGATTGCGCTCGTGGTGATGTCCGGATGGCAGATCGTCGTAGCCGGTCACACGTGGTGGAAGCTGCATGAAGCCGCACGGCTGGTGGCGCGGGAGCGCTACGTGGCCAAGCAGCGGGGTGAGGCCGACGAGGGGCTTGCGCGCGGGCGAAAGCTGGCGCTGGCGCTGCTGGGCGCGACGCCAACGAAAGACAGGCGCGTGCGCCACGCCCGGTCGGGTGCAGTCACAGTGTCCGCGCGCGTGCCACTCGTCAAGCCGTTTCGCGGCGCCCTTGGGGCCGGCTCGGGGCCGTTGATCTCCGCGACATCTCGGATGGCGCCGTGAAACGCGCCCGCCGCACGCTGCGCGCAAGTTCCGGACAGGCCGGCGTAGAGACCGTGGCAATGGCGCCGATCCTGTTGCTCTGTTCGCTGCTCGCGCTGCAGGCGCTTGTCGCCGGCGCGAACTTCGTCGTCGCGGACAACGCGGCTCACGCAGGCGCACTCGCGGGCCAGCTGGGCGACGACCCCGAGTCCGCCGCACGGCGCTCGGCGCCGGGCTGGTCGACGACGCGGGTGCGGGTGAGCGAGCGCGAGTCCCGCGTGCGGGTCCGGCTGACGCCGCGCTCGATCGTTCCCGGGCTCGCTCGGATGCTCTCGGTGACCGCCGAGGCGGGATACGCACGCCCGTGATCGCGCGCGCACTGGACATCTTCGTCGAGCGAATTCCAATCGAGCCAGTGCGTCCGAGGCTTGTCACGGCCCGCCGGTTGCTGCTGATCGACGCCTGTGCCCGGCCATTGCCCGGGGGCGCCATGCTCGCGCGGCTGGCCGCTCGTGCCGATGTTTCGCCGGAACTCGTCCGCTTTGACGAACTGGGCGGATCGGCCGAGCGCCCGTCGATTGATTTGGCTTGGATACTGATGGACGCTGGGAGCGACGTTGCCTATTGCGAGCTTTTGCGGGACGAGCTCGATCGCGAGGCTTCGGCCGGGGCACTTCTCGTCGGCGTCGGCGATTTGCAGATCGACTCGCTTTCGGGCAGGCTTGAGGCGCGGCATTTCGGCGCCGGTCGTCCCTGGCGACGCGGTCGCGACTTGGCTGACGGAGCCGACGCAGCGGCGCAGTTGCTCGCGGGGATCGAGGCGGACTTGTGAGCCGCTGCACGCGGAGTCAGGCCGGTCAGGCGGCGATTCCGCTCGTCGCCTGCACGGTCCTGGTGATCGCAGGCGCGCTCCTGCTTGCTCAATACGGCGGCGCTCTCGCCGCGCGTGGTGGCGACCAGCGCACGGCAGACGTCGCGGCGCTCGCCGCTGCGCAGCGAATGGGAAAGGATTTCCCGCGACTCTACGAGCCCGTTCTGCTGCCCGGCGGAGCGCCCAATCCCCACCGTCTAACCCCGGCGCAGTACCGCTCCCGCGCAAGGGCGGCCGCGATACGCGCAGCGTCGGCCAACGAGGCGCAGCGCAGGATCGCGTCGGTGCGTTTCGATGCCTCGTCGACACCCACTTCGGTCACGGTCTCAACTGCGCACCGCCGCGATATCGAGCTACCTGGATCCGAAGACAAGCGAGGCGTCACGATCCGTGCGCGGGCCACTGCGGAACTCCGGTTCACCTTCGCCGGGCTCTCGGATCCGCTTGCCACCCACGGCTCGGGAGGCGGCTACGACGGACCGCTCGCCTACCGCCAGGGTAAGCCGATGCGTCCGGACGTGGCCGCTGCCTTCGATCGGATGGCCGCGGCCGCGCGCGGTGCCGGAATCTCGCTGGCGATCAACAGCGGCTTCAGGTCAGACGCCGAGCAGGCGCGATTGTTTGCCGCGCACCCGGATCCCAAGTGGGTGGCGCCACCCGGGACTTCGCTGCATCGCTACGGCACGGAGCTTGATCTCGGTCCGCCGTCGGCCTACGGATGGCTCGCGAGCAATGCGCGGCGCTTCGGCTTCATCAAGCGGTACGTCTGGGAGCCCTGGCACTTCGGCTTCGGCGCCAATCCCCGCGACGTCCCGGCCCAATACGGAGCCGGCTCGCGCGACCCGTCCGGCGGCAGCTTCGTCGGCGTCGCCGGCCTCCCGTCGTGGGTGCCGGCGCGTTACCGCGGCACCATCGTTGCCGCGGCACAGCGGCACAACGTCCAGCCGGTGCTGCTGGCGGCCCAGCTGAAGGCTGAGTCCGATTTCAACCCCAATGCCGTCTCGCCGGCCGGCGCCCAAGGCATCGCCCAGTTCATGCCCGGCACGGCTCGATCGATGGGACTCACAAACCCGTTCGACCCCCGCGCATCGATCTTCGCCCAGGCCAAGCTGATGGGCCAGCTGATCCGGCGGTTCAGGTCGATCCCCAAGGCGCTAGCCGCCTACAACGCCGGCCCGGGTGCGGTCGAGAAGTACGGCGGCATCCCGCCCTACGCGGAAACCCAGGCATACGTCGCGAAGATTCTCGGGCTGATGAAGGGCGCGGGGGCGGCGCTTGATGACCCGGCCTTCGCCGGGCTCGGCTTCGCCGCCGAAGCGGCGCTTGTGCGGTGACGGATGCGGGCGCGGGGGCGGCGCTTAGGCTGGACTCGTGCCCACCGACGAGAAGCCGAAGAAACCCAAGCGCAACAACCCGTTTCGCGGCAAGTTGATCGACGAGCGGCGCGAGCTACCCGATCAGCCCGGCGTCTACCTCTTCCACGACGCCGAAGACACGGTCGTCTACGTCGGCAAGGCGACTTCGATCAAATCGCGCGTTTCCTCGCACTTTTCCGCCCCGGAGGGCAAGGCCGTCGAGATGATCGCGATGACCGAACGCATCGAGTGCGTCGTCACGCGCGACCCGTCCGAAGCGCTGATCACCGAACAGCAGTTCATCCGCCAGTACCGGCCGCGCTTCAACGTGCTGATGCGTGACGACAAGACATACCCGTTCATTGCCATCTCGCTCGACGAGGACTACCCGCGCGTCTATTTCACCCGCGAGAAGCACAAACGTGGACGCAAGTACTTCGGGCCCTACAGCGACGCCCGGCGCGCTCGCAATCTCGTGGAGCTGCTCGGCAAGATCTTCCAGTACCGCACTTGCGAGGGTCCACAGCCCGGACGCGCGTCCGGCAACCCCTGCCTCGACTTCTTCATCAAGCGCTGTCAGGCGCCGTGTGTCGACTACATCTCAAGAGACGACTACCGAGCCAACATCGACCGCATCGAGCGCTTCCTGGCCGGGAACTTTCGCGAGGTGCTGGACGAGCTCGATCAGCGGATGCGTGAAGCCGCAGAAGGCCGCGAGTACGAAGAGGCCGCGCTCTATCGCAACCGCATCGCCGCCGTGAAAGACTCGATCGATCGCAACCGGCTCGACTCGAGCTCCCTCGGGATGGTCGACCTCGTGGCGGTGGCGACCGACGGCAGCGAGGCCAACGCGCAGGTTTTCCAGGTGCGCGACGGCATCCTCGCCGACCGCAAGAGCTTCCACCTTGACAACCTTGGCGAGGTCTCCGACGTCGAGGTCACCGAAGAGTTCATCGCTCAGTACTACACGTCCGGCGGCGCGATCCCGCCGCAGGTGATCGTCTCGCGCGAGTTTGAGCGTCAGGCGGCCGAGCTTGAGGCGATCGGCGGATTGCTGAAGGCCAATCGCGGGGCCGGGGTGGAGCTGCGCAGCGCAGAGCGCGGAGAGAAGCGCAAGCTCTTCGAACTTGCCCAGCGCAACGCCCAGCTTGCGCTCGAACGCGAGCAGGGCCGTGCCGAGCGCGCCAAGCGGTCTCGCCGCGAAGGGCTCGAGAACCTGCGCGAGGCGCTCGGGCTCGAGGTGCCGCCGGTGCGGATCGAGTGTTTCGACATCTCGAATCTTGGGCCGACCAACGTCGTCGCCTCGATGGTCGTCTTTCGCGATGGCAACCCGCGCAAGGCCGACTACCGGCGCTTCAAAGTCAAAGAACTCGATGGCAAGCAGAACGACTTCGCGTCGATGGGCGAAGTGCTGCGCCGGCGCATGGCGCAGTACGTCAAACAGAAAGAGATCTCACCGCACGACGACGATTACGACGAATCGTTCGCCTCGCTCCCCGGATTGATCGTGATCGACGGTGGCAAAGGGCAGCTCTCTTCGGCGATCAAGGAGCTTGAGGAGTTCCGCCGTGAGGGCGTACCGGTTGTGTCGCTGGCCAAGCGCGAGGAAGAGATATTCGTGCCGGGCGTGCGCCACCCGGTGGTGCTGGGCAAGGACGATCCGGGGCTGAAGATCATGCAGCGCATCCGCGACGAGGCGCACCGCTTTGCGATCACCTTCCATCGCGAGCGCCGTGACAAGGCGATGACGGCATCGGTCTTCGATGACCTGGCGGGAGTGGGACCGGCCAGGAAGAGGCTGCTGATCGAGCACTTCGGCTCGCCGGACGCCGTGCTCTCGGCCAGCCGCGACGCGTTGGAATCGGTCCCTGGCCTACCGCCGAAGGTCGGCCGGCAGATCTTCCACCAGATCAACAAGACGCGCTGAGGCGCTCTGTAGAGTGGCGGCGAGATGACGGAGACGACGCCCGCCGGCAACCTAAGAGACCTGGTAATCATCACCGGTCTTTCCGGCGCGGGCAAGTCGGCGGCCATGGCAACCTTCGAAGACGCCGGCTACTTCTGCGTTGACAACCTTCCGCCGGAGATGATCTCCTCGCTGATCGCGCTGTTCAATCACGCCGGCAGCAGAGTCGAACTGGCCGCGATCGTCTGCGACGCGCGCGGTGGTGACTTTCTCAATGAGATCACCGGCGTGCTCAATGAATTGAAGAAGAGCGGCGCGAAGTTCCAGACGGTCTTCCTCGACGCCGACGACCAGGTGATCGTCAACCGCTTCAAGGAGACACGCCGCCGCCACCCGATGGCCCCGCAGGGGGCCGTCGAAGAAGGCATCCTCGCCGAGCGCGACCTATTGGCCCAGGTACGCGAGATGGCCGACGAGGTGATCGACACGTCCGAACTCTCCCCGGCACGGCTGCGCCGCGTGATCGCCGAGGATTTCCTGACTCCAGAGACCCGTGGCCGCCTGAATCTCACCTTCATGACCTTCGGCTTCAAGCACGGCCCGCCGCGCAACGTCGACCTTTCCTTCGACGTGCGATTTCTGCCCAACCCGCACTACGTGCCCGAGCTGCGCGATCACACGGGTCTCGACTCCGATGTGCGCGAGTACGTCGAGCAGTCCGCCGGGATCGACGAGTTCTACGCGCGTCTCGTTCCGCTGCTCGACTACCTGCTTCCGGCCTACTCCGACGAAGGCAAGCAGCACCTGACGATCGGCATCGGATGCACCGGCGGCAAGCACCGATCGGTCGTGATCGCCGAGCACCTCGCGGGCATCTATCGCGAGAGTGACTCGTTCAGCGTCGAAGTTGTGCACCGCGATATCGACAAACGGCCGCGCCCGTGAGCACAGGCCCGGCGGCACCTCGCATCTTCGGCATCTTGATGACGCGCAACGACGCGGACATCCTGCGCGCCAACATCCTGCTGCACCTCTCGCTCGGCTGTGAACGCGTCTTGGTTGTCGAGAACGGTTCAAGCGACGAGACGCCTCAGATCCTCCGGCAGCTCGCGCGCCGACATCCTGTCGAATGGTCTACCGACACGGGCGAGCTGCGCCAGCCCGAGATCGTCACCGACCTCGCGCACCGGGCTCGCGAGCAGGGCGCCGACTGGGTCATCCCGCTCGACACCGATGAGTTCTGGCGACCGACCCGGCCGCTTGCAGAACTCTGCGCCGAGTCAGACGGACTCGGCGCGCTCGAAGTGCCGCGAATCGAATTCGTGACCGCGCGCGACCAGATTCACTCGACGCGCAAGGGGCCGCTGCGGGCGACGATGCGCGTTGAGCCCGTTCTGCTCGGCGATCAGGCCGTCGCTGAATTCGCCGACAAACGACGGTCGATGTTCGAGATCGCTCCGCCATCGAAGTTGCTGATGCGCACGACTCCTGACCTGACGATCGCGCGCGGCGCCCATGGCGCCACCGGACTCGCGGGGCCGCTCGAGGTCAATCCGGACCTCGCGATCTTTCACCTGGCGATGCGCTCGCGCGACGAGGCCTTCAGCAGGGTCGAGCACGGCGAACGGATCAATCGGGTCGATGCGCGGCCCAACGTCTCTGTCCAGAATCGCTATTGGCTGGAGATGGCCGCCGAAGATCGGCTGGATGAGGCTTGGCGCGCCCATTCCTACGAGGACGGCGCACTCGAGGTCGCAGGACGTCGCGTCGAGCTGGTCGAGGACGACCGCCTTGCCCGGATGCTCGAGCCCTGGTTGCTGACTCGTCCCGAGCTGATCGGCCGGAAGGTCGCGCGCAGACTGCGATCACACGCGGGCGGGACTCAAGCGGTTCGATAGATTCTCGGGCGTCCATCCCCTTCATCGAATTGCCGCAGGCCGCAAGTTGGACACGCGCCGCGGCCCCCACTGGAGACCCGAGAACACAATGCCTGTGAAAGTTGGAATCAATGGATTCGGCCGTATCGGCCGCAATGTCTTTCGCGCCGCCTACGAGGCCGGTGCCGACATCGAGTTCGTCGGCATCAACGACCTGACCGACGCCAAGACGCTCACTCACCTGCTCAAGTACGACTCCAACTACGGGCCCTTCCCCGGCAAGGTCGAAGCCGGTGAGAACGCGATCGTTGTCGATGGCAAGACGATTCCGATCAGCGCTGAGCGCGAGCCGGGCAACCTGCCCTGGGGCGACCTCGGCGCGGAAGTCGTTGTCGAGTCGACCGGCTTCTTCACCGACCGTGACAAGGCTGCCGCCCACCTGGACGCTGGCGCCCAGAAGGTGATCATCTCGGCCCCGGCGACCAACCCCGACGGGACCTTCTGCCTCGGAGTCAACTTCGACGACGGCTACGACAAAGAATCGATGACCGTCATCTCCAACGCTTCGTGCACGACCAACTGCCTCGCTCCGCTGGCGAAGGTCCTGCACGACGAGTTCACGATCAAGCGCGGCCTGATGACGACGATCCACGCCTACACCGCCGACCAGCGCCTGCAGGACGCCCCGCACAGCGACCTGCGCCGCGCGCGTGCTGCCGCAACCAACCTCGTTCCGGCCAGCACCGGCGCCGCCAAGGCGATCGGCCTCGTGATCCCGGAGCTCAACGGCGTGCTCAACGGATTCGCTGTCCGCGCCCCGATCCCGACTGGCTCAGTCGTCGACCTCACTTTCGAGGCCGGCCGCGACGTCACTCCGGACGAGATCAATGCAGCCGTCAAGGCCAAAGCCGACACCGGCTCGCTCGCCGGCATCCTGCAGTACACGGAGGACCCGATCGTCTCGAGCGACATCGTCCACTCGTCGTACTCCTCGATCTTCGATTCGCTGCTGACCAGCGTGATCGACGGCAACCTCGTCAAGGTCGTCACCTGGTACGACAACGAGTGGGGCTACTCGAACCGCGTGGTCGAGCTCACTCAGAAGATCCTCTAGGAGCCAGGCGACATGCCCGGCGTCTTTACTAAGAAGACTGTGCGCGACATCGCCGGCCAGGTGGCCGGCGAGCGCGTGCTCGTGCGCGCCGACCTGAACGCGCCGCTCAAAGAAGAGGGCGGGCACGTGGTCGTCGCCGACGACGCGCGGATCGCCGGCTCGGTCCCGACAATCAAACTGCTGCTTGACTCCGGCGCGAAGGTGATCGTCTGCTCGCACCTGGGCCGCCCGAAGGACCGTGATCCGGCGCTTTCACTCGCACCGGTCGGCGAGCGGCTGAGCGAGCTGCTCGGCGTGCCGGTCACGCTCGCCCCGGGACTTGTCGGGCCCGATGTTGAGGCGGCGGCAGAGTCGCTCGAGAATGGGCAGGTCCTGTTGCTTGAGAACTCACGCTACGAGGCGGGGGAGACCAAGAACGATGCCGAGCTCGCCGCCCAGCTCGGCAACCTCGCGGACTTCTACGTCAATGATGCCTTCGGTGCCGCGCACCGCGCGCATGCGACAACGGAGGGCGTCACGCACCACATCGACCACGCGGTGGCGGGGCTGCTGCTCGAGCGCGAGGTCTCGACATTGCGCGGCATCATCGAAGCACCCGAGCACCCACTCGTCGTGGTGCTCGGCGGTGCGAAGGTCTCGGACAAAGTCGCGGTGATCGATTCGTTCTTGAAGGTCGCCGACGCGATCCTGATCGGCGGCGCGATGGCGTTTTCGTTCTACACCGCCCAGGGACACGAGACCGGCAATTCGCTGGTTGAGGAGTCGGGCGTCGCGCTCGCGGCCAAGGCACTCGACGACGCGCAGTCCTCAGGCTGCGAGCTGGTGCTACCGACTGACCTTGTGCTCGGACGGGAGTTCTCGGCCGATACGGAAGTTCGGGAGCTTGACGGCGTCGATGTGCCCGAGGGCTGGATGGGCCTGGACATCGGGCCGAAGAGCGCGGCCGACTACGCCGCGCGTGTGATGTCTGCCGCCACTGTCTTCTGGAACGGCCCGATGGGCGCGTTTGAACTTGCACCGTTTGCTGCCGGCACGCGCACCGTCGCACAGGCGATGGCCGACGCCGGTGGTGTCACGGTCGTCGGCGGTGGCGACAGCGCCGCCGCGATTGCCGAATTTGGATTTGCCGACGACGTCACCCACCTCTCGACCGGTGGCGGCGCGGCTCTGGAACTGGTCGAGGGCAAAGAACTGCCCGGAGTGGAGGCACTGGAAGATGAGTAGGCGCCCGTACATCGCTGGCAATTGGAAGATGAACAAGACCGGCTTTGAGGCCGAGGATTTCGTCTTCGCGTTGCTGCCGCAGATCGCCGGTGAGGACATCGCCGAGGTCGTGATCTGCGCGCCTTTCACGACGCTAACCAACGTGATCGACTCATCGCGTGGCACCCGCATCAAGGTCGCAGCGCAGAACATGCACCAGGCCGAGTCCGGTGCCTACACCGGCGAGATCTCGGCCGGCATGCTGCGCGACCTCGACGTGCGGGCGGTGGTTCTTGGCCACTCCGAACGTCGGCAGTACTTTGGCGAGACCGACGACGCGCTGCGCCAGAAGGTGTTGGTCGCGCTGGAGAGTGAGCTCGAGCCGATCCTCTGCGTCGGTGAGACCGACGACCAGCGTGAAGCGGGGGAGACCGAGGCCGTTTTGAAGACGCAGATCGAAGCCGGTCTCGCCGACGTTCCGGCCGAGCGGCTTGCCGAAGTCGTAGTCGCGTACGAACCGGTATGGGCGATTGGGACCGGCAAAGTCGCGACCGACGAGCAGGCTCAAGAGGCCTGCGCATACATCCGTTCCCTGATTGCGACGATCGATGGTGAGGCTGCGGCGGCAGTGCGCATCCTTTATGGCGGTTCGATGAAGCCGGACAACGCGCCCGGGCTGCTCGGGCAACCCGACATCGACGGCGGATTGATCGGCGGAGCGAGCCTTGCGCCGGACGACTTCGCCAAGCTCGTCGCGGCGGGCGACGCGGCCGCTTAGGGGGCGGTTTGCGATGGGCGCGCGCGAGCCGATTCCCGCAGTTGCACTGATCGTGCTCGACGGCTGGGGCCTCGCACCGCCCGGTCCCGGTAACGCCGTCGAGCTGGCGGAGACGCCGGTCTTTGACGGCCTCTGGGAGCGCTACCCGCACGCGACGCTTCGCACCAGTGGCCGCGACGTCGGCTTGCCGGAAGGCCAGATGGGCAACAGCGAGGTCGGACACCTCAACCTCGGCGCCGGTGCGATCGTCAACCAGGACCTGACGCGCATCGACATCGCGATCGAGGACGGCAGCTTTGGTGCCAATCCCGCACTGCGCGACGCATGCGCCAAGGCGCGCGAGTCGGGCCGGCTGCACCTGATGGGTCTGGTCTCCGACGGTGGCGTGCACAGCAGCCTCGAACACCTGAAGGCCTTGCTCGACCTGGCAGCCGAGCAGGAGGTTCCTGATGTCGTCGTGCACGCGTTCACCGATGGGCGCGACACCCTGCCGCGCTCTGCCGAGGGGTTCGTGGAGCAACTTGAGGAGGCGCTGCCGGGCAACGCGCGAATCGCCACGGTGATCGGCCGTTACTTCGCGATGGACCGCGACAAACGCTGGGACCGCGTGAAGCTCGCGTACGACGCAATCGTCCACGGCAAGTCGGAGCAGGAGAAGGCGCAGACTGGAGTCTCCGCTGTGCTCGCCGCCTACGCGCGCGGCGAGAATGACGAGTTCATCATGCCGACCCTGGTCGGTGCGCGCGAGGGCACGGTGCGCCCTGGAGACGCGATCATCTGTTTCAACTTCCGCCCGGATCGCATGCGCGAACTCGTGGCCGCGCTCGGCGAAGCCGACTTTGAGAGCTACGACCACGACGGCTTTGACCGCGGCGAGCGGCCCGAGGGCCTTGAGATCGTCTGCATGACCGAATACCGCAGCGGCTGGCCTTACTTCGTGGCCTATCCGCCAGATCGTCCGCAGGTCACGCTGGCGTCGACGATCGCGGCGGCGGGCGGGACCCAGTTGCACGTCGCGGAGACCGAGAAGTATCCCCACGTCACGTACTTCTTCAATGGCGGCGAGGAGACTCCGCAGACCGGCGAGGACCGCGAGATGGCGCAGTCGCCCAAGGAGGTCGCCACCTACGACTTGAAGCCGGAGATGAGCGCCGAGGCCGCCGCGAGTCTGTTTGTCGAGGGCTGGCGGGCGAACGACCACAAGTTCGGAGTGATCAACTTCGCCAACCCCGACATGGTCGGTCACAGCGGCGTGATCCCGGCCGTCGTGAAGGCGGTCGAAGAGACCGACACTCAGCTCGCGCGCGTCGTCGATGCCGTTACGAAGAAGGGCGGGGTCTGTCTGATCACCGCCGATCACGGCAACGCCGAGCAGCAGCTCGAGCCAGACGGCTCGCCCAACACCGCCCACACCCTGAACCCGGTGCCGTTCATCGTCACCCGCGAAGGCCTCGAGCTGCGCGAACAAGGAATCCTCGCCGACGTAACCCCCACAGTCCTAGATCTCCTAGGAATCGACCAACCGCCCGAAATGACCGGCAAATCAATGATCAAAACTACGTCAAAGATGCATCTTTGACGTACTACAAAGGTGCATCTTTGTAGGAGTTGGGGCTAGCGGTTGTTTTGGATGAAACCGCGCATGCCTTCGATTTGGCCCTGGACGGTGTCCTGCTTTACGGGTTGTGGGGCCGTGTCGCCGAGCATCACGCCTGCTGCCGCGGCCGCGATCACCGCTGCGACCGCGAGCACTGCAACCGTCAGGCGACGGGTGGTCTTCTGGGTTGCTGGCGGGCGCACTGCGGGGCGGTTGCCGGTTGTCCGTTCGGGAGCGTTGGCGACCTGCGTGACGGCAGTTGCACCCGAGGCGGCTGCGCCGGCCGAATGCGGAACCGGTGCTACCCGAGTCTTCTCGGTCGGCGCCTGCCGACCGCGCTGGGCCATCAGGCGAGTGGCGGCCGCGGGGTCTGAGAGCACCTTCGTCACGAATTCGGACTCCTGCCGGCGCGCGCCTTGGGCAAGTGCCTGAGCGAACTCGCGGGCCGTCGCATAGCGCAGCCGCTGGTCGTAGGAGAGGCCCACGCGGATCGTGCGATCGAGTTCGACCGGCACGTCGGCGTTCAGCTCCGTGAGTGGCGTCGGCAGCTCATCACGCTGCTTCATCGCGAGCTCGGTGATCGACTTGTAGAGGTATGGGAGGCGCCCACCGAGCATCTCGAAGATCACCACCGACATCGCGTAGATGTCAGATTGTGGGCCGGTCTCACCGCCCGTCGCCTGCTCAGGCGACAGATAGGCGACGGTTCCGAGTACCGATCCAACCTGCGTCACGCGGGTCATCTCGGCTGCCTTGGCAATGCCGAAGTCGGTCAGCTTGGCGACGCCTTCGTGCGTGACGATCAGATTGGCCGGCTTGACGTCGCGGTGGATCACGCCGGCTCGATGCGCGCATTCGAGCGCCTCGCAAGCATCGGACGCGATCGAAACGGCTTGGGCGGTTTCGAGCTTGCGTCCGCCGCGCAACATGTCCGAGAGCGGCGTGCCCTCGACGTACTCCATCACGATGAAGTGCTGCTTAGTTTGTTCGTCGTAGCCCGAGTCGTAGACCTGGACGATGTTCGGATGCTGGAGTTTGGCGACGGCGAGTGCCTCGTGCCGGAAGCGCGTCACGAAGTCTTTGTCGCTCGCCAGGTGTTCAGCGAGCATCTTCAGGGCGACCGTGCGCTGAAGGACCGTGTCTTCGGCCATGATCACGACGGACATGCCGCCGCTGCCGATCTTGCGCACCTCGCGGTAGCGCCCGCCGATCAACGGCCGGTTCTCTGTTGAAGGCGCGTCGCTCATCACCCTGGTGCCGCTCCTCCGGAGTTGTCGGGCGGCGTCGAGTTTCCGCCTCCGCCGCCTCCGCCACCTCCGCCGCCGCCGTTCTGGCCGCCGTTGTCGGGGTTCGTCCCGCCGCCACCGTTGTCGGTGCCGCCGCCGGCCGGCTCGGTCGGTTCGATCGGTGGCTCGGGACCAGTCGAGCCGGTGGTTGGGGTCACGTCGGGCGTCGGGCCCTGCGGTGCGATCTCGACACATTCGCGGGCGATCAACACCTGCAGGCGCGCGACGCTGCTGGCGTAAGCCTCTCCGAGCGCCGGGCGGTCATCGTTCACGTGGGTGGACTGGATCGCGAGCGCGTTGCTGCGCTTGCGCGCAAGTTCACAGCGACCGTCCTCGACAAACTCCTGGATCGCGTCGAGCGCGTCGAGCGCTCGGCCGGCCTCGCCGCTGGTGAACTTTTCGTCGGAGGTTCCACAACCGGCCAGCGCGGCGGCCACCGCGCACGCGGCGATCACCCCGAGGATGCGGGCAAGTGCAGGGTGTTTGCCCGACTCTCTAGGCACCGGCACAGGGTAAGTGGCCCCGCGGACTCTCAGTCCAGCAACTCCCCGTGGCGACGCTCGACGGCGTTCGTAAGGGTCGCGACCATCTCGTCGATCGTGTAGTCGCCCTTGGCGAGAAAGCCGTCTGCACCGGACTCGCGCGAAACGCGCGCGCCGTCTTCGTCGGCGGCGCCGGAATGGAGGATCACCGCAGCCGCCGGCAGCCGTTCGCGCACCACATTGACGATTGTTGCGCCCGACGCGTCTCCCAGCCGGATGTCGACCAGGGCCGCATCGCAGGCATTGCCGGCTTCGAGCCATTCTCGCGCGCCGGCGGCACTCTCACAAGTCGCCACGTTGAAGCCCTTCGATTCGAGCATCGCCGCGGCGGCATCACGCACGAGGTCGTGGTCATCGACCACAAGCACGGTGAGGTCGGCGCCGGGAGCGTCGGTGCTCGCAACTCTGGGGATTCGGGTTTGGTCCGCAGAGTGCTCTGCGGTGCCGAGGCCTCCACCGTCAGAGATCGCATCGAGCAGTTCGGAGAGCGTTGACTCCTTGAGCAGGTAACCGTTGGCACCCGCGGCGATTGCCGAGCGCACGCTCTCCTCCTGATTGGAGGCCGAGAAGGCGAGAATTCGGGCGCGCTTGTCAAAGCGCCGCAGTGCGCTGATCGTCGCCGTGCCGCTGAGGCCCGGCAGGCGCATATCGATCACGAAGACGTCTGCGACGCCGCCCTCGCGAACCCAGGCAACAATGTCGCGCCCGTTGTCGAAGCTGGCGGTCAGCGTGTAGCCCTCAACGAATTGGAGAATTTCCTCGATCAGGTTGCGAATCACCGCGGAATCGTCCGCGATTGCGATGCGCGTCTCCGTTGTCTGCGAGTTCGTCATTTGCCGTCCGCGGTTCTGCTGGCCGAGCTGAGGGGCTGGAGACTAATACCTCAAAACCCCGGCATGGGGTACACCCGTTGAAGTAGAAAAGTCAGCCTGTACTCGCACCGCCGCCGAGTGGCAGCAGCGCGTCGATTTCGGTTCCGCCGCCGGACGCTCCGGAGATCGAAAACGTGCCGCCGAACATCTGTGCTCGTTCGCGCATACCCAAGAGTCCGAGATGACTGCCTTCCGCCGACGGACCCGTGACCGCGCCCTCGTACCCGACGCCATCGTCCGTCACATGGATCCGAATCGCACCGGATTCGAGCGCGACCTTGACGGCTGCGCTCGAGGCCTGCGCGTGCTTCTCGATGTTTGTCAGCGCCTCCTGGACGATTCGGAAAATCGTGATCGCGAACTCGTTGCCCAGATCGTCGGGGACGTCGGATTCGACCGTCACATTCACACCGTCGACGTGGCGGCCCAGCTCGTTGAGGGCCGCGTTCAGCCCATTGTCGTCGAGCACCTGCGGCCGCAGTTCCATCAGCAGCGCGCGTAGCTCTCGGGCGCAGGAGCGGATCTCCTTGGCTCCGTCGGCGATGATCCCACTGGCGGTCTGGTAATCGTGCTGCTCGACGCGCGACTGCGCGAGTTCGAGGCGGATCGCAGTGGCGCCGAGTTGCTGCAAGACGCCGTCGTGGATGTCGGCGGCGACCATCGAGCGCTCGCGCTCCTGGGCCTCGACGAGCCTGCGCGTCGCCGAACGGCGCAGCGTCTCGATCGTCTCGCTGGCGCGAAATCGCTCGACCGTCCCGGCCACGGCGCTGGCGATGCTGTCCAGCGTGTCGCGTTCGACGACGCCGAGCGTGTGGTGCGACTGGATCGTGATCGTCGCCTCGGTCTGGCCCGAGATCCGCACCGGCAGCTCCGCCCGCGAATCGCGCTCGAGTGCCTCCATCTCGCTGGCTGTGAGCGTCGGGAACGCGGCGCCGTAGTCGCTGTTGCGGTCCCCGAAAGTGTGCGTCTCGACCGATTCGCCTGCGTTCGCTTCGGTCGCGACGCCCCAGGCGAGCATCTCGCACTCGGCGAGGTTCTTCATCGCGATATCCAGGGCGATGCCGCGGTCGGTCGGTTCGACCAGGCTGCGCTGTGTTCGCGACGCCGCCTGAGCCAGCTGGAGCGATCGCCGCGCGGCCCGCGCGCGCATCGAGTTCTCGAGCTGGACGCCAAGGATGCCGCCGCCGGTGGCGACGCCGACCATTGCGTTGTCGTCGGGCGTGACGTCGCCCTTCAGCGGGATTGCGATCACGGCACCCGCGATCGTGCGACCGGCCGGATCATGTCCGATCACTGGGTAGGCCAGGACTGTTGCCGCGGCCGGGATCGAAATCACCGCCGGTGCGACGTTGTTCTCAAAACGCTCGCGCGCGAGCGCTGCCCCTTCGGGGTCCGCCCCCGGCGTCGACCATCCGACTGGGAGGTCGAACACCGGTTCGAGCACCCAGCCCCAGCCGGGCTGCGATTCGTCGGCGAGCCCAAGGTTCGTCAGGAACTCGCGGGTCGAGCCGATCGCGCGCTCGAGCGCCTCCTCGGGCGTTACGTCCGCGCGGAGCCGGTCGTACACCTCAGCCGCCAGTGCGAAAATCGGGTCGTCAGGCTCAAATTCGCGAGCGCCGTCGGAGAGACCGGGCCCATTTGCCGTTGGGTCTGGCTGTAGGTTCGAACCGTCTTCGTTCACTTCGCACCATCCCCAAATCCGGATTGATGAACAGTCGTACGCAGGTCCCCATAGAGTCTGGTCGCTCCACGGCGCAGACTATCGCCGCGGCGGTGTTGATTGTGTTCGCCGCTGGGCTTGTTGCGGATTTCGTGCTCTGGCCGCGCGATCAGTTGCCGCCCGTTGTCGACGTCGATCAGTACCGCTACTTCACGAAGGCATTCGTCGCGCGCGCCGAGGAGTTTCGCGGCCTGCAGAGCTGGCTGGCGGTCGGGGCTGGGCTGGCGTTTGCCATCGTGCCCCTGGTGCTTGCGCTGCTCTGGCCACGCACACGCGATGGTGTCTCGCTCTCGCGCTGGAGCGACCGCCGCAGCGGAGCGCTGCTCGGTCGCGGGCGTATCCCGATGCATGCGGCCGCAGCTGCCGGCGTGGCGTTGCTCGCGTTGACCGCGGCGTTTCCGTTTGAGCTGGCGATGTTCACCCGCGCTCAGAACGCCGGTCTGGCGGTCCAGGGCGCGTCCGGATGGGTCGGCGACTGGCTCCTGCAGTCAGTGCTGATCCTCGTTGCGGTTGCCCTGCTTGCAATGCTCTGCGGCTGGTTGATCGCTCGCCTGCCTCGCGCATGGTGGGCGGCCTTCGGCGGCTGTTTGATTGCGCTGGCGATCGCCTTTCAGCTGCTTGCGCCAGTCGTGATCGAACCGCTGTTTGCCGATTTCACGCGCGTCCCCGATGGGCAGCTCAGCAAAGAGGTCAAGCAGGTGGCAAAGACTTCAGGCGTCGACGCCGGTGAGATCTACACGGTTGACGCCGCCCAGCGCACGACCGGCGCCAATGCGTACGTGACAGGACTCGGCGCGACCAAACGCGTGGTGATCTACGACACCCTGGTGCGCGACTTCAGCTCCGATGAGCGGCGCGCGGTGGTCGCTCACGAATTCGGCCACGCCCACTACCGCGATCTGCTTAGCGGGCTGCTGTGGTTCGGATTCGTGGCGATGTTTGCGTTGCTCGCGGTAGACATGGCCGCGCGCCGACTCGCCGAGCGGCGTGACATCGAGTTCGCCTCACCCGCGGGAACAGCGATGGTGCTGGCGGTGGCGATCCTGGCGATCGCGATCAGCCAGCCGGCCGCCAACGCGTGGTCGCGCGCGATCGAGGCGCGCGCCGACGCGTTCGCCCTGTCCGTGATTCAGAAACCGGACGCCGCGATCGCGCTCGAGCGCAGGTTGACGATTCAGAACATCGGTCGTCCGGAGCCGCCGGCGATCCTGCAGTTCGTCTTCGGCACGCACCCGACTCCGATGCAACGAATCGGAATGGCGGCGACCGTCAAGCGGGAACTGGCGGCCGGACGTGCTGAGCCGATCCCCTAGGCAGGGAATTCCAGGTCACTCGGGCGGCTCAGGCTCGCCGTTGCCCGGCTCGTCACCCTCGTACTCAGGAAGATTGCGGATGCCTTCGCTGGTCGTCCACTTGGAGTAGTTGTCCTCCATCGCGTCGA
>CAZRAA010000038.1:0-21057 GCA_964597975.1 uncultured Thermoleophilaceae bacterium | reverse complement strand
GATCGTCTGCTCGATCGAGAACGTCGACCCGATGGGCGTGCACACCGGCGACTCCATCACCGTCGCCCCGCAGCAGACGCTCACCGACGCCCTCTACCAGCAGCTGCGCAACCAGGCCATCGACGTCATCCGCGCCGTCGGCGTGGAGACCGGCGGCTCCAACGTGCAGTTCGCGGTGAACCCCGAGACGGGCGAGATCGTCGTGATCGAGATGAACCCGCGCGTCTCACGCTCCTCGGCGCTGGCTTCCAAGGCCACCGGCTTCCCGATCGCGAAGATCGCCGCGCGCCTCGCGGTCGGTTACTCGCTTGAGGAGATCCCGAATGACATAACCGGCAAAACGGTGGCGTCGTTCGAGCCCGCGCTCGACTATGTGGTCGTCAAATGGCCGCGCTTTGCGTTCGAAAAGTTCCCGGGATCGGATGACGGACTGACCAGCCAGATGAAGTCGGTCGGCGAGGCAATGTCGATCGCGCCGACGTTCAAGCAGGCGTTTCAGAAGGCCTGGCGCTCGCGCGAGCTGGACAAGCCACCGGTCGTGGACCTGCCCAAGGATCAGCTTCTCGAACTGCTCGTGCGGCCGACCGCCGACCGGTTTGAACTGCTCTTTGAGGCGATCCGCAAGGGCGCAACCGTCGAAGAGCTCAACGCCGCCACGCATGTCGATCCGTGGTACCTGCGGCAGTTCGAGGAGATCGTCGCGGCCGACGGTTCGATCGAGCCTGGATTGGAGCGTGTCTACCGAGCCGTCGACACCTGCGCCGCCGAGTTCGAGGCGAAGACGCCGTACTTCTACTCCGGCTTCGAGCGCGTCGGCCCGGACGGGCCGCAGCACGAGATCGAGCGCGGCGATCGTCCATCGGTCATGATCCTCGGCTCGGGCCCCAACCGAGTCGGCCAGGGCATCGAATTTGACTACTGCTGCGTCCATGCGGCGATGACGGTGCGCGAGAGCGGCCGCGATGCGGTGATCGTCAACTGCAACCCGGAGACGGTCAGCACCGACTACGACATCTCGGACCGGCTGTATTTCGAGCCGTTGACGCTCGAGGACGTGCTTGCGATCGTCGAGGTCGAGCGGCCCCAGGGCGTGATCGTCCAGTTCGGGGGACAGACCCCTCTGAAACTCGCCGCCGGACTCGCCGCGGCAGGCGTACCGCTGCTGGGAACCGGCGTCGACGCGATCGACCACGCTGAAGACCGCGAGCGATTCGGCGAGCTGCTCGATCGCAACAACATCGCCTGCCCGCCGTACGGCATCGCCAGGAGTTCAGACGAGGCGCGCACAACAGCCCAGGCCGTTGGATTCCCTCTGCTGATCCGGCCGTCGTACGTGCTCGGAGGACGCGCGATGGCGATTTGTTACTCGCCGCAGCAGCTCGACCAGTACCTCGAGACTGAGGCGACGGCGCTCGGGCTTGACCGTCCCGCGCAGGACGGCGAGCGCGAACAGGTTCTATTGCTCGACCGATTCCTCGAGGACGCGATTGAGATAGACGTCGACGCGCTTTGTGACGGCGAAACTGTGAAGATCGGCGCCGTCATGCAGCACGTCGAAGAGGCTGGGGTGCACTCGGGCGATTCCGCCTGCGTGATCCCAGCGATGTCGATCGGGCCGGAGGCCTACGAGACGATCCTGGCGCATACGCGCACGATCGCGCTCGAGCTTGGGGTGGTCGGCCTGATCAACGTGCAGTACGCAGGTGCCGGCGATGAGGTCTATGTGATCGAGGCCAACCCGCGCGCCTCGCGCACGGTGCCGTTCGTCTCGAAGGCGACCGGGGTCTCGCTCGCAAAAGTGGCTTGCCGATTGATGCTCGGCGAGCGGCTGGCGGACATCGAGATTCCCGAGGGCGGCACCGATCACGTTTCGGTCAAAGAGGCCGTGCTGCCGTTCCAGCGCTTCCCCGGCGCCGACGCTGTGCTCGGGCCGGAAATGCGTTCCACCGGTGAAGTGATGGGAATCGCCGACGATTTCCCGACGGCTTTCGGCAAGGCCCAAGCCGCTGCCGGCGCCGCGCTCCCGGACTCGGGAACGGTCTTCATCACCGTGCACGATCGCGACAAACCGGCGGCGACGCAGCTCGCGGCCAACCTCCATGACCTCGGCTTCCAGATCATCGCGACCGGCGGCACCGCCCGCTCGATAAGGCGAATGGGAATCCCTGTCGAGGCGATCAACAAGATCGGCGAGGGCTCAAACAACGTCGTCGAGTGGATCGAACGGGGGGACGTCGACATGGTGGTGAACACGCCGTCGGGCAGCGGCGCCCGCGTGGATGGCTACGAGATTCGCATCGCCGCGACCGCCCGCGGGATCCCTTGCATTACGACGATGACCGGCGCCAGCGCTGCCGCCCGGGCGATCGGCGCGATGCGCATCCACGGCGATGAGGTTCGCTCGCTGCAGGAGCTGCACGCAGCTGGGGCGCCCGAGGAGGCCGCGGTTTGAATCTTGCGGCGCCGAATCGGCCGCAGGCGCCGTTTGGAATGCGCCAAGCCGAGGTGATCGGGCGGCGTGAGGTCGGGCCGTATGTCGTGCTCACCACGCTTGACGGCCTTGGTCCAAAGCCTGTCGCCGGCCAGTTCTACATGGTCCGATCGGTCGATGGCTGGGGTGCGGGGGAGGACGGGCGTCCCTATTTGCCGCGCGCGCTCTCCTATGCCCGCTGCGTCGAGCGGGACGACGGTCTGGCGCTTGACTTCTTCTTCGAAGGCGTCGGTCCCGGAACCAGGCGCTTGGCGGGGATCGAAACTGGCAGGCATGTCGTGCTGACCGGGCCGTTCGGCAACGGATTCGCGCTCGATCCGGCGCGCTGGCCGCTACTTGTCGCCGGCGGTATCGGGCTCGCTCCGATCGTTGCGCTGGACGACGAACTGCGCGAGCTCGACGGGGTGCGCGCGGAGGTGCTGATCGGGATGCGTTCGGCGGCGCACGCCGAATCGATTGCGATCTACGGCCTTGAGCATGACCTCGCGACCGACGATGGCTCGGCCGGGCGTGCCGGCTTTGTCACCGAGTTGCTCACCGAGGCGATCGATCGGCGCGCGGATTCGACCGTTTATGCCTGCGGCCCGCCGGCGATGCTGGAATCGGTTCGGGCCGTGTGTGCCGAGCGAGGCACTCCCGCGCAGCTCGCGATGGAATCCGGGATGGCGTGCGGTTTTGGCGCATGCTTTGGCTGTGTGGTCCCGACAAAGGACGGATACCAGCGCCTCTGCGTCGACGGACCAGTGGTCGACGCGGCGCGCCTTGACACGGCGATCACGGTCGGTGGCCACTGATGGCGGTCGATTTCTGCGGTCTCGCACTCGAGCACCCGGTGATCAACGGTTCTGGCACCTACGACGCGCTGGCTGCGCGCCGCGTGTTCGGCGATGCCTTCGAGCGCAACTTCCCATTCTCGGCCTATGTCTCGAAGACGATCACGCTCGAGCCGCGGGCGGGCAACCCTCCGCCGCGTCTCTGGGAGCTGGGCCAGGGAATGATCAACTCAATCGGGTTGCCGAACAAGGGTTTGGTGCGGTTCATCGAGGAGGATCTGCCGCAGTACGCGACGCTTCCGGCGCCGCTTGTCGTCTCGGTTATGGGCTTCGCTGCGAGTGAGCTGGTGACGATCATCGAAACGCTGGAGGCGCACTCTGAGATCGCGGCATTTGAGCTCAACTTCTCGTGTCCGAATGTCAAGACGGGAAACATCGTCGGCTCCGACCCAGTCGAATGCGAGGCGATGATGACCGAGCTGCGCCCGCATTCGCAAAAGCCGATGATCGCCAAGCTCGCGCCGTCGACGTCGCGACCCGATCTCGTCGCCGCAGCGGCCGAGAGTGCCGGGGCCGACGCGATTTCGCTCGTCAACACGTTGCCTGGAATGGCCCATGCGCCGGGCACCGCCGAGCCATGGCTCGGCGCGGGGAGCGGGGGCATTTCTGGACCGATCCTCCGGCCGGTGGCGCTCGCTCAGGTCACACGAGTGTCCAGCGCGGTGCGAGTCCCGGTCGTTGGAATGGGCGGGGTCGAGTCCGGTCGCGACGCACGCGCGCTGCTCGATGCCGGCGCGCGACTGGTGGCCGTCGGCACCGAGAACTTCCGCGATCCGGCGGCCGGCAACCGCATCGCCGCTGAGCTTTAGCCGCTCGCAGACTGCGCGCATTTGCCGCCGCCAGACTTGCGGTTCGAACCGATCGGTACCCCGCGATGGGGTCAAGCAACCGTGAACTCTCGTCAACCTCAACCTTAGGTCGAGGTGAATCGTGAAATTTCATGTTGTCTACCCATTCAAACCTGCCTATCATTCGCGCCATGCCGCAACCCGCCACGAAGCCTCAGAAGTCCGAAAGCGCCGCTCAGAAGGCGCAGTCCGAGGCTCTGGCAGAGACGCCGGACCGCTCGCCGTCGCAGCGGCTCGAAGCTCTGAAGCTCGCCAACGCCGTGCGCACGGAGCGCGCCACGCTCAAGCGGGACCTCAAGGCCGGACGCGTACGCATCGAGCAGGTGCTGGCCGATCCGCCGGAGTGCGTGCACTCGGCGAAGGTCGCCGACATCATGCTGGCCGTGCCCCGCTATGGGCGCGTGAAGGTCAGCAAGATCCTCCAGCGCTGTCGTATCTCGCCGAGCAAGACCGTGATCGGTCTCTCCGAGCGTCAGCGCGGCGAGCTGATCGAAGCGCTGCGTCGCCCGTAGGTTCGATGGCCGAACCGGCCGTCTTCGTCATCACCGGTCCCTCTGGCGTCGGCAAGGGAACGGTCATTCGCGCGCTGCGCGATCGCCATCCCGAATTGGGCCTTTCCGTTTCGGCGACGACCCGCACTCCCCGTGAGGGCGAGATCGACGGCGAGCACTACCACTTCCTGACCGGCGAAGAGTTCGACCGCCGCGTCGCCGCCGGAGATTTCGTCGAGCACGCCGCCTACAGCGGCAACCAGTACGGCACGCTCCGGAGCGAACTCGTGCGCAACGCCCAGAAGGGCGGGGTGGTGCTCGAGATCGAACTCCAAGGTGCGCGCCAGATCCGCGCGAGCATGCCCGAGGCCAAGCAGATCTTCATCGCCCCGCCGACTCCCGAGACCTTGCGCGAGCGGCTGGTCGGTCGCGGAACGGACTCCCCGGAGGCGATCGATCGGCGCCTGCGCGTCGCGGAAGAGGAGCTCGCAGCGCAAGGGGAGTTCGAACACGTGGTGGTCAACGACGATGTCGATCGCGCAGTTGACGAGCTCGAAGCGATCGTCGCGCCCGGGTAGGGCGGCGAGGCTCGCTGCCGAAACCTCTACAATCCCGTCTTCCAACGAGATTTGAAGGAGTACCCGTGGTTGAACCGCGCGTAGACAAATTGCTAGAGAAGATCGATTCGCAGTACGCGTCGGTGATTGTCGCCGCCAAGCGTGCGCGCCAGATCAGCTCGTACTACCACGGCCTCGGTGAGGGCCACTTCGGCGAGTACGTACCGCCGATGGTCGACACCCGCTCCAAGAACTACTTGACGATCGCCCTCGAAGAGATCGAGGCCGACAAGCTCAAGTACCAGTACCGCTAGGCCACAAAGCCCAGCCACGCCGCCTTTCAGCTGCGCACCTTTGGTGCGCAGTTTGTTTTTGTAGGCCGATCCCGCTCAACCATGGGATCGTTAGCTGCGCACATAAGGTGCGCAGCGGATGACCGCGTACTTCAGTCTGTCGCGCACGAATCAAGGCGGCACTGCACACCAAACGTACGCAGCTAACGATCCCATGGATAAGCCATTCATCGGCGAAAAACTCCACTGCGCACCAAACGTGCGCAGTTGGGGCTGGGTGGGAGTTGCTGTTCGGGGCTGCGCACTGGCATAGGCTGACGTGATGGTGAAACTGGCCACCTTCGCTGTTGCCGTGGTCGCGGTGTTTGTGGTTGGCTGTGGGTCGGACCGGTCGGCTTCTTCGGCCACCCGGTATGTGGCGCTCGGCGATTCGAACACCAGCGGCGCCGGCCTTCCGACACCGATGACCGGCGCACCGGAGTACTGCTACCGAACGGAAAGTGGCTATCCGTCACTGGCTTCCAAACGGCTTGGCCAGGACGAGTTCGAGACTGTCGCGTGCAGCGGCGCGGGGATGTACGCGTTCGTTGCGGAAATGCCGCTCGTCCCGTCTGGCGAGGCGCCGAAACAGTTCGAAGCGCTGAAGGGCAACGAGACGATCGTCAGCGTCACGATCGGCGACAACGATGCCGGATTCGGCGAGGTCACACGGCAGTGCCTGGAGGCGAAGACTCCGGCCGACACTCCCTGCCTGGACAAATACGTCACGGCCGACGAGAACAAGCTGACCACAGCGGCCAACAAGCTGGCAAAGCCCCTCGGCAACTCGCTGGATGCGATCCACGACAAGTCCCCTAAGGCAAGGGTCTTCGTGGTCGGATACGCACCGATCATCCCCAAGGACGGCGCCGGCTGCTGGGGCGACATCAACGTTTCGCCGCAGGATGCCCCGATCTTCTACGGCTGGCAGGAGGCGATCAGGGACGTCGAGCAGGCCACGGCGAAAGCCCACGGAGCCACCTTCGTCGACCTGTTCAAAGCTGGCACCGGGCACGATGCCTGCAAGCCCGCCGATCAGCGCTGGACCAATCCGGTAAGCAACGTCGGCGCGGCTGGATGGCCGCTGCATCCGACAATTGCGGGCTCAAGCGCGGCCGCCGATTTGTTGGTCGGCGCATGGCGGCGCTCTGAGAATGGCTAGATGCCCTATCGCGAGCGGTGCCCGATCCGCTGGGAGCCGCGTTGCAGGTGGCTGCCGCACCGTCGATAGCGTCGATAATCCCTGACGATGGCCCGCATTCTTCTTGGAGTCAGCGGCGGGATCGCCGCCTACAAAACGCTTGAATTGACGCGACTTGCGATCAAGGCCGGTCACGTCGTGCGCGTGGTGCAGACGCCCGACAGCCTCAACTTTGTCGGCAAGAGCTCGTTCGAGGGCATCACCGGCGCGCCCGTGCTGGTCGACCAGTTCGAGAATGATCCGGCCGGCGGGGCCTTCCAGGACCAGCAGCGGCCCGAGCACGATCCGATCGCACACCTCGAAATCGCGGCCAACTGCGACGTCTATCTGATTGCGCCGGCGACGGCCAACACGATCGCCAAGCTCGCGGGCGGCTTCGCCGACAACATGCTCACGGCTCTCGCGCTGACCTGCAAGAAGCCGTTGATCGTTGCCCCGGCGATGAACAACGACATGTACACGTCCGCCGCGACGCGCGAGAACGTCGAAACGCTGCGCCGGCGGGGCGTGACGGTGCTCGACCCGGGCACCGGAGAGCTTGCGTCAAAGGGCGAGTACGGGGTCGGGCGCCTGCCCGAGCCGGCAGAGCTTCTCGCGGCGGTCGAGCGATCGCTAACCGGCGAGGCGGGCTACGCGCCGCGCTCGCTCGACGGCCTGAAGCTGCTTGTCAGCGCCGGCGGAACGCGCGAGCCGATCGACGAAGTGCGGTTCGTCGGCAACCGCTCTTCAGGAAAGATGGGATTTGCGATCGCTGACGAGGCGGCCGCGCGTGGGGCGGAGGTCACGGTCGTCGCCGCGAACGTCTCGCTCGAGCGGAACCCGGCCGTCAGCTACGTCGACGTCTCCACCGCGGCCGAGCTTGAGTCCGCGGTGCGAACGAGTTTCCCCGCTTGCGACGCCCTGATCATGGCCGCCGCCGTCGCCGACTTCACGCCGGCAGCGCCCGCCGCAGGCAAGATCAAGAAGGCCGGCAAGCAGGGGATGGAGATCGAGCTGGTGGCCACCAACGATGTACTCGCCGGGCTCGCCGGCTTGCGACGAGAAGGTCAGATTGTTGTTGGTTTTGCAGCCGAGGCCGGAGAAGCCCTGCTTCCCGAGGCGCAGCGCAAGCTCGAAGCCAAGGGCCTCGACATGATCGTCGCCAACGACATCGCCGACCCGACGATCGGATTCGAGGTAGATGGCAACGAGGTGACGCTGATCACGCGCGGGGCCGAGCCCGAGCGGCCGCCGCGCGGCAGCAAGGCACAGATCGCGGGCGCGATTCTCGACCGCGTCCAGTCGCTGCTGCGCCCGGCGCGCACGAAATCGGCCGCGCCAAACGACCGCCCGGTATAATTTCGCCCGCTGACCTCCCGTCATCTCGGACGCCAGGCCCCACGGCCGGGATCCGCGCAGTCTCGAAGTGGGCCTCCCGGCTCACTTTTTTATTGGGGAGATCGCGAAACAGCCGATGAGCGTCGAGAAAATCCAGAACCAGATCGAGGAAACCCTCGCCACCGCGGAACCGCAGGTGGAGGTCTTGCTGTGCGAGATGAACGGCGGGACGATCCGGCTCTACATCGATCACCCCGACCGCGTCGACCTTGAACTTTGTGAGCGGGTCACCCGCGCGCTGCGCGCGATCCGCGAGGAGTACGGCCTGGAGGTTTCGTCGCCAGGCCCCAAGCGACCGCTGACCAAGCCGGATCACTTCCGGCGTTTCGTCGGACGTCGCGCGAGGATCCGCACGCGCAGCGAGCACGAAGGCCGGCGCAATTTCACCGGCGAGTTGATCGCGGCAGACGATTCGGGTGTCACGATCGGCGCCGACGGCACGATCGTCACGCTCGAATACGCAGACATCAGCAAGTCCAACCTGGTTCCGTAGAGCGCAGCAGCGCAACGGGCCGCAACTGAATAACAACCAAAGAAAGCAATTCTCAGAAATGTCACAGGAAATCGTCGACGCAATCAAGATGCTCGAGCGCGAGAAGGGGATCGACTCCGAGACCCTCATGACCGCGCTCGAAGACGCCCTGCTCTCGGCTTACAAGAAGTCGCCGGGATCGGCCAAGTATGCGCGCGTTGAGCTCGACCGGGAGACCGGCGATTTCCGTGTGTTTGAGCTCCTCGTCCCCGAGGATCTCGAGGATGAACTGCTCGACGAGGTCTACGAGCAGGAATCGACGATCGACCCGGAGACCGGTGAGCGTCGCATCATCGAGGAGCCGGATATCGCGCCGGAGAAGCTCGCCGAGTACCGAGACCAGATTCCTGAGCGCGACGTCACGCCGGAGAACTTCGGTCGCATCGCCGCTCAGACCGCCAAACAGGTGATCTACCAGCGGATCCGCGAGGCAGAGCGCACGATGATGTACGACGAGTACCACGAGCGCGTCGGCGAGCTGATCACCGGCATCGTGCAGCAGACCGACCACCGCTACACGCTGGTTCAGCTGCGGGAGCGCGTCGAGGCGCTGCTGCCCAAGAGCGAGCAGGTGCCGCGCGAGCGCTACGAACACGGCGCGCGCATCAAGGCTGTGATCACCGATGTCTCGGCCGAGAGCAAGGGTCCGAGCATCGTCGTCAGCCGCCGCAACCCCGAGCTGATCCGCAAGCTCTTCGAACTGGAAGTGCCCGAGGTCGCAGACGGACTGGTTGAGATCCAGAATGTCGCCCGCGAACCTGGTTTTCGCAGCAAGATCGCGGTCGTCAGCCACGCCGACGGCGTCGACCCGGTCGGCGCCTGCGTCGGTCCGCGAGGGAGCCGCGTACGCATGGTCGTCTCCGAACTGCGCGGCGAGAAGATCGACATCATTCCGTTCAACGAGGAGCCGGCGCGCTTTGTCGCCAAGGCGCTCGCACCGGCCCGCGTACGTGAGGTTCTCGTCGACGACGAGAACCAGCAGGCGACGGTAATCGTGCCCGACGATCAGCTTTCGCTGGCGATTGGTCGCGAGGGTCAGAATGCACGTCTGGCCGCGCGCCTGACCGGCTGGCGCATCGACATTCGGTCGGAGAGCGACTTCGCCGTAGACGACTCCGGCGAGGAGGGTGGCGAGGAATCAGAGACCTCTGGACGTTGCCACGCGATCCTGACCAACGGCAGGCTCTGCCCGAATGCCTCGCTTCCGGGGTCGCGCTACTGCGGCCTTGACGCCCACCAGGCACTGGTCGACCAGGAGACCGACTACGTCGACCCGTCGATGGCCGACGCAATTGAGGCGGCCGACGAAGGTGAGGGGCCAGAACCGGCAACCGAGTCCGATGACGAGGCTGCAGCCGACAACGAAACCGTCGAAGAGGTTGCGACCTCGGACGAGCTCCCCGACGCGCCGGTCGAGGCCGGCGAAGATGAGATCGTGCTCGACGGCGAAGTCAGCATCGAGCAGGAGGCCGAGGGCGCCGCGGATGCAGACGAAGGTGAGATCGAAGTCGAGTCGATCGTCGAGGCGATCGAGGACGCTCCGGTCGCCGACGCGGACGCTGAGGACGAGATTGACGCCGCCGAAGCTGCCGCCCCGGATGAATTTGTCGAGGACTCGGGCACCCCTGAGGCCGAAATTGCTGACGGCGACGATGACGCCGCAGCCGACTCCTCTGTGGCGACGGGTTCGCCCGAGGACACCGAGTAGGGGCGCGCTGCCCAGATGGCGAAGGTGCGAGTACACGAACTGGCCAAACAGGCCGGCCTGACCAGCAAGGAGATGCTGGCGCTACTGCAGAAGGCGGGGATTGAAGTCAAAACCGCCTCCTCGGGCGTCAGCGACGAGGTTGCCGAGAAGGTCATGAAGGCCGTGAACCGACCGGTCGGTGCCCGCGCGGCGTCGGCCAGGCAGGCGGAAACCGGCAAGGGCGGCGGATCAAGCTCTGGTGCTCGCTCGCCCCAGCGCGGCAGCTATTCGGCAGGCCCCAACGACGGGCCGCCGCGCCGCGGACCCGCCGGGCCTCCGCGCGGCCCCGCGCGACCGACCGGTCCGGTCCCTGGCGGCAGCGCCGGTGGCGGAGGCGGCGGCAAGATGCGCCGTGTCGTGATTGACTCTCAGGCTTCCAGGCGTGGCCCGGGCGGCCCCCCGCAGGGCCAGCCGGCGCGCAAGCCGCGCGGTGGACGCCGCCGCAAGCCGGTGTTCGAGGAGCCCGTCGAGGTCGAGGACAAGACACCCGAAGTCGAGGACAAGACAGTCCGCATCAACTCGGGAGCGACCGTCAAGGAAGTCTCCGAATCGCTCGGAGTCTCCTCGGCCGAAGTGATCAAGAAGCTGATGCAGCTCGGCGAGATGGCTTCGCTGACGCAGACCCTTTCAGACGAGACGATCGCGGTCGTGGCCACTGAGTTCGACCGCGAGCTCGACCTGCGCAGCATCGCCGACGAGGGCGACGAGGCTCCCGAGTCTCAGGACAGCGACGCGGATCTGGCCGAGCGTCCGCCGGTCGTGACGATTATGGGTCACGTCGACCACGGCAAGACCTCGCTGCTCGATGCGATCCGTGAGGCTGACGTTGTCGCCGGCGAAGCCGGCGGAATCACGCAGCACATCGGCGCCTACCAAGTCCACCGCGGCGAGAAGCTGATCACCTTCATCGACACCCCGGGTCACGAGGCCTTCACCGCCATGCGTGCGCGCGGTGCCCAGGTGACCGACGTCGCCGTGATCGTCGTCGCAGCCGACGACGGCGTGATGCCGCAGACCGAAGAGGCGATCGACCACGCCAAGGCCGCGGGCGTTCCGATCGTGATCGCTGTCAACAAGATTGACAAGGAAGGTGCCGACCCGACTCGTGTGCGCACGGAGCTCGCCGCGCTGGGCCTGCAGCCGGAAGACTGGGGAGGAGAGACGATCTTCTGCGACGTCTCCGCCAAGCAGCGCGAGGGCCTCGAGAACCTGCTCGACATGCTCTTGCTTGTGGCAGAGGTCGAAGAACTCAAGGGCAACCCGAACTCCGAGGCCTCCGGCACCGTGATCGAATCCCAACTCGATCCCGGCCGCGGTCCGGTCGCCACGCTTTTGCTCCAGCGCGGTCAGCTCAAGGTCGGCGACGCCCTCGTCGCCGGTTCCCAGTGGGGCCGCGTGCGCGCGATGCACGACTACAACGGGCACCGAATCGAGCTCGCAGAGCTCGGAGCGCCGGTCGAGGTGCTCGGGTTCGACGGCGTCCCCGAGGCCGGCAACACCTTCCGCGTGGTCGACACTGACCGCACCGCCCGCACGATGGCGGCCGACCGCGCAAATCGCTTGAAGAACGAGGCGATCGCGCGGCGCGCGCGCCTGAAGGTCTCCTTCGAGGACGCCTTCGCGCAGGCACAGGAGGGCGAGCGCACTGCGCTCAACTTGATCCTCAAGGGCGACGTCGCCGGCTCAGTCGGTGCGCTCGAGGACGAGATCGCCAAGCTTCCGCAGTCGGAGATCCAGGTCAACGTGATTCACCACGGCGTCGGTGGAATCAACGAGAGCGACGTGATGCTCGCTTCGGCTTCCGACGCCGTCGTGATCGGCTTCAACGTGCGCCCAGTGGGCGATTCTCGACTGATCGCCGACCGTGAAGGTGTGGAGATCCGCACCTACACGGTGATCTACAAGGCGATCGACGAACTGCGCGCCGCCATGCAGGGCCTGTTGGCGCCGGAAGAGGTCGAAGAGTCGATGGGTTCGCTGACCGTCCGCCAGACCTTCAAGGCGTCGCGCATCGGCACGATCGCCGGTTGCCACGTCGACAACGGCAAGGTCACCCGCGGCGCTTCCATTCGACTCGTGCGCGATGGCACGGTCATCCACGAGGGCAAGATCGCGACGCTGCGTCGATTTGACGACGACGTTCGTGAGGTGACCGTCGGCATGGAGTGCGGCGTCGTGCTGGAGAACTACCCGGATG
Organism: uncultured Thermoleophilaceae bacterium; assembly: GCA_964597975.1. GTDB lineage: Bacteria > Actinomycetota > Thermoleophilia > Solirubrobacterales > JACPNS01 > JACPNS01. The sequence continues at coordinate 8,451 of CAZRAA010000038.1, read as the reverse complement.
TCAAGGAAGAGGACGTGATCGAGGTCTTCGAGCTCAAGAGCGTGGAGCGTGAGCTCGTCTGAGGCTCTCGAAAGCGTGATTCTCGATGAGTCAAGGCGAGCGCATGCGGCGCGTGGACGAAGGGGTGCGCGAGGTCGTCTCGAGTGCTCTGACCGGCAGCGCCCGCGACAAGCTGGGCGGCTTTGTGACGGTCACCGACGTGCGCACCTCTCCAGACCTGCGTCACGCGATCGTCTTCGTCAGTGTGCTCGGCTCCGAACAGGAACGCGAACAGTCGATGACCGCGCTCGAGGAGCTGCGAATCGAGCTGCAGCGGGAGATCGCGGCGCACCTGCGCATGAAGAACACACCGATCCTGAAGTTCGAATACGACGACAGCGTCGAGCGGGCCACCCAGGTAAACGAGCTGATCAACGAGGAAGCTGAGTACTTTGACGAACGATCGAACTGAGATCCTGGCTCGCCTCAAGGGCGATCAGAAGTTCCTCCTGACCACCCACGAGAACCCGGACGGCGACGCGCTGGGATCGCTGGTCGGGATGAACGCGATCCTCCAGGCCCTGGGCAAGGACACCGTGATGTTCATGCGCGAGTCGGAGTTTCCGCTTCCGTACGAGTACCGGTACCTGCTGGCCGAGGACGGCGCGATTCACTTTGCGCCTGACGATCTGGCCGAGCGCACGATCGTCTATCTCGATTGCGGTTCGTTTGAGCGGATGAACGTCGACTTCCTGAAGTCCGACGACCTGACGCTGATCAACATCGACCACCACCACGACAACACCCGCTTTGGCGACCTGAATCTCGTGGAGTCGACCCGCTCCTCGACCGCCGAAATGGTCTACACGATCGCCAAGGAAATGGGCGTTGAGATCTCGCCGTTCCTGGCCGACGCCCTCTACATCGGCCTGGTCACCGACACCGGCCGCTTCATGTACCAGAACACCGGTCCCGAGGCCCACGAAATGGCCGCGGACCTGCTCAGGAGCGGTGTTGATGTGCACGCTGCCTATAGGCGGCTCTACGAAGACCAGCCGGTCGGGAAGGTGCAACTGCTCGCCCGAGCGCTCTCCACCCTGCAGCAGTACGACGACGGCGCGCTGGCGATCGTCAGCCTGACGAAAGCCGACTTTGAAGAGACTCAGTCCGAGGAGACCTACACCGAGGGGATTGTCGATTTCGCGCGGTCGCTCAAGGGGACCGTGGTCGGAGCGATGTACCGCCAGCTGACCGGCGAGGGCCGCGACCACCTGGCGAAGATCTCGCTGCGCTCTTCCGACGACCGAGTCGATGTGTCGGCGATCGCTCGTGCTTTCAGCGGCGGCGGTCACCGCCAGGCCGCGGGGGCGACGACTGAGAAGTCGCTCGAAGAGGCGATCGAGCTGATCCGCGCCGCAATTCGCGAGCAGTTGGCCTCTGGCACGGCCGCTGCCGCCTGACCGACGCTGCCGAGCATGCCTGCCGCGGGGTCGCTCGAGTGCGGAATCGTGCTCGTCGACAAACCTGCCGGCGTCACCTCGCACGACGTCGTCTTCCGGCTGCGCCGCGAGCTTTCCGAGCGCGCTGGTACTCGCGTGAAGACCGGTCACGCCGGGACGCTCGATCCTTTCGCAACCGGCCTGCTGGTCGTGCTCGTCGGCCGGGCGACGCGCCTGCAGCAGTACCTCCAGAATCAGCCCAAGACTTATCTCGCCACTGCGCGCCTGGGTTGGCGATCTGACAGCGGTGACAGCGATGGCGAGCTGACGCGGACGGGCGTTGTTCCGGCCGATCCGCAGCTCCCGGTCGGTGAACTGGAGCTCCCCGTGCCACGACTTTCCGCGATCAAGGTTGGCGGTGAGCGGCTCTACGCCAAAACACGCCGCGGCGAGGATTTTGAGCCGCCGGTGCGCACGATGACCGTCTATCGTGCCGAGCGCATGGCGTTGTCCGATGACACGGCCGTTTTCGAGATCGACTGCGCGGGCGGCACGTACATCCGCAGCGTGGTGGCGACGCTCAAGGACGCCTACTGCTCCGACCTGCGCCGGACGCGGGTGGGGGAGCTCTCGGTCGACGACGCAGACGAGCAGGCGATTCTCGACCCGCTCGGCGTGCTCTCTCACCTCGAGCGCAAGGAGGTCAGCGACCAGGACGCACGCGATCTGATCTTCGGCCGTTCGGTCGCCGTCGACCTGCCCGACTCGGGGCCGCTGCGCCTTGTGTACGAAGAACGACTGGTCGGCGTCGGCGCGATTGCAAGCGGCTCGCTGAAGGGCGAGACGCTGCTTGCCGGCTCGTTGGAGGAGCTGATGGCGCGATGAGTATCGAGGTCGTGACCCTGCCGCAAGTCTCTCCGCGTGCCCGGCGGGTCGCAGTCGGCGTCTTCGACGGAGTCCACCTGGGACATCGCAAAGTGATCGAGGGCTCGGAAACCGTGCTGACGTTTGACCCGCATCCGCTGTTCGTGCTCAGGCACGATGCGGCGCCGAAGATCCTCACACCGCGGCGGCTCAAGGCTCGCCTGCTCGAGGAGCTCGGTATCAGCGAAATGGTCGTGATCGAGTTCGACAAACACTTTGCGCAAATGAGCGCCGAAGACTTCGTGCGCTCGATTCTGATCGACCGCCTTGGCGCGACGCATGTGTCGGTCGGCGAGAACTTCCGCTTCGGAGCCCGTGCCCAGGGTGACGCGCAGTTTCTCGCATCGTTCGACGAGTTCGAGACGACCGTCGTTCCGCTGGTGGAGAACGACGGCGAGATCGTGTCATCGACACAGGTACGCGGATTGGTGGCCGCCGGTGAGATTGAGCGCGCGGACGTGCTGCTCGGATCGCCCTTCACGATGATCGGTGAGGTCATCCACGGCGACAAACGCGGCCGCACGCTTGGTTTCCCGACCGCCAACCTGGCGCCGGGCGAACACGACGCGATCCCCGGCCACGGTGTCTACGCCGCCTTCACCAACGGTGTGCCATCGGCCGTGAACGTTGGCGTCCGCCCGACCTTTCAGACGGGAAGGGGGGTGCTGGTCGAGTCGTTCCTGATCGATTGGGAGGGCGACCTCTACGGCTCCGAGGCCGAAATCCAGTTTCTCAAGCGCCTTCGCGGCGAGAAGCGATTCGAAAACGTCGACGATCTCGTAGTGCAAATGCACGCAGATGTCGCCGAAGCCCGCGAGGTCTGTGCCTCGCGAGCTTCAGCGACCAGCTGAGACGGCCGCATCCTGCGGGGGGACGCGCGGCGTCGCGCGGTCAGTTGTCCAGCAGAATGCGGCCGTATGCCTCGGTGATCGAGAGCGGCAGGTAGCCGATCCGATCCGGGTTCGCCGAGTCAAGCCCGTCAACGATGTTGCGGAAGGTGTTGGCGACCGGCCGCAGCTCGTCCACTGCGACCTTGTCGAGTGTGTCCTCCTGGTCGTAGAGGTAGAGCGGTCCGGCGATCAGGCTTACGGTTGGAATGCCCGCCATCACGAGTCCTGAGACATCGGTCGGGATGCCGACTGACTGGAGCAGGTCGGCGTTTAGAACCGCGGTGCGCCTGAGGTCGTTGTCGTACACCGCGTCCTTGATGATCGAGCCGAGACTCGAGTTGAGGTTCTCGAAGATCCCTCGCGGTTCCGGCATGTTGCTGACTGCCAGATTCCCGTTCTTGTCGATCGTCGCGGCCTTGCCGATGTGTTCGATGGCCACCACCGCGACCAGTCGCTGCGGATCGGACTGCGGGTCACGGGCGAGCACGTGGCGCTTGATGAAGGCTGCGTGCGCCTGGTAACCGGAGAAGTGCGAGTCATCGGTCATGAACATCAGCGTCTTCTTGCGCGATCGCGGCGGAAGGGTCGAGTAGTACTTGGCGAGCGCCAGGACCTCGGCGGTGCCGGAGCCGTCCTCGACGGCGCCGTCCCAAACCGAGTCGTGGTGCGAACTGATGACGATCGTGTCATCGCTCTGGCCGGGGATGATTCCGACGACCGAGTGCGCCGGCGTCGGCCGGCGTTCCGTCTGGAGCGAGAGCACAGCGCGCGTCGAACTGCTTGCCGCCATACGCGAGCGAATATCTGCGCCGACCTTCTTGGTGACCCACATGCCGGGCAGCGGATTGGTCGAACGGCTGTAGTACTCGTTGTAGTACTTGTTCGAATCGAAGTAGTCGGCGAGCACTCCGACAAAACCGACCGCGCCCTTCTCCTGCGCGTTCTTGAGGGCCGTGCGGTAGTTGGTCATGTAAGGGTTCGCCGTGAACAGCGTCTTCCAGTTGAAGATCGTCAGCTGCGGGTCGTAGAGGTACTCCATTACAGGCAGCATCCCCGCCAGTGGCAGCTGGAACCGGAGGTTGAAGAGGACGATCTTTCCGCGGACGTCTTTGCCCCAGTAGTTGGTTGCGCTGCCGTCGCCGACGTCGACGATCGGGGCGTCAAGCCCGCCGGGCGGGGTCCCGAAGCTTCCGGCGTTCTCGCCGCCGGGGTCGTTCGAGAATGCAGCAGGAAATGCGTCGACCGGCTGGCCACCGACACTCAGCGAGCTGCTTGTCGCCTTCCACGCGGTGGTCGTCGAAGTCTCGACGCGGACGTCGCTGAGCCCGTACTCGCGCATCTTGGTCGCCACGTAGTTGACGGCGAAATCGCCGGCCGGCGTGCCCGGGCGGCGCGGTCCCTGAGATACAAGGTCCTCGATCGTGCGGTAGATCTCGCTTGTCGAGGGGACCGCGGTCGGGATCGGGGCGGTCGAACGGGCGTGCCCGGGGGCGGCGCTGGCAAGCAGCGTCGCTACGGCAAAGAGAAGTGTTGCTGCGGCGCTCAGGACGCGGCGGCGAATGTGCTCAGTTTCCATGCGGCGAGCCTAGGCGCGCTATTTGTGTGACGGCGGACACACAAATACGCCAAAGATTGTGGGATTCCACAATCCGGAAGATCGGGGAACTGGGAAATCGTTCAAGAAAGCTGGGCTCGCAAGAGCGCCAGGTGTACTTCGGCGCAGGTCGTGACCGAACGCAACGAACTCCCCGTCGCCGTCTCGAATCGGCGCTGACGGTTGCGCACGGTGTTCGGGTGCACGAAGAGCGCCGCCGCAGCTTTCTCGGCGCTCAGATCATGCTCGATCAGCGCCTGCACCGTGAGCAGGCATTCGCGTCCCGCGGGGGTGTCCGGGGCCAGCGGCTTGACGTAGCGGTCGACCAAGGCGTCGCCCAGCGCGCTGTCCGAGCGCGCCAGAGATTCCAGCGCAAGATCCTTCACGCCGAAGACCCCGGTGCGCGAATAGGCCTGCGCCGTCTCGAGAATGCGCGACGCGACCGCGTACGAGCGCGGCAGCTCGTAAAGGCGACCGATCGGACCGGTCGCGACGATCGTCTGGCTGAAGTCCGAGAGCACCGGGGTTGCGGCGGTGAATCCGATCACATCGCTCTCGTGTGGCGTCGCCAGGCCATCCTCCAACGCGTCGGGCATTTTCAGATCGAGCAGCAGCCTGCGCGTGTCCCCATCGGTCCGCCGGGCGCGAAATGCCATGTACTGCGCTCCTGGGTCCAGACCCAAGGCGGCAACATCGGGTCCGACGCCGTCGGTCGGGGTGTGCAGCAGGCTGTGCACGAGCGAGGAGAGCCGCTGGCTGTCGGCGACCGCAAGTTCAAGCTGCTCGCTGTAGTAGGCCTTGACCGCAAGTTCGATCGTTGGTCCGACGAATCGCCAGGCCGAACGCGCCAGATCAAAGACTTGCTGTGCCTCGAGCCGCCCGTCTTCGAGCGACGCCCACAACTCGCTGAAAACCTCATCGACGGTGATCCAGTAGACCTGCAGCATCGCCTCGAGCGGCATTCCCTGCTGCGCGCGGGTGTGGCCGATGATCGCCATCGCCTCGCGGTCTTCATCGCTCAAAGGGCGACCTTCGATCAGTGCTCCCAAGGCGAGCGAGAGGTCGCGCGCGATGCCCTCGGCGACGTCGGCGACGGGCATCGCCTCGTAGCCCGGCACCTCGCGAATTGCGCGCTCTGCCGAGCGTTCGATGACGCCGGGTATCCGCTGCGCGACCAGCGTGGCGGTTTCGGCCTGCGTCATCATCACGTGCTGCCGAGACTAGTCGCGCAAGCTCAATTTCGCCAGCCGGCAGCCTGTTACCCTTTTGCGCCGCATGACAGAACCAAAAGGAAACACCGCCGAGATCGTCGGCAAGTTCGGCAAGGACGCGAAGGACACCGGTTCCACCGAGGTCCAGGTTGCGCTCCTGACCGATCGCATCAACCACCTCACCGAGCACCTGCGCGAGCACAAGAAGGATCACCACTCGCGCCGCGGTCTGCTCAAGCTGGTCGGCAAGCGCCGCCGTCTGCTCGACTACCACAAGTCGCGCGATCTGGATGGCTACCGCAAGCTGATCCAGGAACTCGGCCTTCGCCGCTAGTGCTCAGCGCCGGCGATACGGTCCCCGCCTTCAAGCTCAACACGTTCGAGGGTGACGAAATCACCCCGGAGTCGCTTGCCGGCAAGCGGTCGATCTTCTGCTTCTACCCATTCGCCTTTTCAGGCGTCTGCACCGAGCAGTTCCAGGTCTACCAGGGCGATATCGAGGAGTTCAAGAGCCGCGGGGTGGATATCTACGCGATTTCGGTCGACTCGACCTACGCCCAGAACGAGTTCAAGAACAAGCTCGGCGTGGCGGACATCGTTTTCGCTGCGGACTTTGAGCCCAAGGGCGAAGTGGCACGCGCGTTCGGCACCTACCGCGACGGCGGATTCAACGACCGTTCGGTGTTTGAGATCAAGCCTGATGGCACGATCGGCTGGTCGGTGAAGATGACGACGCCGGGCGAGTTCCCGGACACCGCCGCCGTTCTCGCCGGCCTCGACGGCTGAATGCTTGCGGCGCTTCGCCGCAAACCTCCTGCTGGTAGCCTGATTCGCAATAGCTATCGCCAGATAGACGTAACCACCCGCCCCAACCGGGGGCGAAAGGACAGACAACTTCATGAGTCGTTTTGATGAGCGCCGCGTAGCGGTGCAGGTTGGTGAACAGGAGATCTCCTTCACCACCGGAAAGCTGGCCAAGCAGGCCGGCGGATCCGTACTCGTTCAGACCGGAGACACCGTGGTCCTCGTGACCGCGACGGCCGGCGGCGACCGCGGAATGGACTTCCTTCCTCTGACCGTCGATGTCGAAGAGCGCATGTACGCCAAGGGCAAGATCCCTGGCTCGTTCTTCAAGCGCGAGGGTCGCTCCGGCGAGAAGGCGACGCTTGTCGCCCGCATGATCGACCGCCCGCTGCGCCCGCTGTTCCCGGACGGCTGGTCGCGCGACACCCAGATCGTCGCGATGCCGCTGAGCGTCGACGAGATCCACCCGTACGACATCCTCGCCATGAACGGCGCCTCCGCGGCGCTGATGCTCAGCGACATCCCGTACACCACGCCGATCGGCGCCGTCCGCATCGGTCTGGTCGAGGGCAGCTTTGTGATCAACCCCGATGAGGACTCGCTCCTGCCCGAGGGCGAGAGCGAGCTCGATCTCGTCGTCGCGGGCACCGCCGAGGCGATCCTGATGGTCGAGGCCGGCGCCAACGAAGTCTCCGAAGAGCAGGTGCTTGAGGCGCTCGACATCGCCCACACCGAGATCAAGAAGATCTGCGCGCTCCAGGAAGCGCTGCGCAAGGAGAAGGGCAAGGACAAGATCGAGGGCTTTGCCCCTGAGCCTGCCGACCCGGCGATCGCCGAGGCCGTCGCAGCCGCCTTCACCGAGAAGATGACTGCCGCCGTCACCGTCCCGGAGAAGCTTGAGCGTTACGCCAAGATCGATGAGGTCAAGGACGAGATCAAGGCTCAGTTCCAGCCGGCGGAGGACCTCGACGAGGACGCCGCCGCCAAGTACAGCTCTGATGTCTCGAATGCCGCCAAGGGTCTCGAGAAGGCGATCACGCGCAAGCTGATCGCCGTCGACAAGAAGCGCCCTGACGGTCGCGAGTCGACCGAAGTTCGCCCGATCGAGTGCGAGGCCGGGATCATTCCGCGCACGCACGGCTCGGGTCTTTTCACGCGTGGCGAGACGCAGATTCTCTCGATCGCCTCACTGGGCACGACCCGCGAAGAGATGCGCCTGGACACGCTGGGCCTTGAGACCAGCAAGCGCTACTTCCACCACTACAACTTCCCGCCGTTCTCGGTCGGTGAGGCTGGCTTCATGCGTGGCCCCAAGCGCCGCGACATCGGACACGGTGCGCTGGCTGAGCGCGCGCTCGTGCCGGTGATCCCGAGCACCGAGGACTTCCCGTACACGATCCGCGTCGTCTCTGAGACGCTCGAATCGAACGGTTCCTCCTCGATGGGCAGCGTGTGCGGCTCGACGATGAGCCTGATGGACGCCGGTGTGCCGATCAAGAAGCCGGTTTCCGGCATCGCGATGGGTCTGATCAAGGAAGGCGACGAGTACATCGTCCTCTCCGACATCGCCGGCGTCGAGGACCACCTCGGCGACATGGACTTCAAGGTCG
>CAZRAA010000037.1:0-21133 GCA_964597975.1 uncultured Thermoleophilaceae bacterium | reverse complement strand
CGAGCCCTCCCTCGGGGACCACCTCGGAGAAGTCGCCGAACTTGCCGGCGACGTCGGCCAGATCGAGCCCGCCGGTGAAGTGGTCGCCGTGCGCGAAGACCACGCCGACCCACACCTCGGGGTCGTTCTCGATGATCCCGTAGGCGCTGCCCAGGTCGCGGATCATCTGCAGGTTGAAGGCGTTGCGCTTCTCCGGGCGGTTGAGGCCCACGAGCAGAATGTGCCCGCGCCGTTCAATAGTCAACGTCTCAAACTGCTGGTCAGTCATTTGCAATCCCCTCAAGTAGTACGCGGATTCCGCGCTTGATCGCTTCGTCGGTCATTCCGTTGTTGGTCAGACGCTTGAACATGAACCCGTCAACACCTGCTTGGACGACGCTGGAGTCGCGCGCGGGATCCGAGGAGCCGCAGGCGATCACGATCGGTTCGCACATCTGACGGAAGATGTCGCAGGTTTCGGTCATCAGTTGCTTCATCTCGGGATCGCGCGCGCCGGTCACCTGCAGCTCGTAGCGGGCGAGCTCCATCTGAGCCGATGCGTCGATCCAGGCGACGATCCCCGCACAGATCTGATCGAGGTCAAGGTCGCGGCTGCGGTCGGCGAGCGTGAGCGTCAGCTGCCTGGCGATCGGCTCGATCGAGGCGCGGCCACGTTCGGCCATGTGCCGCATCAACGCAATCACCAGGTCCTGGCGGGTGCCGAAGTAGTAGGTGGTGGATCCGTGCGGCAGCCCTGCCTGGGTCTCGACGGCACGGTGCGTGAGCCCGCGCATGCCCTGCTCGGCAACGACCGTGATCGCTGCGTCGAGCAGCTCTTCGCGGCGGTCTGTTTTTACTGCGGCTTCCATTGACTTCGATTATCGCCTATCTGGATGATGGAGGAAAGAATTTGCATTATGTTGAAGTATATGCTACAACTGTAGAAACTATTCCAGCAGTTGTCAAGGAGTCGTTCCCCATGCAATCGCAATCAACCCCATCCTCTTCAGCCCGCACCAGCGCGATCGCGATCCTCGTGGTCGTCTGCACCGCGCAATTCATGCTTCTGATCGACGACACGATCGTCAACGTCGCGCTCCCCTCGATCGCCCAGGACATGAACCTCGACGAGTCGTCGCTCTCCTGGATTCCCAATGCCTACCTCTTGATGTTCGGCGGGTTCCTGCTGATCGGCGGCCGGATGGCCGACCTGCTCGGCCGGCGACGCGTTTTCACCGTTTCGATGGCGGCGTTCGTCACTGCTTCGGCGATCTGCGGCCTCGCACAGGATCCGACGACGCTCTCGCTGGCACGCGGAGCGCAGGGACTGGCCGGCGCATTCATGTCGCCCGCCGCACTCTCGATCCTGCTGGCGACGTTCACGGAAGACAAGGAGCGCACGCGCGCACTGGCGGCTTGGAGCTCGCTGACCGCGCTCGGCGCCGCGACCGGCGTGCTGCTTGGCGGCGCGCTGACCGAGCTAATCAGTTGGCACTGGATCTTCTGGATCAACCTTCCGATCGGGCTGATCACGATGGCCGCGGCCATGCGCACGGTGCCGGCCGGCGAGCGTCACGCACAGGCGCAGGCACCGGGTCTCTCGAGCGCGGCGCTCGGCACCGGTGCCCTGCTGGCGTTCGTGTACACGATCGTCGAGACCGGGACCTACGACTGGACGAGCGCCCGTACGCTCGGCGGATTCGCGGTGGCCGCACTGTTTGCGATTGGCTTCGTGATCAGCGAACGGCGCAGCGACTCGCCGCTGGTGCCGGCGGCGGTAATCCGTCGTCCGAACGTCGCGCTCGGCAACGCATTCATGTTCCTCGCCGCAGCCGGCCTGATCGCGATGTTCTTTTTCGTGACGCTCTACCTGCAGGTCGTCAAGGGCTACTCCCCCTTTGAGGCCGGCGCTGCTTGGATTCCGTTCAGCCTCACGCTCGGGGTGTTCAGCGTCGTCACAGCAAAGCTCGTCGAGCGCTTCTCGGCGATTCCGTTCATGGTGCTTGGCGGCCTCGTCGCCGCCACGGGAACCGCGGCGATGGCGCAGATCGGCATCGACACCGGATACGTGACTGGCGTGATGCCGAGCATGATGCTGATCGCCGCGGGCTTTGGCCTGGCTTTCGTGCCGCTGCTCGGCGTGGCGACGACCGGAGTTGAAGAGCGTAATTCCGGAATCGCCTCGGGGCTGCTGACAAGCAACCAGCAGATCGGCGGCGCAGTCGGGATCGCGGTACTCGTGACGATCGCCAGCAACGTCACCGACGGGCGCGTGGCCGACGGTGCCGCGCGCTCGCTGGCACTGATCGACGGATTCCAGGCCGCCCTCTACGTCCAGGCCGGAATCCTCGTACTGGCCGCCGCAGTCGGCCTACTTATCGCCGCCTTCGCACGCGAGTCTGGTCGCTTCGAAGCCCTACCCGTCCCCGCATAAACAAGCCCCAAAAAACCCCAGACCTTGTCGCGACGACAAGGTCTGGGGTTCGGCGCAATATTTGTGTAACATGTCTGGATGTATTCCGATATATCGTTGATGCATCGTGATACTCACAAGCAAAAGGAATTCAGATATGAGACATTCACACCACACACACCACCACGGTCCCCGACACAGGCGCGAGGACTTCCCGATGCCTCCGTTTGGCCCCGGCTTCGGTGGCCGCGGCCCGCGCGGCCGTAAGCGCATGCGCCGCGGCGACGTGCGCGCAGCGATCCTCGTGTTGCTGGCAGAAGAGCCGCGCAACGGCTACCAGCTGATGCAGGAGATCGAAGCGCGCAGCGAGGGTGCCTGGCGCCCGAGCCCCGGCTCGGTCTACCCGGCGCTCCAACAGCTCGAAGACGAAGGGCTCGTGCGCGCCGAGGAACGCGAAGGTCGCAAGGCGTTCGCGCTGACCGACGAGGGCGCAGAGCACGTTGAGCAACACCGCGAAAAGCTCGGCGAGCCCTGGGCCGGACTGGGTCCCGAGTTCTCCGGCGCCGCCGGCGACTACTGGAAACAGCTCAAGCCACTTATGGAGGCCGTCAAGCAGGTCGGCATGGTCGGCGACGACGATGCCATCGCGCGTGGATCGGCGGTGCTCGCTGAGACCCGCCGCAAGCTCTACGCGATCCTCGCGGAGGACCGCGCCGACGCCTGAGATCCAAGCAATACCGACTACTGACCAGTCGGGGGTCGATGCATCACAAATGAAGAAGCATCGGCCCCCTTCATTTCGTAACCTGATCGACATTCGCCAACTGAACCCCCGCTTCACCTAGGAGACACCTCGCGCCATGCGCTCATTTGCCACCTGGATCGTTCACCATCGCAAGACTGTGGTCCTCACCTGGATCGCCATCCTGATCGCCACCGGCTTCGCCGTCAGCGCCATCGGAACCGACTTCAACGAAGACTTCAAACCGCCCAAGTCCGACTCGCAGCAGGCCTACGACATGCTGGCCAAGAACTTCCCCGCGCAATCGGGCGACAGTGGCCAGATCGTGTTTCGTGCGGACGCCGGCGTGAACGATCCAGCGGTCAAGAAGCAGATCGAGTCATCGCTCGACGAGATCGCAAAGGTCAAGGGAATCGGCACGGTCGTCTCGCCCTACAGCAAGGCCGGCGCAGAGCAGGTGTCATCTGACGGCAAGACCGCCTTCGCGACGATCACCTGGAGCGACTTCGTCACGCAGACGACGCTCGAAACCGAAGTCGATCCGGTACTCGACATCGTCAAGGAAACGCGCGCCGACGGCCTGCGCGTCGAATGCGGCGGCGGTCCGTGCCAGTTCGCATCGCAGACCGAGAGCAACGGGGCCGAGATGGTCGGCGTCTCGGTCGCGATGATCGTCCTCTTCATCATGTTCGGCACGTTCATCGCGATGGGCATGCCGATCCTCACCGCGATCATCGCCGTCAGCAGTTCGATCTCAATGATCGGCGTGCTTTCCAACGTGATCAACACGGCTGAGTTCGCGACGTTCCTCTCGATCATGATCGGACTCGGAGTCGGAATCGACTACGCACTGTTCGTCGTCACGAGATTCCGGCAGAACATGCGCCAAGGAATGGAACCGACTCCAGCGATCGTCAACGCGATGGACACCTCCGGACGCGCCGTGATGTTCGCGGGAATCACCGTGATGATCGCGCTGCTCGGGCTGTTCCTCGTGGGGATGAACTTCCTCTACGGACCGGCGCTCTCCGCCTCGATGACGGTCTTTTTCACGATGGTTGCATCGCTCACGCTGCTGCCGGCGCTGCTGGCTACGGCGGGCTCGCGAATCAACGACCCGTACTTCAAGACGCTGCTCGGATCGATCAAGGGCAACGCCTCGGGCCCGGGCGAGCGCGGTATCGGCACGGCGATCGTCGGCTGGATTCTGCTGCCGTTCCTCTGCATCCTGCTCCCGCTCTCGCTGATCTTCTACGGCCTGATCATCTGGATCCCCCAGTCGATCCTGCGCCTATTGCGGATCCCGGTGCCCCACCGCTCTCACGCCGCGCTCGACGAGGGCGAACAGGCGCACCCGCGCTGGCACCAGTGGAGCTCGTTCGTGCAGCGCCGCCCGTGGCCGGTCGCACTGATCACCGCCGGTCTGCTCGTCGTGCTATCGATCCCCGCCTTCTCGATGAACCTCGGTGTGGCCGACTCGGGCACAGATCCGAAGGACTTCACCACGCGTCAGGCCTACGACCTTCTGGCTCAAGGATTCGGAGCCGGCTTCAACGGTCCGCTCCAGGTAGTGATCTCGAGCGAGGCCGGCGAAGCCAAGATCCAGGAGGCTTACAAGACGATCTCCGCCGACAAGGGCGTCGCCCAGGCGATCCCGCCGGCGCCGAGCCCGAACGGGAAGATCTACGTGATCAACGTCTTCCCGACGACCTCGCCGCAGAGCACGTACACGAACGAGCTCGTCGCGAGGATCCGCAGCGACGTCGCACCGATCAACGCAGCCGGCGGGAAGGCCCACGTCGCCGGCGTGACCGCGATCTTCGACGACTTCTCGAACCAGATCGCCAGCAAGTTGCCGCTCTTCATCGGAGCCGTGGTGTTGCTCAGCGCGATCCTGCTGATGATGGTCTTCCGTTCGATCGCGATCCCGATCAAGGCGATCTTCATGAACCTGCTCGGAATCCTCGCGGCGTTCGGCGTGACCGTTGCGATCTTCCAGTGGGGCTGGGCGGCAGAGCTCTTCGGCATCGACAAGACCGGGCCGATAATCGCCTTCCTACCAGTGATGGTCTTCGCGATCGTCTTCGGACTCTCGATGGACTACGAGGTCTTCCTGATGAGCCGCGTCCACGAGGAATGGGAGAAGACCCACGACGCCGACGAGGCGGTGATCGAGGGAGTCTCGGCGACCGGCGGAGTGATCACTGCTGCCGCGATCATCATGATCGCGCTGTTCGCATCGTTCGCCGTTCTCTCCAACGACTTGGTGACCAAGCTGTTCGGAGTCTCTCTGGCGACGACGATCTTCCTCGACGCCTTCGTGATCAGATCGGCGCTGGTGCCGGCAGTGATGGCGATTCTCGGAAAGCGCGCGTGGTACATGCCGGAGTGGCTCGGTCGCTTCCTGCCGCGCGTGAACGTCGAACCACGTGACGAAGCGCCGGCCAGCGCAGAACCAGCGACAGAGCAGGCATAGTCGATTCTTAGTAGGCTGCGGCGCATGGACGTCGCAGCCTTCAAAGAGGGACAGAAGACGGTCTGGTCCCTCGGCGAGTTCGCAGATATCGCCGCAATGATCCGTTCCGCATCCGAGACGATTCTCGACAAAGCAGGAGTGGTGAGCGGCGACACGCTGCTCGACGTCGCCTGCGGCACCGGGAACCTCGCCATACCCGCCGCCGAGCGCGGCGCGATCGTCACCGGCATCGACATCACGCCGAAGCTGGTCGAGATCTGCCGCGCCGAAGCCGCGGCCAAAGGCCTCGAAATGACGATTGAGGAAGGCGACGCCGAGGCGCTGGAGGCGGCCGACGAGAGCTTTGACAAGGTCATCTCGGTGTTCGGCATGATCTTCGCGCCGCAGCACGAGCTCGCGGCGTCGGAGATGGTGCGCGTGGCGAAACCCGGCGGCACGGTTGCGATCACTTCTTGGGCGCTCGACGGGATGAACGGCGAGATGTTCAAGGTGATCGGTGCTCATATGCCACCCCCGCCGGAAGGCATGAAGACGCCGGCGATGTGGGGCGAGGAGTCATACATCGAGGAGGTCTTCGACGACTCGATCGACTGGAGCTTCAGCCGCGAGGTCGTCACCTTCGAAGCCGACGACGCCGAGAAGTGGTTTGAATTCATGCAGGAGAAGCTCGGGCCGCTCGTACTCGCGCGCCGAGCACTCGAGCCAGAAGGCAAGTACGACGCGCTGCGCGACGACCTGATCGCGCACTACGAGAAGTTCAACACCGCCGAAGGCGGCGGCTTCCGCGGCGAGGCGACCTACATCCTCGCAGTCGGGAAGAAGCCCGCCTAAGCGTTGTTGATCATCACGTGCTTGACCTCGGTGTAGTCCTCCAGGGAGTACATCGAGAGGTCCTTGCCGTAGCCAGACTGCTTGAAGCCGCCGTGCGGCATCTCCGAGACCAGCGGCATGTGGTCGTTGACCCAGACGCAGCCAAACTCGAGTGATTTCGCCGCGCGCATCGCGCGACCGACGTCGCGCGTCCAGACCGACGCCGCCAGGCCGTACTCGACTCCGTTGGCCCAGGCGTAGGCCTGCTCCTCATCGTCAAAGCGCTGCACCGTCACCACCGGTCCGAAGATCTCCTTCTGCACCATTTCGTCGGTCTGCGTGACCCCGGCGACCACGGTCGGCTCGAGGAAGAAGCCGGCCTCACCGATCTCGTTGCCGCCGGTGACGATCTCGGCGTTGCCCGGCGCGCGTTCGAGGAATCCCTCGACCCGCTCGCGCTGCACGCCGGAGACGAGTGGACCCATCTCCGTCTCGGCGTCGCCCGGGTCGCCGACCTTCACGGACTTGGCTGCTTCGGCGAGCGCGGCGACGAAATCATCGTGAATCTTCGGGCCGGCGAGCACCCGGGAGGCGGCCGTGCAGTCCTGCCCGGTGTTGTAGTAGCCGCCTATCTGCACGCCCTCGACCACTGCTTCCAGGTCCGCGTCATCAAAGACCACGACGGGCGCCTTGCCGCCGAGCTCCAGGTGTACGCGCTTCAACGAATCGGACGCCGCCTTGGCGATCCACTTGCCGGTGCCAACTGAACCCGTGAGCGAGACCATCGCCACATCAGGGTGCGTCACCAGGTGCTGTCCGACAGGATCACCGTGACCGAAGACGACGTTGAAGACCCCGTCGGGCACGTGCTCTGCCACCACCTGCGCCAGCAGCTGGGAGGTCACCGGGGTGTACTCCGACGGCTTCAGAACGATCGTGTTGCCGCCTGCAAGCGCCGGTCCGATCTTCCAGGCCGCCATCAGCACCGGATAGTTCCAAGGCGCGATCTGACCGACAACGCCGACGGCTTCCCGGCGAATCATCGAGGTGTAGCCCTCCATGTACTCGCCCGCTGCCTTGCCCTCCATGTTGCGACACGCGCCGGCGAAGTAGCGAAGGCAGTCGACGACCTGCGGGATCTCTTCCTTGGCGTATTCGATCGGCTTGCCGACGTTCTCACTCTCGAGCCGCGCAAACTCATCCGCCCGCGCCTCGATCGAATCGGCGATCTTCAGCATTGCCAGCGAGCGCTCTTGCGGCGTGGTCGTCGACCACTTCTCGAACGCGCGCTTTGCGGCCGCGACCGCCGCGTCGACCTCGGACGTGTCGGAAAGAGGAGCGGTTGCGATCGCCGCGCCGGTCGCGGGGTTTACGACCTCTTCGGTGCTGCCCGAAGGCGCGCTCTTGCCGTCTATGAAGTTCTCGATCGTTGTGGTCATATTCTGCTGAGTCCCTTTCTAGAGGAGGTCGAGTGCCGGCACAAAGTCGGCGCCGACCGCCTCGGCTACCGGCTGATTGGTGATCTTGCCCTTCGCAACGTTGACGCCAGGGATCAGGCCCGGGTCGAGTTCGCACGCTCCCCGCGGGCCGTTGTCAGCCAGCGCAAGGACGTACGGCAACGTCGCGTTGGTGAGTGCGAACGTCGATGTGATCGGAACAGCGCCGGGCATGTTGGCGACGCAGTAGTGGACGATTTCGTCAACCTCGTACGTCGGGTCCGAATGGGTCGTCGGGCGCGAGGTCTCGAAACACCCACCCTGGTCGATCGCCACATCGACAAGCACGGCGCCTGGCTTCATCAGTGAGAGCTGCTCGCGCGTGATCACGTGCGGCGCCTTTGCACCGTGGATCAGCACAGCGCCGATAACGAGGTCCACGTGCGGGAGCATCTGCTCAATCGCGAGTGTCGACGAGTAGACCGTCGAGGCGCGACCGTCGAAGATCACCTCAAGCTCGCGCAGACGCTCGACCGAGCGGTCGAAGCAGAAGACGTCGGCCTGCATGCCGATGGCGATCACCGCGGCGTTCATGCCGACGACCCCGCCGCCGATCACCATTACGTTGGCCGCGGCTACCCCCGGGACACCGCCGAGCAGCATCCCGCGTCCGCCCATTGGCCGCTCAAGCATGAAGGCACCGGACTGCGTTGCGAGCTTGCCGGCGATCTCGCTCATCGGGGCGAGCAGCGGCAGCCGGCCGAGCCGATCCTCCACTGTCTCGTAGGCGATGCAGGTCGCGCCGCTCGCCGCGAGCCCGTGCGCGAGATCAGGGACCGGAGCCAGGTGGAGATAGGTGAAGAGCGTCTGTCCCTCCCGAAGCATCTCGACCTCAACCGGCTGCGGCTCCTTGACCCCGAGAATCAGCTCGCAGTCGGCAAAGACTGCGGCCGCATCTGGCGCGATCTGCGCGCCCTGCTCCACGTAGGCCTCGTTGGGCAGGGCGCTGCCCAATCCGGCGCCGTCCTGGACAACAACCTCGTGCCCGCGGTCGACAAGCTCGCGCACACCGACCGGCGTGAGCGCCACGCGGTACTCGTCGGTCTTGATCTCAGATGGAACTCCGACTTTCACGCCTGGCCTCCGTCGCTCGTCAGCTTGCTTGGTACTCGGTCACGCTGAACTCGGCGCCGCGGCGCTCGAGCTCGGCGAACATGTCTTCCGGTGTGATCGCGCTCTCCGGCGGCAGCGCGCCACGCGCAGAGATCTTTCCGCGCGCCAGCAGGCGCACCGCTGCGGCCGCCGGCGCCGATGTCGAGACGACACTTCCGCCGAGTCCCCACGCGTCCATCGGCGCGGTTTTGCAGGCGACCCGCACGCGGCGATCGGCCAGATAGGCGTCGACCAGGTGAAAGGAGATCGTGCTCGCTGAAGGCTTGACGGCCTCGGCGGCAGCTCGCACCACGTCGCCGGGCGATGCCTGGGTGAGGTGGATCAACTTCTCGAGCACCGCCGGTCCGAGCGAGAGCCGAAACGTGCATTCGGAGCAACCGAAGCTTGGGCCGAACGTGAGCAGTTCCGAATGCAAGGTGTAGATCGCCGGCGCGTCGCCGATCGGGTCGGGGAAGTCGATCAGCCCGGCGTCTGTCAACGGCTCGATCTCCACCGGCTCCCCGCCACGGAGCACGATCGGCTTGAGTGTCAATTCGTCGAGCAGCGTCTGCACGGCGTACGGCGGCGCGAACCCGTCCGGCGGATCGAGGTCTCGCCCACCCGCGGTGATGTCGATGCGGTCGACCTCGCCGCCGAGCTGCTCGGTGGCCACCGCCGCCATCAGATTCGTCTTGCCCGGCGCCGAGCCCATACCCAGAAGCGCAAGCAGTCCGGCAGACTCGAAACGCTCGTGCAACGTCAGCTGCTCGGCGGTCACGTGGTAGAGCCCGCCGAGATCGATGTAGTGGGTTCCAGCCGCAAGGCACGCCTCCATCACATCGACGTTGATCCTGTAGCTGGCCGAGTTGACGAGCACGTCGACGCCTGAAAGCTGCGACTCGAGCGCTCCCTCCTCGCGCCCATCAACCTCGATCGCCACCGACTTCTCGCCGCCGTGTTCGCGCGCGGTCTGCGCGGCCTTGGCGCCATCGAGATCGAGCAATTTCAGCGCCGCGGCCTCCGGCGATTCTGCAAGGTCGCGCACGATCGGCGGGGCGATCGTCCCGCCTGCCCCAAGCACTGCGACCGTCAGTCCGTCAGCCGACAACTTTGTCCCACGCCTCGGTGAGCACGCTGCGCAGGATCGCATCGATCTCCGCGAACTGCTCGGGACCCGCGACCAGCGGCGGCGAGAGCTGGATCACCGGATCGCCGCGGTCGTCGGCGCGGCAGATCAGACCGTTGTCGAAAAGCGCGTTGGAGAGAAAGCCCCGAAGCAGCTTTTCCGACTCTTCGTCGGAGAACGTCTCGCGCGTCTCCTTGTTCTTGACCAGCTCGATCGCGTGGAAGTAACCGGCGCCGCGGACATCGCCGACGATCGGCAGCTCCATCAGCCCGTCCAGCATCGAGCGGAAGTCGGGCTCGTGCTTCAGGACGTGCCCGCAGAGATCCTCGCGCTCGAAGATCTCGATGTTCGCGAGCGCCACGGCCGCGCTCATCGGATGGCCGCCGAACGTGATGCCGTGGTTGAAGACCTCCGCGCCCTGCATGAACGGCTCGGCGATCTTGTCGCTGGCGATCACCGCGCCCATCGCGGCGTAGGCCGAGGTGATGCCCTTGGCGGTCGTGACGATGTCCGGCGAGTAGCCGTAGCGCTCGTGTCCGAAGTAGTAGCCAAGGCGTCCCCACGAGCAGATCACCTCGTCCGAGACAAGCAGAACGTTGTGGCGGTCGCAGATCTCGCGTACGCGCTGGAAGTAGCCCTCCGGAGGCGTGTAGCAACCGCCGGCGTTCTGCACGGGCTCAAGGAAGACGGCGGCGACAGTCTCTGGGCCCTCGAACTCGATGATCTCCTCGATCGCATCGGCCACCCACAGCGGGTCGCTGTGCTCGTCGTCGTGGTACGTGTTGGTGTTCGGCGCGTGGCGGGTGCCAGGCGCGAGCGGCTCGAACTCAGTGCGCAGGCCCTGGATGCCGGTGACTGCAAGCGCTCCGTGGAAAGTGCCGTGGTAGGCGATGTCGCGCGAGATCACCTTTGTCTTGAGCGGATTGCCGGTGCGCTTGTGGTAGGCCTTGGCGAGTTTCCAGGCCGACTCGACGGCCTCGCCGCCGCCAGAGGTGAAGAAGACACGGTTTAGGTCCCCGGGCGCGAGCTCCGCGATCTTCGCCGCAAGTTCGATCGAGCGCGGGTGGGCGTACGACCAGTTCGTGTAGAACCCGAGCTCCTCAGCCTGCCTGGCAGCGGCCTCGCCGAGTTCTTTGCGGCCGTGCCCCGCATTGACGCAGAAAAGCGCCGAGAGCCCGTCGAGGTAGCGCTTGCCGTTGTCGTCGTAGACGTAACAGCCCTCACCGCGCACGATGATCGGAATGTCGTGGTCGGCGTACGCGCCCATGCGCGTGAAGTGCATCCAGAGGTGGCGCTTGGCCAGGTCCTGCAGGTCGCGATCGCCGCTATGGGCGTCGGTCACCTGGTCGTCCGTGAATGTTGCCATCGAACACCTTCCTCCAATTGTCTTACCCGAAGCCCCCTGTTCGGCCAGCGTATCCGAATCCAGGTTAGGTACAAAGCACCCAGACGAATAGTGCCAAGAGAACTACCTGGGTCACGAACAATCCGCCTACCGGACTCCAAAGCGGTTGCGGAAACTGACCGACTGCGCTGCGAGGAACACGGTCAACGCGATACTCGAGAGACGGCCACCGTCGGCCCCGGTACCGCGCCGAAATCTCAACCGCGAGCAGCCAAGTGATCAACGACGCCAGGAGCAAATAGAACAATCCCTCCTCCCAAGCCGTCAACTCGATACTTGAAGTCTGAGGTACGACGACGGCGACGACAAAAGCCCCGGCGACGGCGACATCAATCGAGACTGCCGACTTTCGAATTTTCGCTACTCCGCCAATACGCACTTGAATACAGATGGTCCCAGACGGCTTGCAAAGCGGTGTCCTTGCGCAGAAGCAGCGATGCTTGTGTGGGAAGTACCCGTCAATTCCGTGTCGTGGAACCCGTCGATTCGCTGGGCCAAGCATACGGCCTGTGGAATCCGTAGGATGGCCTCAGATCCCAGCGGGCAGCGATGCGCCCGCGGCCGACGAACGGAGGCAGTGGTATGAGCGATGGCAAGTCAGTCTCGTCCGACGCAGCAAGCACGGAGGTCGAACTCGGCGGGAAGGGATTGCGCGCCAACGCGATCGGATTCGTCTCGAGCACCGTGATCGGAGTGGCCTCGACCGCGCCCGGTTACAGCCTCGCCGCGACGCTCGGATTCATCGCGATCGCCGTCGGCTTGCAGAGCCCGGCGATCCTGATCATCTCGTTCATCCCGATGCTCTTCATCGCGGCGTCCTACTTCTATATGAACCGTGCCGACCCGGACTGCGGCACCACGTTCACGTGGGTCACGAAAGCAATGGGACCGCGCATGGGCTGGATCGGCGGCTGGGCGATCATCGTCGCCGACGTCATCGTGATGGCCAACCTCGCGCAGATCGCAGGTCTCTACACCTACCAATTGGTCGGCTGGGACGCCGCGGCCGAATCGACCTGGGCCGTCA
Source organism: uncultured Thermoleophilaceae bacterium (assembly GCA_964597975.1). GTDB lineage: Bacteria > Actinomycetota > Thermoleophilia > Solirubrobacterales > JACPNS01 > JACPNS01. The sequence goes on along the minus strand of CAZRAA010000037.1, from coordinate 8,567 downwards.
CCGCGCTCGGCGTCGCGTGGATCGTGCTCATGACTTGGATCGTCGGGCGCAGCGTCGAGCTTTCCGCGCGGACGCAGAACTATTTGCTCGGCGCCGAGCTGGTCACACTGCTCGCCTTCGCCGTCGTCGCGCTTTTCAAGGTCTATACCGATCCACCGGCGGGCGCGATCGAGCCTGCACTCTCCTGGTTTAACCCGTTTGCGATCGACGGGTGGAGCGCGATGGTCTCGGGAGTGCTGCTGGCCGTGTTCATCTATTGGGGTTGGGATTCGACGGTCACCGTCAACGAGGAGACCAAGGATCCATCTCGCACCCCCGGTCTCGGCGCTCTCACCGCGACTGTGATCCTCGTGCTCGTCTACGTACTGGTTGCCGTGGCGGCGCAGGCCTATGGCGGTGTTCAACAGTTGGTCGACAACGCGGACGACGTGCTGTCTGAGCTCGGGACCGCGGTGTTCGGCTCGCCATTGGACAAGATCCTGATCATCGCGGTGCTGACCTCGGCGGCTGCTTCGACGCAGACGACGATCCTGCCGACCGCTCGCACCTCACTGTCGATGGCGCGGGCCAAGGCGTTGCCGTCGAAGTTCGGCGAGGTCCACGAGCGCTTCTTCACGCCGTACTTCTCGACCTGGTGCATGGGGATCGCGTCGATCGTCTGGTACGTCGGCCTGACGATTCTCTCGGAGAACATCCTCTACGACTCGTTGGCCGCGCTCGGACTGATGATCTCGTTCTACTACGGCGCCACCGGATTCGCCTGCGCGATCTATTACCGCCACGAGCTGCTCAAGAGCTTCAAGAACTTCTTCTTCATCGGGCTGCTGCCGACGCTCGGCGGACTGATGCTGGCGGCGATCTTCATCAAGAGTGCGATTGATCTTTCGAACCCGGAGAACTCAGAGTCCGGTGAGTCCTGGCTGGGCTTGGGTCCGCCGCTGGTGATCGCGATCTTCTTCGCTGTGGTCGGACTGATCCTGATGCTCTACTGGAACAAGATCGAACCCGCGTTCTTCAAGCGCAAGCCTGAGGTCGTCGACCCGCTGGTTCTGACCGGCGAAAAAGAAGCAGTGGCGAGCTTCGCCGCGGAGGAGGACTGACAATGCCTGGGATAGTCGTCGGAATCGATGGGAGCAGTTGCTCGAATATGGCCGTGGCCGAGGGCGCGGTGCTGGCGAGTGAACTCGGCGAGAAGCTCTACGTCGTGTTTGGCTACGAGCCCTACCGCGGGGCCGGAGAGATCCAGGATCACCGAGCAGCGCTTGAGGAGCTTGGAACCGAGGTCGGCAACACGGCCGTCGAGCAGGCGCAGGAAGCTGGCGCAGACGTCGAGCTTCGTCTCGTCGACCGGGGCGCGGTCGATGCGTTGCTGGCGCTGGCCGATGAAGTCGACGCGCGCATGATCGTGGTCGGCAGCTACGGCGACTCGCCGCTCAAGGGAGCAATCCTCGGCTCGACCCCACACAAGCTGGTGCATCTCTCCAAGCGTCCGCTGCTCGTGGTCCACGGCGAGGAAGAGGATTGAGCGCCGCAGTCCCGGCGCCGTTCACGGTCCCGCCGGCCGCGCCGCTCGATGCCGGTCTGAAGGAACTCGACGAGTCGCTCCCGGGCGGCCTCGGCCTGCCGATGGGCGACGACCCAGTCAAGGCCCGCGCCCAGTTCACGCGACTGACCGTCGCGCTGCGCGATCAGCAGCCGCCGGCGAATCTCGCCGCGATGGAGGACATCACGGTGCCTGGCGCCACCGGCGAACACAAGGCTCGTGTCTACGTCCCGTTCGGCGAGGAGCGGCGCCCGGCGATCCTGTTCTTCCACGGAGGGGGATTCGTGATTGGCGAGGTCGAGTCCTACGAACTCCAGACGCGCACGATCGCCGAGCGCACCGGGATGCAGCTGATCAGCGCTGAGTACCGCTTGGCGCCTGAAGATCCGTTCCCGGCCGCAGCCGACGACGCCGAGTCGATCGCGCGCTGGGCACTCGCGCATGCCGCGGATTTCGGCGACGGCCGTCTGATCGTGATGGGCGACAGCGCTGGTGGCAACCTCGCGGCAGTTGTCGCGCAGAACGTGACTGGGATCACCGGGCAGGTCTTGATCTACCCGGCGACGGACTGCTCGCGCGACTATCCCTCGCTCGAAGAGCACGCAGATGGCCCGGTGCTGACCGGCGAGGCCGTGGAGCTGTTCAACGCCGCCTACGTCGGTGATTCCGACGCCACCGACCCGCGCGTCTCGCCGCTCTATGGCGCCGGCGATCCAGATCAGCCGCCGGCTGTGGTGGTGACCTGCGAGTACGACGCGATGCGCGACCCGGGTCTGGCGCACGCCGCCACGCTCGAAGCTGCCGGGGCAGCCGTCGAGCACATGCACTACCCGACGCTGACGCACGGCTTCATGGGCCTCTTCGCGCTCAACTCCGCCTGCGACGCGGCGCTCGACGAGATCTGCGCCGCCACTCGCCGGCTCGGCTGAGCCGCCGCGCCGCTTTCGAGCCACAGAAAGTGTGAAGTCTCTCCCTCGGGGCGAGACTTCACAGATTTTCTGGCTTGGGTAAGCGAGCGGCCCTAGGCCGGCCGCTGGTTAGAGCGCTTGGCCGATGGCGACACCGAGAGTCACGGCGAGAAAGCCGATCGCGCTGCTGAAGGCGACATTGCGAACTGCGCCGTGCGCGTAGCCATCAACGGCGAGCTTCTCCGACTCATACATCCAGGTCGAGAAGGTCGTAAAGCCGCCAAGAAATCCAACGGCGGCGATCTTCATCTCGTCGCCGTCGGCGCTCGCGCCGAAGAGCAAGCCGATCAAGAAGGCGCCGGTGATGTTCACGATGAAGGTCCCGAGCGGAAAATCGGCCGGGTGATCGCGAACGATCGCGCGGTGGATCCAGAAGCGCGCCGCAGAACCCAGGCCGCCGAAGAAGAAGACGCCGAGCGCCAGCAGCACGCCGTTCACGCCACGTCCTCCCCACGCGAGACGAAGCGCCGGGCCAGCGAGACCATCGCGATGCCGACCGCGATGCTGACCGAGAGGTACGCGAGCGCCAGCAGATAGCTGCCGGCGTCAAACATCAGATAGATCTCGAGCTGCATCGCCGAAAACGTCGACAGCCCGCCGCAGAAGCCACTGCCGATCAGGGCCAGCCGCGTGTCGCTGCCCCATCCGTTCTCACGGTGGGCGATCGCGAAGCTCAGCACAGCGCAGGCGAGAACGTTGGCGATGAATGTGTGCCACGGCCAGGAGGTCGGATCGGCGGGAAGCGTCTCCGTGAGCCCAAATCGCAGCAGAGTTCCGACGCCGCCGCCGACATAGACGGCGGCCAACTGGGCCCCGAATGCGGGCAGATTGTGCGCGCGCGTGTTCACGCGACGTATGATCGCGCACGGCCGGATCGAAACTCGTGGAAGGACCGGAAGGTGCCAGATCTCGAACGTGACGGAAACGTCTTCGTCCTGAACTTGGGAGAAGACGAGAATCGCTTCAACCCCGACTGGGTCGCGTCGGTCAACGCTGCGCTCGATGAGGTTGCGGCGGCGCCGCCGCCGCGCGCACTGGTCGTGACCGCGAGCGGGAAGATCTGGTCCAACGGTTTGGACCTCGAATGGTTTGCGGCCAACCTTGAGGCCGTGCCGGCCTTCGTCGGAGAAGTCCACGAGTTGCTCGCGCGTGCACTCGAGTTTCCGGTCCCGACGGTCGCGGCGATTCAAGGCCACTGTTTCGCCGCGGGCGCGATGCTGGCGGTCGCCTTCGACGAGCGAATCATGCGCGAGGACCGTGGCTACTTCTGCTTCCCTGAAGTCGACATCCACATCCCCTTCACACCCGGGATGGATGCGCTGATCAAGGCGCGCCTGGCGCCGCAGGTCGCGCACGAAGCGATGACGACTGGACGCCGCTACGGCGGAGCCGACGCCGTCGCCGCCGGAATCGTCCAGTCTGCGGTTCCAGAGGAGGCCGTGGTCACGAGCGCGATCGAGCGCGCCGCTTCGCTGGCCGACAAGGACGGTGCGACGCTCGGCACGATCAAGCAGAGGCTCTACGCGCCCGCGCTCGCGACGCTGCGCGACGCGGACGCCAACAAGCTGCCCGGAATGGGAGACTGAAGCGATGCGCGCAATTCAAGTCAAGGAGTTCGGCGGCCCCGAGGTGCTCGAGCTCGCCGAGTTGCCGGATCCCGAGGTACCCGATGGGGCGCTGCTGATCGAGGTCGAGGCCGCCGGCGTCAACTACGCCGACACCCACCAGGCAGAAAACTCCTACCTCGCTCCGGCCGAGCTGCCGCTGGTCCCCGGTGCCGAAGTCGTCGGCAGGACAGCAGACGGTCGCCGCGTGGTCGCCCTGCTCTCTGGCGGCGGATACGCCGAGAAGGCGGTGGCCTGGCCGCAGCTCACGTGGGACGTGCCCGAGAGCGTGACCGCATCGGCCGCGCTCTCGGTGGTCCTCCAGGGGGCGACCGCATGGCACCTCCTGAAGACTTCGGCCAAGCTGGCCGACGGCGAGACCGTCGTGGTGCACGCCGCGGGTGGCGGTGTCGGCACGATCGCCGTGCAACTCGCCAAACAGTTTGGCGCCGGCCGCGTGATTGCGACCGCCTCCACTGATGAGAAGCGCGCGCAGGCGATTGAGCTTGGAGCCGACATCGCGATCGATTCGCGCGTTTCCGAGGCCGCAGAAATGAACGAGCGGCTGCGCGAGGCCAACGAAGGCCAGAAGGTCGACGTGATCCTCGACATGGTCGGTGGCCCGACGACCGACGGCTCGCTCAAGGCCCTGGCACCGTTTGGCCGCCACGTCGTCTACGGCATGGCCGGCCGTGTCCCGCCAAGAGATGTCTCGATCCCAATGCTGATGGGCACATCGCGCGGGGTGATCGGGTTCTGGCTGGTGCACTGCATGACCAAGCCCGGGATGATGGACGAGGCAGTAGAGGGACTACTCGGGTTGATCGCCGGCGGCGAAGTCACCGCGATCGAGGGAGGCAGCTTCGCGCTCGAGGACGCGCGCGCGGCGCATGAGGCGATCCGCGGCCGCGGCACGAGCGGCAAGTTGATGTTGCTCCCGTAGCTGCCGGGACTCAGAGGTCGTCGGTGAAGCGACAGATTGCTTCGAGCACGTCGGCCGCCTTCTCGAGTTCTTCGGCGTCAAAGCTCCCGAGCGCCTCAGCCCACGCGGTGCGCATCTCGTCGACGCGATCGTCGAGCAGCTTTGCGCCGTGATCCGTCAACGCGGTGATCACCACGCGGCGGTCGTGCTCTTGGCGTGTTCGCTCGACCACGCCTGCGACCGCGAGTTGGTCGAGCATGTGCGTTGTCGTTGCCGGAGTGAGACCGGCCGCTTCGGCGAGCTGGCCCGAGGACATCGGTCCGTGCTCGGCGAGCGGGCGGAGCAGATTGACCTGTGGTGCGGTCAGACGGCCCGGCTGCATCGCGTCGCGGCCGCGGAGCCTGCGTTGCGCGCGAGCTAGGCCCGAGTACATCTCCCCAACCCGGTCTAGCGCCGCCTCTTGATCTACCGCTGATACCGAATTTTCCACATGCGCGAGTCTAACTCGGATCTGCAATTCAAGCGGAGTCAGCCGTCCACTTCAACGTGGGAGGCGGCCTTTGTGGCCATTTCGCGCGCGATTTCGACCGATTCGCCCGCGGCCAGGGCAACACCCATTCGGCGTCCGGCGCTGGCCGTCGGTTTGCCAAAAATCGCAATCCGGACGGCATCTGAAGCGCCGAGCGCTTGATCGACCCCGCGATACACGGGCGGCTCGGCGTCAGTAACCCCAAGGATCACGGCACTCGCGCTTGGGCCGCGGTGCGCGATCAAGCCCTGCGGCAGTGGGAGTCCGAGGACAGCGCGAACGTGAAGTGCAAACTCCGAGAGATCTTGGCTTTCGAGCGTCACAAGTCCGGTGTCGTGCGGCCGAGGCGAGACTTCGGAGAAGATCACGTCCTCGCCGGCGACGAAGAGTTCCACCCCGAAGATTCCGAAGCCGCCGAGCGCCTCGGTGACCTTCGCGGCGACTTCGTGGCAACGAGTGAGCGTGGCGGGCTCGACACGCGCAGGTTGCCAGCTCTCGCGGTAGTCGCCGCCCTCCTGGCGATGCCCGATCGGTGAGCAGAACGAGGTGCCGCCGGCGTGACGGACGGTCAGTTGAGTGAGTTCGTAGTCGAAATCCACGAAGGCCTCACAGATCACGCGTCCGGCGCCGACCCTGCCGGCATCCTGGGCGTAATTCCAAGCAGTCGCAACTTCGTCCGCCGACCTGACCGTCGACTGGCCCTTCCCCGAGGACGACATCACCGGCTTGACGACACAGGGAAAGCCGAGTTCCGCGGCAGCGGCGGCGAGTTCCTGCTCGCTGTCACAGAATCGGTAGGGCGAGGTGGCAAGGCCCAGCTCTTCGGCGGCGAGCCGGCGAATCCCCTCGCGGTCCATCGTCAGCCGCGCAGCGCGCGCGTTGGGGACGATGTGCACCCCTGACTCTTCAAATTCGGCAAGCACATGGGTCGCGATCGCCTCGATCTCCGGCATCACGATCAGGCGGCGGCAGGGCCGCGCCAGCTCGGCTTCGAGCACCGCGCGCAACTCTGCTTCGTCGGACATCGCCAGCACATGGCTGCGGTGGGCAACCGCCATCGCAGGCGCGCCCGCGTAGCGGTCGCAGGCGACAACCTCGCAGCCCAGCCGCACCGCCTCGATCGCAACTTCGCGACCGAGCTCGCCTGAGCCCAGCAGCACGATGCGCGTCGCCGTCGGCGTGCCCGGGGTTCCGATCGATTCGCTCATTGCTTGGCCGGGATGATCGCGCAGGTCGAGGTGCCGTGAGCGACGAGCTTGCCCGCGGCGTCCGTCACGTACGCCTCGGCCGTTGCGATTCGCGAGCCGGCGTGCACCAGCCGACCCTCTGCGCGGAGCTTGCCGGTCTCACGCGTGATCGGCCGCGTGAGGTTGACCTTCGTCTCGACCGTGCCGTAGCCGACACCGGGTTCAAGTGTGCTCTGCACGGCGCATCCGGTGACCTAGTCAACCAGCACCATTGCGTAGCCGCCGTGCACCACGCCGATCGGGTTGTAGACGCGGTCGGAGGGAGTGCCCTCAAAGACGGCGCGGCCAGGCTCAACCTCGACGATCTGGAACTCCATCAACCGGCTGATCGGTGCCGCCGCGATCTCGCCGTCCATGATCGCCTGGAGAAAGTCGAGACCCGAAAGGTGCGCGGCCTGAGCGAGCGCATCGGCGTTCGGCGTTTCGAATTCGACTGTGACCTTCTGGGTCGCCATCGCGCTCAGAGTACGGTACGCACGTGCCCGACCAGAATTCCAAGCTCCCGCCGTTTGCCTCGACCTTCGACGAGGAGCTGCTGCTCGGAGTCGGAGCCGACGTTCCGCTGAGCGCCGCCGACGACGCCGAACGCATCGCCCGGATCAGCGCCGAGTTCCAGATGGGTTTCTCGGCGCTTGCGGGGATCGATCGCGCAGTTTCGATCTTCGGCTCTGCGCGCACTGCGCCCGAGGATCCCGAATACTTCCGGGCGCGCGAGATCGCACGCACGCTTGGCGAGTCTGGTTACGCGATCATCACCGGTGGCGGCCCCGGAATCATGGAAGCCGCCAATCGCGGTGCCCGAGACGCCGGCGCGACGTCGATCGGCTGCAACATCGAATTGCCGCACGAGCAACAGCCAAACCCTTATCAAGACATCTGCCTCACATTCGAACACTTCTTCGTGCGCAAGGTGATGTTTGTTCGCTACGCCCACGCGTTCGTGGTGATGCCGGGCGGGTTTGGCACGCTCGATGAGCTGTTCGAAGCGCTGACGCTCTCGCAGACCGGCAAGATCCGGCACTTCCCGGTCGCACTGGTCGGGAACCACTACTGGGACGGGATGTTCGACTGGCTGCGCGACCGGATGCTGGCCGAGGGGAAGATTGACCAGCAGGATCTCGATCTGATCCGAGTCTGCGATGACGCCCGTGAGGTGCTGGCGCTGGTGACCGAGGAGAGCGAGCGGCTGCGCGCTTTGACGGCGTGGTAGCCCGGTAGGGTCGCGCCATGGGACCCGTGCAACTGCGGGCGGCGCGCGAAGGCGAGCGACGCTCGGGCAAACAGATTTTGCTGCGCGCCACGCCGGCGCTCGCCATCGGCGTGATCGGGTCGAACATCATCGGCTCGGTGATCCTGTTTGCGCTGGTTTCCTGGGTGATCCCGGTGCCGGATGTCGTGAACGAGGACCGGGTCAGGTTGCTCAATGTGATCGTGCTGGTCGCATACGTGCTGGCCGCGACAATCAGTGGAATCGTCAAGACCGTTCGCGATGTCTCGCCGGTGAGGCGCTGGCTGCTTGAGGACCGCCCGCCGACCGCCGAAGAGCAGGCGCTCGCGCTGCTCGGACCCTCGCGCCTGGGCGGCCGGCTGGTGCGCCGTTGGGGCCTCGGAGTCGTGATCTTCACGGCGCTCAACGCGGTGATCGAGCCGCGGCTCGCGCTGGTGGTGGCAATTGCCGGGCTGTTCAGCGGTTTGGGGACCTGTGCGTTTTCGTATCTGGTGGCCGAGCGAGCCACGCGCGAGGTTGCTCGGCG
>CAZRAA010000036.1:0-21408 GCA_964597975.1 uncultured Thermoleophilaceae bacterium | reverse complement strand
GTACTACTGAACCTCGCTCGAAAGGGCGGGGTTTCGTCGTTGTTTGGCCACCGTGACTCAGTCAGCGCGCTCGGTAAATGCTTCGCCAGCCAGCGAGCGCAACTTCGTGAGGTCAATGGCGGCGAGGTCCTTGACGTAGACACAACCCTTGCCGGTCGTCACCGGCCCAAGCTCCTTCACCGCCTCAGCATTCTGCTCGTAGAACTTCAGGCCATAGATCGTCAGCGCAGCCTTGCGCGGCGAGAAGCCGACCGCGGGCGTATCGCCCTCGCGGCCGCTGGCGTACACGTAGTGGTGGTTACCGAAGCCGACGATTGAAGTGCCCCACATCACCGGATCGACGCCGGTCACCTCACGGAGAATTTGGCACAGCTCGATCGCGTCGTCGCGGCGTCCCGGTGGCTCGACGGACGCAAGAAAGTCGTCCACCGATGCGGCTTCGGGTTTGGTCTTGTTCGGCTTGCCCATCTCGCTGAGATCAAAATGTAGGCTGCAGCGAACCGTCGGCTAAGCGCATGCCCTGGCAATCTCAGCGACGTGTCGCGCGTCCGTGCCGCAGCAGCCTCCGAAAACATTGATCGCGGGAAACCGCGCGCGGTAGGCCGCGTACTGCGCCGCGAGTTCGTGCGGGTCGCCGTCGTCGAGTTCGGTTGCGTTGTCGAGCTCTTCATGGCTCATGCGAGATGCATTGGCGAGGATTCCTCGCACTCGATCCGACGTTGGCGAATCCTCGGGCATCGCGTCCGCGAAGTGATCTGGATGAGCGCAATTGATCATGAAATACGCCGGCGCCTCGTCGCTCGCCGCGTCGACCGCGGCGATCGCATCGATCAGCAGTGTCTCGTCCGGCAGCCGGCCATCGGTCTCGACTGTGAATGAGACAACGCTGGGAACGCCGACCTCGGCAGCGGCGATCGCGATTCCGGCAGCCTCTCCGACATTGGTCATCGTCGTCGCGGTGACGAGATCGGCGCCCGCATCCGCGAGGCTTCGGATCTGCGCATGATGAAACTGCGCGGCCTCGGCTGCGTCCATTGCGGCGTCGGCGACATATCCGTCGCCGCGCGGACCGATGCAGCCGCTCACGACAACTGGTCCGCCGCCGCCGAGTTCGTCGCGTATTTCATGCATCAGCGCGATCGCGCTGCGGTTCACAGCGTCGAGTTCATCTGCGCTGTATCCGAGCTGCTCGCCCCACTCTGGACTCGACCTCCAGGTCGGCGATTCAAGGATGAAGCCGGTGTCGTGATCGGCGGCGATCGCAGTGAAGCGCGAGTAGTAGCCCTTCAGCGCAGCCCTGCCTGCGGAATCGCTGAGCAGCACGAAGGAGGCGAACTCAGGCAGGTCGATGCCGTCGTTGAAGATCAAGTCAGTTTCGAGACCGCCGTCGGTAAGGAACACCCCGCCGCCGAGCTGAGGAAGTTGGTTCAAGCGAGTCATTCCTTGAAACTACAGCCCGCGCGGTGTGCTTCGCTGAATCCTGCTCGCTGGCATTCAGTGCTCGTCGCGATGCAACGCGTCCTTGACCTTCTCGACGGCGTTGTCAAGCTTGTCCTTGACGCTTGCGTTCGCCTTGTCGAGGTCGCCTTCGCGCTTGAGTTGGTCGTCGTCCTTCAACTCTCCGGCCGCGCGTTCGACACGGCCCTTCAGTTCTGTCGATGCATTGTTCATGCTTCGTCCTCTCGTGTCGGGGTGACCGTACGTTTGACGGAATGCCCTGACTCGGCAAGACTCAAACATCACCGTGGGGCTGTCACCAGCCGTCGCGCCAGACCCACCAGCCATCGCTGAGCTTTGTGTATGAATCCTCGCCGTCGTCCGTCGGCGTTCCCTTCGGGTAGTACGCGAAACCAACCGGATCAAGGAACCCGATCTCGGGAATCACGAATCTCAGACCGCCGTCGTGGACCTCGATGCTCTCGGCCTCCCACGGGCCGATCCGGTGCGTTCTCGAAGCGATCGATTCGTTGGCGATCACGCGCTGAGCGTCACGAGTCATCGCCGGCTCGGCGAACTGGAAGCGCGCGTTGAACGGGACATTTGTGTCGATCAACGCGCCAGTTATTGCGATCGCAATGGGCAGCACCCAGTCGCGCCAGGTGATCCAGGCGAACGACCGCGCTGCCGCCGCGCGAGCCACCATGTAGATCAGCCAGCCGAGTGCCAGCAATGCCCAGATCACACCCAGGGCGAACCACACATCAAACTCCACGTCAGGCGCGGAGCCTTGCCAGAGGGTTGCGAACACGAGTAGGCCAAGCATCAAAAAGAAGAAGCCCCAAGTCCGCGTGGACGAAATTCGCGGGCGCTCTGGCGCGTTGACCTCTGCTGCCTCCATCGGGCGAGCCTAACCCCGCCTGAGGCAGCCGGCGCTTTCCGTCCACCCCCAAGCGGAATATCGCCGAATCGAAAGCTCCGCCGACAACCCGCACAAGGCAGCCAAGAGCGCGCTCCTGCTCGGCGCGCTCGGCGTCGTCTACGGCGACATCGGCACGAGCCCGCTCTACACGATTCAGACGCTCTTCAACCCGGACGATCCGCATCCGATTGCGGTGACGCACGAGAGCCTCTTTGGTGGCCTGTCGCTGATCTTCTGGTCCGTGATGACGATCGTCACGCTCACCTACGTGACCCTGGTGATGCGCGCCGACAACCACGGCGAGGGCGGGATCATGGCGCTGATCACTCGTCTTGCTTCGACCGGTGCTGACGGCTCGGCCAAGACCCGCAAGGTACTGGTGGCGTTCGGTCTCTTCGCGGCTGCGCTTTTCTTCGGCGACAGCATGATCACGCCGGCGATCTCGGTGCTCTCGGCAGTGGAGGGCATGGAGGTGGCCGCACCCGAGCTCAAACACCTCGTGCTCCCGATTACTGTCGGGATCATCGTCGCTCTCTTCACATTCCAGCGCTACGGAACTGCGACGGTCGGCAAGACCTTCGGACCGATCATGGTGATCTGGTTCACGGCGCTCGCACTGCTCGGGATCAGCGGGATCTCCCAGGAGCCTGAGATTCTCAAGGCGCTCTCGCCGACATACGCGTTCACGTTCGTCACCGAGCACATCGACATCGCGTTCTTTGCGCTCGGCTCGGTCGTGCTCGCTGTGACCGGAGCCGAGGCTCTCTATGCCGACATGGGCCACTTCGGCCGCAAGCCGATCACGATCGCCTGGCTCGGTCTCGTTCTGCCCGCGCTGACGCTCAATTACTTCGGGCAGGGCGCGCTGATCCTCGATGATCCGGCGATCGCCAACAGTGGTCCCTTCTTTCAGCTCGGACCGGACTGGGTGCAGTGGCCAGTGGTGGTGCTCGCGACGGTCGCGACGGTGATCGCTTCGCAGGCCGTGATCACCGGTGCATACTCGGTTACCCACCAGGCAATCCGCCTCGGCTATATGCCGCGGCTGCGCGTTCAGCACACTTCTGCGCTCTCGAGGGGGCAGATATACGTGCCGTGGATCAACTGGGTGCTGATGGTGGCGGTGATCACGCTGATCCTGGTGTTCGAATCCTCATCGAAGTTGGCATTCGCCTACGGGGTCGCCGTGATGGGCACGATCACTGCGACCACGCTGCTGTTCTTCTACTTCGCCCGCCAGCACTGGCGGTGGCCGTTCTGGGCCGTGATCCCAGGGTGCGCCGTGCTTGTGACGATCGACCTTCTGTTCCTCTCGGCCAACCTGATCAAGCTCTTCCACGGCGCCTGGCTGCCACTGGTCGTCGGCGCGATCGTCTTCACGATGATGATGACCTGGAAGCGCGGGACCGAAATCGTGATTCGCCGCCGCGCGCGAATCGAGGGGTCGATGAGCGAGTTCATCGACGGCATCAACCGACGCGTGCCGGCGCTTCCGCGCACGTCTGGGATGGCGGTCTTCCTCGATCGCGATCCGGATTCGACTCCACTGGCGATGCGGGCGCTGGTCAAGCACATGCACGCGCTTCCCGAGCGAGTGATCGTGCTGACGATCCAGACTTCTCCCGCCGCGCATCTGCCACCGGGCGGGATTCTCGAGCTGGTCGATCAGGGCGATAAAGATGACGGCATCGTCCAGGTGATCGTGACGCTCGGTTACATGGACCCACCCGACGTTCCCACGGTCATGCGCGCGATCGACGCCAGCGGTCTGCTCGACTTCAAGGTCGCCGCCTATCGGGCGACTTACTTCCTCTCGCATATTGAACTCCAGCGCGGCGAAGGCGATGGGATGCAGCGCTGGCAGAAGGCACTGTTTGTGGCGATGAATCACCTCTCAAGTAGCCCTGCCGCCTACTTCCGATTGCCGCAGGAGCGCTCGGTCATTCTCGGCTCAAACCTCGAGATCTAGCGCGTCCGTAGTCTTTGGCGATGCCTGAGGACGCCGACGCCCGCAGCATTCCGGGGCGGGAGATAGCGCTGCTTGCCGCCGGCTCGGTCGCCCTTGCCTGCGCTGTCTTCTGGCCGCTTCCGCTGAACCTCATGAGTGTCTTCCCGCGCGATCTTGGCGATCCGATCGTGCAGGCCTGGCAGGTCGCGTGGGGAGGGCACGCGCTCGCGAGCCAGCCACTCGATTTCTTTCAGGCAAACCAGTTCTGGCCGCTCAGGGACACGCTTGCGTTTAGCGATGCGCTGATCGGCTACGCGCCGGCCGGGCTGATCGGGCACGGGGTGGAGGCCGCCACTGTCCGGTACAACCTGCTCTTCCTCTTTGCCTACGCGCTGGCGTTCTGCGGCGCCTACCTCCTCGCGCGCGAGCTCAAGTTGCGCCCGGCAGCAGCAGCGATCGCCGGCGCCGCCTTCGCCTATGCACCGTGGCGGCTCGAGCAAGACGGCCACCTCCACGTGATCTCCAGTGGCGGGATTCCGCTCGCGCTCTTTTTGCTGCTCCGTGGTTACCGCAGGTCGTGCGGGTGGACGGTGCTCGCCGGCTGGATCGTCGCCGCCTGGCAGGTCAGCATCGGCTTCACGCTGGGCTTGCAGCTCCTCTATTTGCTTCTGATCGCGGGAGCGATCGCGGCGATCTGGGTCTGGCGCGATCGAGGCAAGCGCATCCCGACCCGCGGGGCGATCCTGGCCACGATCGCCGGCGGCTTGACCCTTGTTGTCGTCGCCGTAGGCCTGTCGATCCCGTACCAGCGCGTTCTGAGCGACCACCCCGAGGCAGAGCGCAGCATCGAACGTGTTGCCAAGGGCAGCGGCCCGCTTGCCGAGTTCATCGCGGCGCCGGAGAACAACTGGATCTGGGGGAGCGTCACCAAGCCGATCCGCGAGAACCGGCTCAATTCGATCCCCGAGCAGACACTCTTTCCCGGTCTTGCGATCCTTCTGCTCGCGATCGCCGGCCTGACGGCATCGGTGTTTCCAAAACGTCTGCGGTTCGGCCTCGCCGCTACAGCGTTGATATTGATGCTCCTCTCGCTGGGCGTGCGCGAAACCGGCATCGGCAGATATCTCCCGTATCGCGCGATCTACGAATTCGCGCCCGGCTGGCAGGGCGTGCGCACTCCGGGGCGCCTGAACACCCTCACTTCTCTCGCGCTCGCACTGCTCGCTGCAGCCGGGGCACAAGCTGCGATTCAGGCACTGACCAGGCGCGCGCCCAAGCTCCCGCCGGCCCGCGTCGCCGCAGCCTGCTCAGCGGTCCTGCTCGCTCTGATCGCCATCGAATTCTCTGGCGAGGTCTACCCGAGCGCGCCGAAGGCACCGACAGGCCAGGTCGGAATCGCCCAGCCGCAACTTCACCTCCCAATCACGATCGCCGCCAACCGCCGGTATGTCTACTGGTCGACCGACGGATTCCCGAAGATCGTCAACGGCCGCGCGAGCATCGATCCGGCGGAATTCAAAGCGGTCACGCGCGAGGCCGCGAGCTTCCCAAGCGGCGAGTCGATCGCTGCACTGCGCCGCCGCGGTATCCGCAGCGTCGTGCTGCACCCGTATCTGCTTCCCGGCACGGCCTGGGAAGGTGCCGACCGCGAGCCCTCGCCAAGCGGGGCCTCACGCCGGGTCGCCGGCGACCTGATCGTCTACGACCTCTCCGCCGTCAACTCGGGCGAGCGCTGAAACGAGCGGAATGGTCAGCAGCGAGATCGCGGCCACGACGATCACGAACGGCGCCCAGGGGTGCTCCGGTCCGGCGACGACCGCATCCGGCCGGTGCGGCGCGATCATCGACCAGCTGGCCCACGCCAGCACAGCCACGGCTGCGATCGCCGCGTCGCGCGCGTTCGCGGCGAGCGGATGAGTCGCCAGCACCGCTGCAATCAATCCGGCGACCAGCGGGATCACGAATGGCATGATGCCCCACCAGTTGTTGTCGACGCCAAGCCCGTTCAACCAGGTCTGCTCGAAATTGACCCGCTCAATCGCGTCGGGCCAGAGGCCGACGTCGCCGTTGCCGATCATCGGCAGGGTGATCGTCGCCGTCGCCAGCACGAGTGTCGAAGCAACGGTCAGCGCGAACGCGGTCAGCGGCAATCTCCGGATGGCAGGCGCGAGCGCGAGCCCGAGGAAGGGGATCACCGGGATCAGAAAGCGCGGACCAGGCGAGCCGCCTCCGAACGGAAGCCAGTACCCGGCGTTGTAGATCAGGTACGCGGCGAAGATCGACCCGATCGTCCACACCTCGGCTCGCCTTCCCGAGCGCCACATCAACGCCAATCCGTAGAACGCCAGAAGCAGCACGGGGGAGAGCGCAAAGAGCCCCTTCACCGAGAGCAGCAGGTCGAATGCGCTGGAGATCCGCGGCGCCGTGATCCCAAAGAACCCGCCGTCATTGAGGCCGAGCACATCGTGTCCAGAGGCGCCTTGCTCGGCGACGGCGTTCTCATACGAGAAGTACGTCAGCGAGCCGAACGAAAGCACGTTGTAGATCGCCAGCGGCAGCACGCCGAGGATTCCCCCGGCCGCGTAGGCACCTGCCCGAGCAAGCAGCCGCCCCCGATCGCGCAATCCAAAACGCGCCAGGCCATAGATTCCGACGATCACCGCGGCCAATCCCAGCGGATACTCGGTGGTGATCGCCAGCCCGCCGAGCAATCCGGCCGCAAAGAGCCACCACCTTCGCTCCGCGCGGGATCTGCGTTCGCGCCAGAGCAGCGCGAACGCGCCAAAGACCATCGCCGCCGAAATCACGTGCGAGAAGAAGAGCGTTGAGAAGGGGAGGATCAGGGTCCCGGCGCCGCTGGCGACGGCCGCGAGTGTTCCGTAGCCAGGCGCGAGCTGATCGCCCAGCGCGCGAATCATCAGCATCAGCAGGTAGGCCGGAACTACGCAGGCGAGCAGCGAGAGCAGCCAGACGTACGGCGTGTAGTTGGTGATGCGTTCACGCGTCTCGCGGGCGAGCTTGAGTTTCTTGACGTACTGCCCACTCGGCACACCGGCCCGCGCCCAACGCCAGGCGCCCGATTCGTGCGCGCGAGCGGCCATCGCCGGGCCGATCTGGTCGATGCCGACAGCTTTGAACGCGCGGTCAAACGGCAGGACCAGCAGCGCCATCCCCGGCGCCTTGACGCTGTAGAAGTGGCCATCCGTCCACGAGGTGTCGCGCGTCTCCCAGGCGTAAGGGTCGATCACCGCGGTACCGCGCTCGAGCGCGCGAACCAACGCATAGTTGGAGGTCTGCGCCCAGCCCATCGCCTGAATCACGCTGCCCATCGCGATCGCGATCAGGATCAGCGCCACGTTTGAGCAGAGCCTGCGGCGTCGGGCGAGCATCGCCGGATTCTACGGACGCCCGTCGCGGCCTTAGGATTGACCGGCGTTGTTCGACAACACCCAGTCATTTCTGCTCGTCCTGCTCGCCGCGGCGCTCGCTCCGATCGTCGCGGGAATGATCGGCGCGCGGCTGACTGCGGTTGTGGTCCCCGTGGTCGTGATCGAACTGCTGCTCGGCGTCGTGATCGGGCCCCAGGGACTCGAGCTCGCGCATACCGACGACGTGCTCGACGCCTTCAGCCAGCTGGGCCTGGGCTTCCTCTTCTTCTTTGCCGGCTACGAGATCCGATTGGGCCAGATCAAGGGCCAGCCGCTGAAGCTCGCCGGCAAAGGCTGGCTGCTCTCTCTGGCATTGGCCTATTCGATCGCCGCGATCCTGCAAGAGACCGGCGTCGTCTGGTCGGGCCTGCTCACCGGCTCCGCGCTGGTCACCACCGCGATTGGCACGTTGATCCCGATCTTGCGTGATGAAGGCCGCCTTACAGGCGACTTTGGACGCAACATCCTCGCGATCGGTGCCGTGGGAGAGTTCGGCCCGGTGCTGATCGTGACGATCCTGCTGACGGCCAGCGTCGGCGCGATCGAGCAGATTGTTCTGCTTGGTGCCTTCATCGTGATCGCTGTGCTGACTGGACTTGCGGCCACCGGCGCGGCCAGCAAGTGGTTCGACTTCATCACCGCACGCATGGACAACAGCGGTCAGCTTCCAGTGCGACTCGCTGTGCTTCTGGTCTTTGCGCTCGTCGTGATCGCCGGCTCGCTCGGGATGGACGTGATTCTCGGTGCGTTCGCCGCCGGCATGATCATGCGGCTGATCGTCGGCGAGTCGGACTTCGCGGCCTTCGACTCGAAAATGGAGGCGGTGGGCTTTGGTTTCCTGATTCCATTCTTCTTCGTGATCAGCGGGATGAATCTCGATATCGAGGCGCTGTTTGGAAGCACCCGCGGCATCATCGAGCTGCCGGTCTTCTTCTTGCTGATGCTGCTGGTGCGCGGCCTGCCCGAACTGCTCTTCTACCGCAGGGTGTTGCCCAAGGATCAGCTGCCGCCGCTGGCGCTGCTTTCGTCGACGCAGCTCCCGCTTGTTGTCGCGATCACGACGATCGGCCTCGAGCGCGCGGAGATGCGACCTTCCACCGCTGCCGCGCTGGTGACTGCCGCGGTGCTGACGGTGCTGGTGTTTCCGACTCTGGCGCTGCGGTTTCTCAACCGCGTCGACCCGAAGGCAGCGCGGCCGGCCTAGTTGCCGCCGATTCCCAGTCGGTCCGGCTCGAGCGCGAGCTCGATGTCATGGCGTGCCTTGAACGCGTCCGCAGCCTCACGATCGAGCTGCGTGAGCTCGATTTCGACGCGCGCCCGGTCTCGGCCCTCGGTGATATTCAGAAGGTGGGCGTGCATCGCCCGCAGGCGGCGGTGGATCTGAACCGAGTGCGCACCATAGATTCGGATCTCGGTGGTGGCGAGCTCGAAGTATTCGATCCACGTGGGCGCGTGGATCAGCGCCCGCGGAGCGCCCGTGGAGTCGACGACGTAAGTCGCGCCGGGGTGGCGCTCGTGCAGCCGGATCAGCAGCGACTCCACGCGGTCTAGCGTCTGCACGGCAGTCGTCGGGTCGTTGATCGCCGGCGACAGAGCGCGAATCGCGATGTCCACCAGGATGCGGACCACGAAGGCCGGATCCTGCTGCGGTGTGCGCTGGCGAGCGAGCACGAAGGCGGCGGACACCTGCTTGCGGGTCGGCTCACGTTCGCCGTTGTAGATCCGCACGGCCCCGGAGCGCCCGGAGACGTACTCGCCGACCTGCGGGATCACCTCGATGAATCCGCCAGTGGCATCGGCCAGGCGGACCAGCGCCGCTCGGTCGATCGCGGCAATCACGCCGGGCTTGCCTTCGTATTCGATCTCGGCGACTGAAGCGTCCTCCGGCTTAACCGGCACCGGCAGTACCTGCGACTCCTCGGGCGAGGGATGGATGTCGTCGATCGCTCGCCAGGCCTGTCGGCCGAGCGAACGCAGGATCCCGCCGATCTGGATGTTCTCGAACGCACGCTGAACGAGCGCGGCAAACCACGCGAGCGTGCCGATCGCGAGAAAGAGCCCGAACGCGACCGTGAACAGTGGGGCGTTCTGGTTTTCCGGGAACCGATCGGCGGCTGCCAGCACTCCCAGCGAGTACGCAGCCGTGGCGGTCGAAAGCACGAGCGTGCCCATGATCACCGGGTCCTTGCGCAGCTGAGCTGCGAGCCGCGGCGAGAAAGACGATGTCTGGATCTGCGTGGCGATGAACAAGGCGGAGAAGACGATTCCGGTGAAGGTGATCATGCTTCCCGCGAGCGCCGTGAAGAGCGACTGCACGGTCGAGACTTCAATCGGCGCCGTGCGGCCGACCCAGGTGTCGAACTCTGGGATTGCGAACGAAAGCAGCACCGCGAGCATGTTCAACGCCAGCACAGGGAGCCAGAGCTGGTTGACCAGCCACAGGCGCACTCGGAAGTAGCGGTTGGCGGTCGTCACCGCACGCAGTTCGCGGTCGTTCTGGGCTAGGTCGACGCTGCCGGCTTCCACTCGCACGATCCTACGGGCGGCTCCGGCGACGCCTATACTCGCGAGTCTCGGTCGTGTCGAGGGAAGTCCGGTGTGAAACCGGTGCGGACCCGCCACTGTGATCGGGCGTGTTCGTCGCACGGGCGCTGGCGCAGAATCATTGCGCGGCCCCCAAGCCACTGGCAGCTTGTCTGCTGGGAAGGCGCGGCGAATAGACCCCGTCAGCCAGGAAACCTCTCCCGGCCGTGTTCATCACATATCGATCCCTCGTGGAAAGGGGAATGACCATGTCTCAGGCGAAAGTGCCTCTGAGTCTTCGTGCCGCTCTGGCGGCCATTGTTTTGATCGCGGCGTTCGCGCCCAGCGCTTGGGCGGCAAATGTCAATTTGCGTATTGAGGGTTCGTCGCTGACGCACTTCAACGGTGACGTGACCACTGAAGCGCGCTCGGTGCCAGGCGGCGCCGACCGCCCCGAGTGTCGCTCCAACGAAACTCCGGCGAACTTCAAGTCACCGAACACGCTGACCGCCGTCGCCGACGCCCTGGGCGATGCCAACATGAGCTCCAGCGGCACCTACTTCGACTGGGGGACGATCGTCTGCTCGGTCAACGGCGAGTTCTCGCCCGACAACCTGGGCGGCTGGTACGTGCGGATCAATCAGCAGGATTCGACCGCCCCCAACGGCTATGTCCTTGCGACCGACCCGCTGAGCAATGGCGACCGGGTGGTGCTCTTCTATGCGCCCTCGTTCGGGGTGTTCACCGCGAGTCTTGAGGTCAAGCTCCCGGCTGAGGTGAAGCCGAACGAGCCGGTGACGGGGTATGTCGACTCCTACAGCACGAGCACCGACGCCAAGTCCCCGGCCGCCGGCGCGTCGATCTCAGGTGGCGGCGCCACCGCGTCGAGCGGCGCCGACGGGAGTTTCCAGATCACATTCCCGACCGCAGGCAAGTATCTGGTCCGCGCGGAGAAAGCTTCCGCGATCCGCGGTTCGCAGTGGGTGACGGTCGCCGAATCGGCCAACCCGAATCCGGTCAAGCCGACCACTCAGAAAGAGATCAACAAGCAGCGCCGCATCGCGGCACGCGCGAAGTGCCGTGCTGAGATCAAGGACACCGACTCTGTCCGTTTCGCCGAGTGCATCCGCATCGCCAACCACCTCGGACGCACGTTGACCGCCAAGGAAAAGCGCGTCGCTGCTCGCACTCGCTGCGTCAAGCTCTACCCGGTCAAGAACAACCCTTCGCGCCTGAAGTGCGTTCGCGCGGCCAACAAGATCGGACGCTGACCAGATGCGTATTCGGCCCGCAGCGCTCGCACTGACCGCGGTTTGCGCCCTGGTGGGCGCGGGCTGCGGCGCTGACGAGAGCGGGCCGGACACGTCTGTTGTGGTCACCCGCGACTTCGGCGCCCAGGTAGTGGCGCAGCGCGAGCAGGTGCCGCTGAGCGCCGGCCTTACGGTGATGCGCCAGCTGCAAAAGGTCCACGAGACCGAGACGAGCTACGGCGGTCGCTATGTCGACTCGATCGGGGGCGTGAAGGAAGATGGCGACTCCTCGTGGCTGATGTACGTCGACGGCGTCGAGACGGATCTCGGCGCCACGTCGATCCGCTTGAAGGCCGGCCAGAACGTGCAGTGGGACTTCCACGCATGGCAGACGATTCGCACCGGCGGAGCGATTGTCGGCGCATATCCCGAGCCGCTGAAGTCGCGCGGTGCCCGCGTGATCTGTGCTCCCCGGCGATCGGCGGCCTGTGCCCGAACGCGCGCTGCGCTGAAGATTGCCGGTGTGCCGACCGGCGGCGCAGATCCCGTTCGTGTCGTCGTTGGACCGTGGCAGGACATCCAAGGTTTTGACGGCGTGCCCGATCTGACGACCTCAGGCGAGACTAACGGTGCGTTCGCGGAGTTTTCGTCTGACGGCTCGAAGCTGACGCCCTACTCGGCGGACGGATCAAGCGGCAAGCCGTTGAAGAGGTCGGCCGGATTGCTTGCCGCCTTCTCAGAGGGCAGATCGCTCTCATGGGTCGTGACAGGAACCGACGCCGCCGGCGTCGAGGAGGCTTCGGCGCTGCTCGATCGGCCGAAGAAGTTGCAGCTGAGGTTCGGCTTTGCGGTCAGCCGCAAAGGCGCGACGGCGCTTCCCGAGGGCGCCGGCTAATGAGCCGCGCGGCCGACGCTGCGGCGATCGTTCTGCGGTTCGGCTATCGCGACCGCGGCGGACCGCTGCAGCAGGCGCGCGCGACCACGGTGATCGCTTGGTGCGCCGCGGTCGGCCTTGCGATCGCCCTGTTCATGAACCCGATCGTGCTCGGGACGCTGCTGCTCACGACGCTCGCGATGGCTTGGCGCTGCCGGGTGCTTCCCGAATCTTTGATCGCGCTCGCGTTTTCGCTGCCGCTGACGATCGGCATCGCGCTGGTCAATCCGATCGCCTCGCAGCAGGGGGTGACGGTGCTGGTCGCGGGAATCGATCTGCCGCTGATCGGCAGCTTTGACATCACGCAGGAGGCGGTCGCCTACGGGCTCGTGCTCGGTCTGCGGACGGCAGCGATCTTCTCGCTCTGCGCGCTCTATGTCTGCTGCGTGAGCCCGGACGAACTGCTGCGCGTGCTGCGCAGGTACTCGGTGCGCTCTGCGATCACGGCGTCGCTCTCAGTGCGTTTCGTGCCGACGCTCGCGCGTGACGGTTCGAATCTCGCGCTCGCCCGCGCCTGCCGACCCGGCGCTCCGCCGTCGACAGCCACCGTGGTGCGCGCCGCATTCGCTCGTTCGCTGGAACGCGCGGGGGACTCAGCGCTGGCGTTGGAGACGCGCGGCTTCGCGCTTGCCCGTCCGATGCGCGTGGACCCGCCGCCGCGCCGGGCGGTCGACCGTCTGTTGCTCGTCTCGGCGTTGCTGGTCACGACGTTGGCGATCGTCGGCGAGGCCTACGGCGCAGCTGCGATGCAGCCGTATCCGGTGACCGAGATTGCCACCTCCGCGCGCGACATCTGCTTTGCCCTACTGCTGGCGGCGGCCGCACTGATCCCGGCGCTGGCGCGGCGTAGGAGCGATCGGTGAGCGGCGCATTGATGGGCACGCGGGCGCGGGTGGCCGCGGTCGCGTTTGACGAGTTCGGATACGCGTATTCCGGCGCAACCGCGCCCGCCCTGACCGACGTGTCGCTGGACGTTCAGCCTGGAGAGTTCGTGCTGGTTTGCGGGGATTCAGGCAGTGGCAAATCGACGCTGCTACGCGCGGTCAGCGGCCTCGTGCCGCACCACTTTGGCGGCGCGGTCTCGGGTGAGGCGAGCATTTGCGGCCGCGACCTGCGCTCGACGGATGCTGGGCAGATGGCCGCGGTCTGCGGCACACTCTTCCAGGATCCAGAGTCGCAGTCGGTGATGGACAGCGTCCGCGCCGAGATCGCATTTCCACTGGAGAACTTCGGCTGGCCGAAGGATCAGATCGCGATCGCCGTCGAAGAGGCGGCGGCCGTTCTCGGGATCGGCGACCTGCTTGCCCGCCGCACAGCCGAACTCTCCGGCGGAGAGCTTCAACGCGTGGCCCTGGCGGCGGCGATCGCGTCGCGGCCGCCCGTGTTGGTGCTCGACGAGCCGACTTCGCAGCTCGATCCGGTCGCCGCCGATGAGCTGCTGAGCGCGCTGCAGCGACTCGCGCACGACCATGGCACAACGATCTTGCTGGCCGATCACAGGATCGAGCGCGCGCTTGAGGTCGTGGACCGCGTGCTGGTGTTCGATCTCGGGCGGATTGCGATCGACGCCGAGCCGTCCGAGTTCCTCGAGCTGGCAGCGGACGATCCGCGCCACGTTCACATGCTGCCGCCACTCGCGCAGCTTGCGCGGCTGGTGGGGGCTTCGCCTTTGCCACTGACGATGCGCGACGCCCGCGAACTGTTGCCAAGCCCCGCGGGTTCTTTCGCGCCGCAGACCGCGGCCCAGGGCGAGGTTGTTCTGCGCGCAGAGCGGATCGTCGCTGATTACGGAGCGCTGCGAGCGCTCGCCGGCGTTGATCTTGAGCTTCGCGTGGGCGAGCGGACCGTGTTGATGGGCGCCAACGGCTCGGGCAAATCGACGCTCCTGCGGATCGCGCGCGGGGTGCAAAAAACTGCTTCCGGTCGCGTCACGCGGGTGGGCGAAGTCGCACTCCTGCTGCAGAATCCCAACGACTACCTGATTCACGAGCGCGTGGCAGACGAGGCGCCGGCGCCGGCGCTCGAACGATTCGGGCTAGGTCGCTTCGCCGACCGCGACCCGCGAGACCTTTCAGGCGGCGAGCGTCAACGCCTGGCGCTGGCGATCGTCATGCAGGACGATCCCGCGGTACTCCTGCTCGACGAGCCGACGCGCGGGATGGACGCCGCGCGCAAGCTCGAGCTCGCCGCGCTGCTTCGGGAGATCGCGGCCCGCGGCACCGCGGTCCTTGTGGCAACGCACGACACCGAGTTCGCGGCGCAGTTCGCTGTGCGTGCGTGTCTGCTGGGCGCCGGCCGCCTGCTCGCCGATGCGAACGCGCGGGAGGTTCTCGGTGGCGGCTGGCACTTCTCGACCGCAACGGCAAGACTGCTCCCCGCTAGCGGCGCGCTGACCGCGCAGGAGGGCGCGCGGCTGCTCGGGGGAGACGGCTCATGACGAGCGGGGAGCTCTGGCAGCTCGGCAGCCTCGCACTGCTGGCGAGCGTGATCGCGGCCGGATTCTTTTGGTTTGAACGCAGCCGGCCGAGCGCGCGGGTTGTCGCCACGGTCGCCGCGTTGGTCGCGTTCGGCGTGATCGGCCGCGTGCTCTTCGCACCGTTTCCGAATGTCAAGCCGACCACAGACATCGTGATGGTCGCGGGTTTCGCGCTCGGGTTTGCTCCCGGCTGGATGGTCGGGGTGCTCACGGCGCTGGTTTCGAACTTCTACTTCACGCAAGGTCCCTGGACGCCCTGGCAGATGATCGCCTGGGGTCTCTGCGGTCTGCTCGGCGCCGCGCTGGCACGGAGCGGGGTGTCGGTTGACTCGAGCTTTCGGGGGCGCCTGCCGCTCGCCCTGTGGTGCGCGGCCGCCGGTCTGATCTTCGGCGTTGTCGTCAACTTCGGCAGCGCCGTCAATCTCGCCTCGTCGGATCTCTCGACCAGTTTTTGGATTCAGACGACCACATCGGCGCCGTTCGACATCGCGCACATCGTGGCCAATTTCGGCTTCTTCATGCTCGCCGGGCCACTGCTGATTCGCATGCTCAAGCGCCTCAAGAGGCGCGAGACGCTCGACTGGCCGGCCGCCGAGCGTGACGCGGCGCACTCAGCAACCGCTGCTTAATTGCTGGAAAGCACCGAAAAACGAAACAATTTCGGCGCCAAACCGTTATTAAGAGTGCGCCTCGTAGGCGAATGTCTGAAACTCGGATCGCAATACCGAAATTGGTCTTGCATTCGGCGGCCAGATTCCTTATGATGCGTTGCGTCGTACTTGGACCGTCACGCGCGGCCGGGATCGACGAGAGCGACCGAATGTGGGTCGAATTGCTCCCCGCAGAAGGTCGCGGCAAAACCAGCCATAAACAGGTAGTTTGAAGTCGATTTCGACTGAGACATCCGTCAGACAGAGTTTGTAACATTAAGTAACTAAACCCCCGAAGCACCCAAGCCCCGAAGCGTCGCCGCCCCCCACCGACCCCATCCAAGCGGCGTCGAACCATCTTCCAGCAAGACAGGCAAAGTTCCGGTTCGACCCGGTCGTCGAAACAGGCAACGAATGCCCTTCAGACCCCACTAAGAAGCAAGGCACACATTGGCAACATTCACGCAGGACATTTTTGAGATTCCCGAGATCGGCTCGCTGCTCGAAGCCGAATCGGTCACCGAGGAGCGCCTCCTCGAGCTCGCTGAAGTTCACGAGCTCGAAGAAGTGATGCTCGACGACGTCCGCTCGCGTCTGATCGAGGCCGATGTCACGATCATCAAGGGCGAGGACGACGAGGCAAGCGCGATCGAGAAGCGCGCGCTGAGCGACCACGCCGTCTCGGCTGAGCTGCCCAGCGACCTGACGCGTCACTTCATCAACCGCGCCAGCCGCCACAAGATCCTCACGCGCGAGCAGGAGGTCACGCTGGCCAAGCGCATCGAGCGCGGAGACGAAGTCGCCAAGCGTCAGCTGATCGAGAACAACATGAAGCTCGTGATCAAGCTCGCTGGTAAGTACCGCGACCAGGGTCTCGAATTTGGCGACCTGATCCAGGAGGGCGTGATCGGCCTCAACCGTGCGGCCGAGAAGTTCGACTGGCGCAAGGGATTCAAGTTCAGCACCTACGCGACCTGGTGGATCCGCCAGTCGATGCAGCGCGCAACGCAGAACCAGGGACGCACGGTGCGTCTCCCGGTGCATGTCGCGCAGCAGCTGGCAAAGATCCAGAAGGCCACCCGCCGTCTCGCCGTCGAGCTCGCTCGCGAGCCCACCGACGCCGAAATCGCTGAGGCGACCGACATGGAGATCGAGGAAGTCGAGCGCGTCAAGCTCGCGGCCCTGAAGCCCACGTCGCTCAGTCTCCCGGTTGGTGAGGGCGATTCCGAATTCGGTGACTTCCTCGAGGACGAGGACACGATCACTCCTGAGGAGTTCGCCGTCGAGGCCGAGCGTCAGCGCAAGATCACGCGCCTGCTCAGTCGCCTCTCGCCGGACGAGCGCCACGTGCTCGCCGAGCGTTACGGCCTGGCCGGCGGCGAGCCGCGCACGGCCGAGGCGATCGCCCGCGGATCCGGCATGACTGCCGCTCGCGTCCGTGAGATCGAGAACGCCGCGCTTAAGCGCCTCGCGCAGGACCCGGAAGCGGTCGCGCTGCGGGCCGCCTAATCAGCGGGACAAGCAATTCGTGAAAAGGCCCCGCAATCGCGGGGCCTTTTTGCTGCACAGAGTTGCGAAACCACCAACCAACGGATATACCTACAGCTAATGACGGCCGGCAGCTCGACGTCCGGGCGGGGGGACGGATTCCTTTCGCTACGCCTGGAACGCGCCCTCGACATGGATCTGAGGCGTCAAATCGGCATGCGCGATTGGCTGCTCGCGGTCGTGGTGGTCAGCGCGTCGCAGATCACCGGCGTAAACGCCATCTCGGCGGGCGCATTCGGTGCACTACTGGCGACGTCGATCGTGGCGTTGGCGACTTGGCAGTGGGTCTTCCCGAAGCTGCCGATTCGTCGGGCGCTCTGGCTTGAGGTCGCGATGATCACGATCACCTGCTTCGCGGCGCTCGCGTTGGTGGCCGTCAGTGGCGGCCCTGACAGTCCGTACGTCTTCTTCTATGCGGTGATCATCGTCTTCATCGCCGCGTTCGTCGAGCGCGCCGCCGTGCGGACCGCCCTGATCGCGCTCGCGTGCCTCTGCGCGCTTGCGCCGATCGCATATGACTGGCAGGAGTCGATCAGCAGCGACTTCCTCGCGACGATCGTGCTGGCGGTGGCGATCTGGATCGCTTCGGCCGCGCTGATCGCGCTCAAGCGCAGTTCTGCCGTCTCCGCTGAAATGGAGGCCCGCCGACTCGCTTATATGGATTCACTGACCGGTGCCGGCACTCGCCGCGCACTCGACGAGTACAGCGCGGGGCTCGCTTCGCTCGGCGTGCCGTACGCGATCGTGCGTGTGCGGGCCGAGGGAATCGACGAAATCAACCTTGCCGGTGGACACCTCGCCGGTGACGCTGCGCTACGCAGAATTGCCGGGGCGATGCGCACGGCGAGTCTCGACGTCGACCAGATCGCGCGTCTGGGCGGAGTTGATTTTGCGGTGTTGCTTCCGGCCGGCGAACTCGAGAACGCTCGACGCTGGCGCTCGCGTTTTCACGAGCGGCTCGAACTCGCCAACGCGGAAGCCGACGACGGCCTGCGCGTGGCCGCAAGTTCGGCGGTCGCTGCCACCGGCGATCTCGCCCGGATGCTTGCGGCGGCAGAGCCTGAACGGGCACCCGACCGAGCGCCGCACGCGACTGTGGTTGATTCGTCGGTTTCGGCGGCAGAGCGCGCGCGCCACATTCACGATCAACTTGAACGGGTCTCGAGCGGTCATAGCCGCCCGGCGATTGAGAGCGTCGAGGCCCCGGCGAGCGTGCTGCTGTCCGTGCCGCTGAGCGTCGCACTCGGCTTCGCGATCGCAGCGACCGGTGGTGCCACGAGCGTCCTGCTGAGCGCATCGATCCTGCTTGTGACGTACTTCGCGACGTTTGGAAGCCGGATCGAAACGCTGGTCGCCACGGTCTCGGGATTTGCCGCCGTGCTCGCGGCGGTGATTTCGCAGGCCCCGGTCTCCGACAGCGACCAGATGCGCACGCTGACAATCCTCGTGACGATCGTCGTGCTTGCCGACACTGTGCAGCGCAACGCACGCACGTTGACGATCGCCGAGCGCAAGGCGGCCGACCTCTCGTTGGTCGACCCGCAGACCGGTCTCGGCAATCGGACGGCGTTTGAGCGCGACCTTGTGCGGATGATCCCGCGCAGCGCCGATGCGGCGCCGACGCGCGAGCAACGCCTCGAAGGAGTTCCGGCCGTGATCGCGATCGATTTCGGCGCGACCGGACCCGATCGCAAGACCAGCGAACTCGAGCTTGTCGAAGTCGCCTCCGGCCTGCGCGACGCGATTGGAGCCGACGGCGCCGTGTACCGAATCGGTAGCGACGACTTCGCGCTCGTGTTCCGCGCGCATCATGAGCAGCATGTAGCCGATGTGATCGCGCACTGTGAGCACGCGATCGGCGCCTATGAGCCGAATCGCAGTACGCCGGTCAGCGCCCTGCTCGGCCTGCGGTATGGCGGCGCGCTCTGGTCACCGGGGATGACTGCGGCCGATCTGGCATCTGCCGCTGTGCGCAGCCAGCCTCCGGCGGACTCGCAGGCCGGGCTCGAACTGGCGCTCGGCTAGCGCGGCCGCGGAAGGTTCGGGAAGCGGTAGTAGTAGGGCTGAACGCCGGCCTGAACGACCAGCGCGCGCCCGGTGTCACCGCTGGCAAGCACCCGCATAGCGGCGTCGGCGACCGTCCTCGGTTCGATGATCGGCACGCCGCCGGCGTCGAGCATCTCGCGAATGCCGTCGATGATCGCGGTGTCGGCAAACCCAGGGCAGATCGCGTTGAACCTGATGCCCTCGTGTGCGTGCGCCGGACCCAGCGCCCGGGCGAGGCCCACGACAGCGGCCTTGTTGGCGCCATACACGGGCTGCGGCGCCATTGCTGCAAGGCCCGCGAGCGAGGCGGTCGCAAGCACGGATCCGCCGCCGCCGGCGATCAGGTGGGGGCGAACGGCGTGAAATCCGTAGACGACTCCATCGAGATTGATCGCCATAGCTCGTCGGTAGGCGTCGGGATCGAAGTCGTCGCCGAGCGAATACGGGCTTTCGATCCCGGCGTTCAGCAACACGATTTCAAGCCCGCCGAAGCGCTCAGCGGTTTGCGCCGCGCAGCTCGCGTTTGCCGCGGGGTCGGTCACGTCGAGTTCGAGAAACGCACATCCAAGCTCCTCGGCCGTCGCCTCGCCTCCCTCGACGTCGATGTCGGCGATTGTCACGACGGCGTCGTGTTCGAGCAGGGCCTCAGCGAACGCCCTTCCGAGTCCGTTGGCGCCGCCGGTGATCAGCGCCACCTTTCCTGACAGCGCCCCGTCCGCCAGCGGCGGCGGCTGCTCAATTGGTGGCTTCTCCTCGGCCATCGGGGGCGATTCTACGCGCGATAGATTTCGGCGGCCCCTTCAAGCAGGAAGCGAATCCCCCAGATGAAGATCATTTACACGCATACAGACGAAGCACCCGCGCTCGCCACGCACTCGCTGCTGCCGGTGATCGAGGCGTTCGCCGCCAGCGCCGGTGTCGCGGTGGAAACCCGCGACATCTCGCTGGCCGGCCGGATCCTCGCTCAGTTTCCTGAACATCTGACACCCGAGCAGCAGACGCCCGACGCGTTGGCCGAGCTCGGGGCACTGGCGAAGACTCCCGAGGCGAACATCATCAAGCTGCCGAATGTCAGCGCATCGCTTCCGCAGCTGAAGACGGCGATCGCCGAGTTGCAGGGACAGGGATTCGCGATTCCCGACTATCCCGAGGACCCGGGCGACGAGGACGAACGAGCGATTCGCGCGCGCTACGACGCGGTCAAGGGCAGCGCGGTCAACCCGGTGCTGCGCGAGGGCACCTCAGATCGCCGCTCTGCTGCCTCTGTCAAGTCCTTCGCCAAGAATCATCCGCACTCGATGGGAGAGTGGTCTTCGGCCTCGCGCTCGCATGTGGCGACAATGAGCGCCGGCGATTTTCGCTCGACGGAGCGCTCAACAACGATCTCCGCGGCGACTGAGGCGAGGATTGAGCACGTCGCGCCGGACGGCAAGGTGACGATCCTGAAAGATGCGCTTCCGCTGCAGGCCGGCGAAGTGATCGACGCCGCCGTGATGCGCAGGGCGGCGCTCACGGAATTCCTGGCGCGCGAAATCGCCGATGCGAAGGAGCAGGGGGTGCTCTTCTCGATCCACCTCAAGGCCACGATGATGAAGGTCTCCGACCCGATCATCTTCGGGCACGCGGTGACCGCGTTTGTCGGCGCTGAGCTGTTTGAGCAGTTCTCGGGCGCGCACGCAAATGACGGCTTGGCGAGTCTGCTCGCGGCCCACCCGGAGGCCAGTGACTCGGTCGACGCGGCGCTCGCCGGCGGGCCGGATCTTTACATGGTCGACTCCGACCGCGGAATCACCAACCTGCATGTTCCAAGCGACGTGATCGTCGACGCCTCGATGCCCGCGCTGATTCGCGCATCGGGTCAAGGCTGGAACGCGCGCGGCGAGCAGGAGGACACCAAGTGCGTGATCCCCGACTCGAGCTACGCGGCGCTCTACGCCGAGACGATCGAGCACTGCAAACGGCATGGTGCGTTCGACCCGGCTTCGATGGGCGCCACCGCGAACGTCGGCCTGATGGCGCAGAAGGCCGAGGAGTACGGCTCGCATGACAAGACCTTTGAGATTGGACAAGCGGGAGAGGTGCGAATCGTCGACGCGGCCGGAAACGTCCTGCTCGAGCAGACAGTCGAGCCGGGCGACATCTTCCGCGCCTGCCAGACCAAGGACGCGCCGATCCGCGACTGGGTTCAGCTCGCAGTGCGCCGCGCGCGAGCCACGGATACGCCTGCGGTCTTCTGGCTCGACGAG
>CAZRAA010000035.1:5367-21792 GCA_964597975.1 uncultured Thermoleophilaceae bacterium | reverse complement strand
GTGTTAAGCATGCCGCCAGCGTTCGTCCTGAGCCAGGATCAAACTCTCCGTGAAATAGCCGACCGTAGCCGGCTAACAGGAGAATCGTCATGTTCCATTGAGCCCTAGTACACAAACGGGCTCGGAACGTAGACAGGGTGTTCAGCGCATCGTCGAAACGATGCCTGAACCCACTCCCCGTGCTCCTGTAAAAGACACGGCGAATGGTGTGATCTTGTGCTCTGATCCCACAAACCCGGCTGGGGTTCGCGGAAACAGACAAATCTGGACCGACAAACGGTGTGGACCGTTCATCGTTCACGCTGTTGAGTTTTCAAGGACCGATGCCGTCACCTTCAACGGCGGGAAAAGACCAAAAGAAAAGCCTCTCAGACAGAGAGGCCCCCAAAGAACTGCGCGCAAGCAATTTGAGGCTGCTTACGCCTGGGGGAATCTCCAGTTGTCAGAAAGAAGCGTCACTAAGTGGACCTTTTCCGGCTCCGCAAAGATAGCACAGGTTTGAAGCAGTCTCAGGCGACTGTCCATTGAGCTGAGATTCAGCTTGCGCGCAGGCGCTTGAAGCGGCGTTTGCCGACCTTCAGCACCCGCTGATCGAGCTGATTCGCGGGCATGTCGGTGGCGTTCACAGCTTCACCGTCGAGGCTGACGCCGCCCTGTTCGATCAGCCGACGCGCCTCAGAGCGCGAGAGTCCGAACGCATCCGCCATGAGACCAGGTAGATGCACCTCTCCCCCGTCGGACGAGAACGCAAAATCCTCGATCTCATCTGGGATTTCGTGGCTCTTGAAGAGCTTGTCGAAGTGGGCTTCCGCGGCGGCAGCGGCGTCTTCAGAGTGGAAACGCGCGACGATCGCACGTGCCAGGGCTCGCTTCTGCTGAACGGGCGGAAGTGCTGGTTCAGGCTCTGAACCAAGCAATAGGTCGTAGTACTGACCCATGACCTCGTCAGGGATGCTCATCACCTTGCCGAAGATCTCCTCGGCCGGTTCTGTGACGCCAATGTGGTTGCCGAGCGACTTGCCCATCCTGCGCACGCCGTCGGTGCCGGGCAGGATCGGCATGGTCAGTACCACCTGAGGTGCGATCTCATGGGCGGTTTGAATGTCGCGTCCGAGCAGCAGATTGAACTTCTGGTCGGTCCCGCCGATCTCGACGTCCGCCTCGATGGCGACCGAATCGTAGGCCTGCAGCAGCGGATAGAGCAGCTCGAGCAGCGCGATCGGCGTGCCCTCGGAGTAGCGCTTGGAGAAGTCATCGCGCTCGAGCAGCTGGGCCACGGTCGGCAGGCGCATCAGCTTGAAGAGCTCCATCATCGACATATCGAGCCACTCGGAGTTGCGACGAACCTCCACCCTGTCCGCGTCGAGCACCTTGAAAGCCTGCTCCTGGAAGGTCGCGGCATTGGCGTCGATCTCTTCGGGAGAGAGCTCGGGGCGCGTCTTTGAGCGACCCGACGGATCCCCCACTCGCGCCGTGTAGTCGCCGAGGATCAGCACAATCGTGTGGCCGGCATCCTGGAACTCGCGCAGCTTGGTGAGCACGACCGTGTGACCAAGATGAATGTCAGGCGCCGTCGGGTCGATCCCCAGCTTGACCCTAAGTGGCCGTCCCGTTTCAGCAGCCTTCTTGAGTTTCGCCTCTAGGCCCCCGGCCGGCAGCGCGTCCACGGCATTGCGCTCGAGCTGCGCGGCAAGATGTGCGGGGTCGGTCACGGGCCGATGTTAACGCCCCGAAAACCCGGCGATCAGACCGAATCCATGCGTCCCACCCGCTGTTATTCTCGATGAGCCGCTCACCTGCGGCGCTCGAACCAGGACCCCAGGGCCGCTCCATCCCAGTCAAACGAGCGGGCCTCTTGCTCCCCGGCCAATTCTTCAGCTTTGGTCCTGGCCTCCAGCAATGGAACAAGGATCCCCCCCGACAACCAGCAACGGCGCCAAGACGCTGCGACAGCAGGAAGCTGCAGAGCGTGCCTCCAAGCCTCGCATTCGCAAGCTGCGGATCTTCCTGATCACGATCGGTCTGATGGCGCTCGCCGGCATCTCGATGATCTTCGGGATGATGATGGCCGTCGCCAGCGAGCTGCCAAAGCTAGAGGATCGCCAGCAGTACAAGGTCTCCAAACCTTCGATCATGTACGACGACCAAGGCCGCGTGATCACCCGGCTGCGCAACAACCAGAACCGCATCCTGGTGACCTCGACCGGAATCTCGCCGGTGATGAAACAGGCAGTGGTCTCAATCGAGGACCGCCGCTTCTATGACCACACCGGGATCGACTTCCGCGGCATCGGTCGCGCGATCGCGGTCGACGTGATGGGCGGCGGCGCCAAGCAAGGCGCATCGACGATCACGCAGCAGTTCGTCAAGAACGCGCTCGCCGCTCAGGATCAGCGCACCGTGATGCAGAAGCTTCGCGAAGTCGCGCTTGCGTACCACCTCGAGAAGCAGTGGACCAAGGACAAGATCCTCACCGAGTACCTCAACGCGATTTATTTTGGAAACGGCGCCTACGGCATCGAGTCTGCAGCAGAGACCTACTTCGCCACCGCGCATCCGGGGTGCGCGCCCCACTGCGCGCAGCGCCTGCTCCCGTGGGAGGCCGCAATGCTCGCCGGCGTGATCGCCTCGCCGAGCGCCTACGACCCGGTGGTCTACCCCGGCGCGGCAACCGATCGGCGCAACCAGGTGCTGCTCAACATGTACAACCAGGGCTTCATCACGCGAGAGATCTACGAGCAGGGCAAGATCGAGGCCGTTCCGACGGCCGATGAGATCACGCGACCCAAGGAAGACTCCGCTGCGCCGTACTTCTCCACGTTTGTTCGGCAACAGCTGGTCGACAGGTACGGCGCCGGAACGGCCTTCGGTGGCGGCCTGAAGGTCCACACGACGCTCGACCTGGACATGCAGGCGGCCGCGGCGAACGCCATTCAGTCGACGCTCCCCTACGGCGGCCCCAGCGCCGCCCTGGTTGCGATCGACAACAAGACCGGCAAGATCCGCGCGATCTACGGAGGCGACAACTACGAGGCGCGTCCGTTCAACCTCGCGACGCAGGGGAAGCGCCAGCCAGGCTCTTCTTTCAAGCCGTTCACGCTGGTCACGGCGCTCAAGGCCGGCTACGGGCTTGGCTCGATGTGGAAGTCGGCGCCGATCGGCAAGGCCGGCAGCGGCACACTGATCAAGAACTACGACGACAGCTACCTGGGCGCGACGAGCCTTCAGAACGCGACTACGACCTCAGACAACACCGCCTATGTGCGTGTCGGTCTGGCCAACAAGGTTGGCGTGAATCGCATTGCCCGTCAGGCCAAGTCGATGGGCATCAGCACGCAGATTTCGCGCAACACAGCCATGATCCTCGGCGGTCTGAGCGAGGGCGTGACGCCGCTTGAGATGGCCTACGCCTACACCTCAATCGCCAACCAGGGCCGTCGCCCGGTCGGCACACTCGCCCCGGACGACAACTCACCGGTCGCTATCGACAAGGTCGTTCAGAACGGCAAGATCTTCCGCAAGCAGCGCGACCGCACTCGTTACGACCGCGTCTTCAGCCAGAGCGTCGGCCAGAGCGCCCAGGAAGCAATGCGCACTGTGGTCACGAGCGGCACCGGCAAGAAGGCAGACCCCGGGTTCTGGGTAGCCGGCAAGACCGGCACCACGGAGAACTACGGCGACGCCTGGTTTGTCGGATTCTCTGAGGAGATGTCAGTGGCGATCTGGGTCGGTTACCCCGACAAGACCGTCCCGATGCTCGACGAATTCGGCGGCGAGCCCGTCGCCGGTGGCACCTACCCGTCGCTGATTTTCCGCAACTTCATCATCCAGGCCCACGCGATTCTCGCTGCCCACCGCGCCGGCGAGAAGGGCGCGACCGGCGACGTCTCCGGTCTCGTGGGACCGCCCGACATGAGCTCCTACAGCGATGGTGGAGGCGGCGGAGATCAGGCCGACAGCGGCAATACGAACCGCGAACGCAACGGCGGCAACAACCAGCAGAACAACAACCGTCCGCAGCAGCCCCAGGCGCCCCAGCAGCCGGCCACCCCACCGCCCAACAACGGCGGGAACAACAATGGCGGCGGTGCTGACGGCGGAGCGGGCGGAGCGGCGCCCGGCACCTGATCGACTAGCCGGCGAGTGCCTTCTGCGCGGCGGCTAGCTGAACTTCCAACGAGTGCGACGAGGTTCCGCCCTGGGAGACCTTGCTCTCGAGCCAGCCGTTGCCTGAGAGCAAGTGGCGGTAGTCGTCGCCCAACTGCTCGCTGAAACCAGCAAGCTCCCCGTCAGTCAGTTCGGAAAGCTGCTTGTCGTTCGCGACGGCGTACCGCACGAGCGACCCGACGATTCCATGCGCTTTGCGAAACGGCACACCCTTGCGCACGAGAAGGTCGGCGATGTCGACAGCGGCCAGCATCTGGTCGGACGATGCCTCGGCCATGCGCTCGCGCTTGAAGGTGATTCCTTCAAGCATCCCGGTTGCCGCATCGAGACAGAGACTCAAGGTGTCGACCGCGTCGAAGAGGGCTTCCTTGTCCTCCTGCATGTCCTTGTTGTACGTAAGCGGCAGGCCGTGCATCACGCCGTGAAGCGTTGTGAGACTCGCGAGCACACGCGGCGCCTTGCCACGTAGGAGCTCTGCGGCGTCTGGATTCTTCTTCTGCGGCATCAGGCTCGATCCCGATGCGAAACCGTCGGAAACCTCGGCGAAGCCGAACTCCTCCGACGACCAGAGAACGATCTCGGCGCCCAGGCGCGAGAGATGCGTTGCGCATGTCGTGGCGGCCGAGAGGTAGTCGAGCGCGAAGTCGCGGTTGGCCACCGCGTCCATCGAATTCGGAGCCACACCAGCAAAACCGAGCTTCTCGGCGACCATCTCGCGGTCGGTTTCGAAGTTGGCGCCGGCCAACGCGCCTGCTCCGAGCGGCAGCAAGGACGCGGCTTCAACGACATGTTCAAAGCGCGTCCGATCACGCGCGAACATCCAGAAGTATGCGAGCAGGTGGTGCCCGAGGTAGACCGACTGCGCACGCTGAAGATGCGTGTAGCCCGGCATCGGAGCGTCTTTGTGTTCCTCGGCCTGCTTGAGGAGGGCGCCCATCAGGGAGTCGAGCTTGGCGATCGCCTCATTCGCGCGGCGACGGGTGAACAGGGAGACGTCAGTGGCCACCTGATCGTTTCGCGAGCGCGCGGTGTGCAGTTTGGCCCCCGCGTCGCCGATCAGCTCCGTCAAGCGGCGCTCGATCGCCATGTGGATGTCCTCGTCGTCCTCTTCAAACGGGAAAACGCCGGCGTCGAGCTCCTTCTTGATCGCGGCAAGCCCGGTCTTGATCTCCTCGAGGTCGGCCGCGCTGATGATGTGCTTGGCCGCGAGCATCTCGGCGTGTGCAACCGAACCCTCGATGTCCTCCGGATAGAGGCGCTGGTCGTAGGAAAGCGATGTGTTGATCGCCTTGAAGAGCTCGCTCTGCGGATCCTCAAATCGTCCCATCAGGAAATCGCCTCCTCAAGTGCGGCCACGGAGCGCTCGACGTCCGAACGGCGCATCGACGGATAGAACGGCAGCGCGAGCGAGCGCGACGCGACGTCCTCGGCGACGGGAAAGTCGCCCTCGGCGTAGCCGTAGCGCTCGCGGAAGTAGGGC
This sequence comes from uncultured Thermoleophilaceae bacterium, assembly GCA_964597975.1. Classification (GTDB taxonomy): domain Bacteria; phylum Actinomycetota; class Thermoleophilia; order Solirubrobacterales; family JACPNS01; genus JACPNS01. The sequence goes on along the minus strand of CAZRAA010000035.1, from coordinate 16,145 downwards.
TGCAGGTGGATCACAGGCATGTACGGCTTGCTGGAGACGCCCAAGTTCTTGAGGCGTCCGATGACTTCGTCGCGGTCGACCCCTTGCGGCAGCTGCACCACGTAGACAAACCAGCTGCGGCGCGCTGGCGGTTGGTTTGCAGCTGGGAGCGTGACGCCGTCCACGTGGGCGAGCAGCTCGGTGTACCAACCAGCCACTTGGGCACGGTCAGCGAGCATCTGATCGAGCTTCTCCACCTGGGCGACGCCGATCGCGGCAGCGACGTCCGAGAGCCGGTAGTTGAATCCGAGTCGGGTGTGATCGAGCCAGCCCATGTCTGGCGCGCGGCCCTGATTGCGCTCGGAGTCGATTCGCTCCTTGAAATCCGCGTCAGGGCAGAGCACCATCCCGCCCTCGCCGGTTGCAATCTGCTTGTTGGGATAGAAGCCGAGCACGGCGGCGTGGCCGCGGGTGCCGACTTGGCGGCCCTCGGAATCGATCGCACCGACCGCTTCACAGGCGTCTTCAACGATCCAAAGGCCGTGGTCGGCGGCAATCTGTTCGATCGCCGGCATGTCCGCCGCCGCGCCGAAGAGATGAACCGGCAGAATGCCGGTCGTCTTGGGCCCGACGGCCGAGCGTGCCTTCTTGGGATCGAGGTTGAGGGTCACCGGGTCGATGTCGGCGAAGACGGGCGTTGCGCTTTCGTAGACCATCACGTTCGCAGAGGCGATGAAGCTAAGCGGCGAAGTGACCACCTCATCGCCGGCGGCGATGCCAGCTGCGCGGATTGCCAGGTGCAGCCCGGCGGTGCCACTGGAGACCGCTGAAGCAAACGGCGCGCCGGTGGCCGCGCAGATCGCCTGTTCGAAGCGCGGGAGCATCGGGCCAAGCGAAAGCACGCCGCTGGCCAGAACCTCGGAAACCAGCTCCTGCTCGCGCGCCCCAATTTCAGGTCGCGCCATCGGCAGCACCTCGAGTGCGGGGACGGCGTCGTTCAACTTTGCTCCCCTGCAGCCTGCTGGCTTGCCGGCGCGGGCCCACCGTCTGCACCGGGCTGCATGCCGTACTCGAGTGCATCGACGAGCGCCTGCCACGAAGCCTCGATCACATTCTCGGAGACGCCGATAGCGCCCCAGGTGCTGTGACCGTCTGAAGCGTCGAGCAGCACGCGGGTGACCGCCCCAGTGCCCTTGGTTTCGTTGAGAATGCGCACCTTGAAGTTGACGAGGTCGATGTCCTTCAGGTGCGGGTAAGTCTCGCCGATCGCGTCGCGCAGCGCCTTGTCGAGCGCATTGACCGGTCCATTGCCCTCGGCCGTGCGGACGAATCGCTCGCCGCCCACCCAGATCTTGATCGTCGCCTCAGTGCCCACCTTCCCGTCGGCGTTCTTCTCGACGATCGTGCGCCAACTCTCCAGCGTGAAGAGCGGCTCGTAACTGCCGGTCTCCTTGCGGATCAGCAGGTCGAAGGACGCGTCGGCGGCCTCGAAGTGATAGCCCTCGGCCTCGAGTTGCTTGACGCGCTCGACGACCTTGGCGGCCGCCGCGGCGTCGACGTCGAGCCCGGCTTCGTCGGCGCGAGCCTGGACGGTGCCCCGTCCAGAAAGCTCCGAGATCAGGATGTTGCGATCGTTGCCGACCTCCACCGGATCGATGTGTTCAAACGTCGACGTGTCCTCAAGCATTCCGGCGACATGCATGCCGCCCTTGTGCGCGAACGCATCGAGGCCTACGTACGGCGCGGTGTTGTCGGGCTGCATGTTGCAGATCTCGTCGATCATGTGGGCCGTCTCGGTGAGGTGCGCGAGGCGACTCGGGTCGACGCACTGCAGGCCCATCTTGAGCTGCAAGTTCGGGAGAATCGTGATCAGGTTGGCGTTGCCGGTGCGCTCGCCGTAGCCGTTGACCGTGCCTTGCACGTGCGAAGCGCCGGCCTCCACGCCGGCCAGCGAGTTGGCAACACCCACGCCGGAGTCGTCGTGCGTATGTACACCCACGCGAACACGCTCGCCCAATCTTTCGACCACGGAGGCCGTGGCAGCGGCAATCTGCGAGGGCATCATCGCCCCGTTGGTGTCGCAGAGCACCACGGTTTCGGCACCAGCGTCCGCGGCCGCCTCAAGGCACTGCATTGCATATCCCGGGTCGTCCGCATAGCCGTCGAAGAAGTGCTCGGCGTCGTAGAGCACTCGCTTGCCCTCGGCCTTCAGGAACTCGACCGAATCGGAAATCATCGAGAGGTTTTCTTCTGGGCTGACCTTCGTGACTTTCTCAAGATGCAGCGACCACGTCTTGCCGACGATCGTCGATACAGGCGCGAACGACTCGACCAGGACGCGCAGTGCTTCATCGTTCTCTGCGGAGACGTCCTTGCGGCGAGTCATGCCAAACGCCGCGACCACCGCATTCTCGAAAGTCTCGTCTTTGAGTGCCTCGAAGAACTCGATCTCCTTGGGGTTCGAACTCGGGAATCCGCCCTCAATGAAGTGGAATCCGAGCGAATCGAGCGCGTGTGCGACGCGGATCTTCTCTTCTACCGACAGGGACATGCCCGGACCCTGCATACCGTCACGCAGGGTCGTGTCGTATAGCTCTACTGCTGGCAAGAAATTCATGTGTACTTCCTCAATGCTGAATCTTCAACGGACGAATTCGAACTCCTGACGCTGGCCGAGCGCATGCGGCGCTGACCTTTGGCGCGGTCAGGCGTTGGTAATTCGTCGGATGAAGTTCTGGAAGCTCACGAGGCTCGAATTCTATACCTGTGCAGCGGGTTTGTCAGCCGTGACGTAGTCGAGCCAGTGCTCGTACTCGGGCGCGCGGCCGTGCAACGCGTCCTCAAACTTCGCCTGGAGCTGTCGCGTGATCGGCCCCGGCTCGCCGATCGTGTGATCGTCGATCTCGCGCACCGGGACAAGCTCGGCCGCAGTTCCGGTCATGAACACTTCGTCGGCGATGATCAACTCGGTGCGCGTGACGTCGCGCACGACGACCTCGTAGCCGAGGTCACCGGCGATCTGCATGACGGCGTCGCGATTGACGCCTTCAAGGATCGCCGAGTTGAGGCCCGGCGTGGCGATCTCGCCGTTGCGCACGACGAAGATGTTCTCGCCGGTGCCTTCGCAGACCATTCCGCGCTCGTCCAGAAGGATCGCCTCCTGGTAGCCGGCGTGGTGCGCCTCGAGCTTGGCGAGGATCGAATTGAGGTATTGACCGCTGGCCTTGGACTGCGGAATAAAGCTGCGCGCAGACATGCGCTCCCACGAAGAAATCATCGCGCGGATGCCGTTCTTCTTGCCTTCGTCGCCAAGGTAGGACGCCCACTCCCACGCTGAGATCGAATACTCGATCTTCGAGTTGAGCGGGAACAGCCCCATCTCGCCGTAGCCGCGGAACGCGAGCGGCCGGATGTAGCAATCGGTCAGTCCGTTCTTGACGACGACCTGCTTGGTCAGCTCGAGGAGCTCCTCGGCCGAGTACTCAAGGTCCATGTAGTAGAGCTTCGCCGAGCGCACGAGTCGCTCCATGTGCGGCAGCCCGCGGAAGATCGCCGGACCCTTTGGCGTCTCGTAGCAACGAACTCCCTCGAAGACACCGGTGCCGTAGTGGAGGCCATGTGTGAGTACGTGTACGCGTGCCTCATCCCAGGGGACGAATTCACCGTTCTGCCAGATGTACTCAGTTGGCTCCATTTGTTGACCTTTTCTGATTAGAGGGCCGCAAGCACGGCCTTTGTCACTGAAACTGTGTCGGCATCTCCGCCGAGATCTGCAGTTCGCAGTCCTTGTGCAAGCACAGCATCGACAGCCGATTCTACCCGCGCGGCGTCGTCCGCACGGTCCAAACCGTGCCGCAGCATCATCGCCACCGAGAGGAACATCGCCATCGGATTGGCCTTGCCTGTGCCGGCGATATCTGGCGCCGAGCCATGTACGGGCTCGAACATTCCCGGCCCGTCGCCGCTCAAGGAAGCGCTGGGCAGCATGCCGATCGAGCCGGTGATCATCGCGGCTTCGTCGGAGAGGATGTCGCCAAAGAGGTTCTCGGTGAGGATCACGTCGAAGTCGCTGGGTGCTGAGACGAGCTGCATCGCCGCGTTGTCGACAAGCAGGTGCTCGAGCGGAACGTCCGGGTACTCCTCGTCGTGGACGCGCACGACCACTTCGCGCCAGAGGCGGCTGGTCTCAAGGACGTTCGCCTTGTCGACGCTGGTCACTTTGGTTCGCGCCGATTCGAAGGCGATCCGCGCGATTCGCTCGATCTCCTCGACCGAGTAGGAGCAGACGTCTGTGGCAACGTTGTCCACGCGCGACTTCTCGCCGAAGTAGATGCCGCCGGTCAGCTCGCGCATGACCAGCAAGTCGGTGCCGGCGATCCGCTCTTCGCGTAGTGGGCTCGCCGAGTAGAGCGCCGGGATCGGCTTGACTGGTCGCAGGTTGGCGTAGAGGTTGAGGCCTTTGCGAATCCCCAAGAGACCCTGCTCGGGGCGCGGGTCGTCGGGGTTTGTCGAGTCCCATTTGGGGCCGCCGATCGCACTGAGCAGCACGGCGTCCGACTTCTTGGCCGCGTCAAGCGTGCTCGCAGGCAGCGGGTTGCCGTGGTTGTCGATCGCCACGCCGCCCATGTCGTGGTCTTCCCACTCGATGCCGCCAAGCGCCGTAAGCAGTTCTTTGGCGGCGTCCATGATTTCCGGGCCGATCCCGTCGCCCGGGAGGGTCACAATCTGCGCTGTTTGGCTCATATGCGGCGAAGGCTAACGCAAGGATGCCCAGGCCCCAAAATCGCTATCGGCGGGTTCGAAATCGGCTTGGTAACTTCGATTCGATGAGCGCTCAAGAGAACTTCACAGACGGTCCGCCCACCCTGACTCGAGGCAATCCATGGATTGCGCTCTACGTGCTGTGTGCCGGAATGTTGATGATCGTGCTCGACGCGACGGTCGTGAACGTTGCGCTCCCCTCGATCAAAGAGGACCTCGGCTTCTCGCAGCAGAGCCTCGCCTGGGTGGTGAACGCCTACATGATCACTTTCGGTGGGCTGTTGCTCTTGTCCGGGCGGCTCGGCGACCTGATCGGCCGCAAGGTGATGTTCCTGGCGGGCATCGCGGTGTTCACTTTCGCCTCGCTGGCTTGCGGCATCGCCCCCTCCCAGGGTGCGCTCGTCGGCGCACGCCTGCTTCAGGGCGTCGGCGGCGCGATGGCATCGGCGGTGATCCTCGGAATGATTTTCCTGATGTTCCCCAACCCTGGCGACCAGGCCCGCGCGATCGGTGTTTTCGGATTCGTCGCCTCCGCCGGCGGCTCGATCGGACTGGTGCTCGGCGGGATCATCACCGATTCGATCAGCTGGCACTGGATCTTCACGATCAACGTGCCGATCGGAATTGCGGTCGGCGTGGCGGCCCACCGCCTGCTCGAGCGCGACCCTGGGATCGGGCTCAGCGCCGGAACCGATGCGCCCGGAGCGGTGCTGATCACCTCTGCGCTGATGCTCGGGGTCTACACGATCGTCAAACCCGCCGCGGACCTCGGCTGGGGCGCCTCGCGCACCCTGCTGCTCGGCGTCGGCTCGCTGGTGCTGCTCGCGCTGTTCATCTGGCGCGAGTCGGTCGCCCGCACGCCGTTGATCCCGCTGCGGATCTTCCGCTCGCGCAATGTCTCGGGCGCAAATGTCATCCAGGCGCTGCTGGTTGCCGGGATGTTCGGCATGTTCTTCCTCGGCGCGCTCTACTTCGAACAGATTCTTGGCTACACCCCACTCGAGATCGGACTCGCGTATCTGCCGGCGACGATCATCATGGGAACCATTTCGTTGAAGTTCTCTGAGCCGCTGATCATGAAGTTCGGCCCCCGCCGGATCTTGATTCCGTGCATGGCGCTGGTCGCGATCGGGCTGCTCTGGTTTGCGCGCGTTCCCGAAGACGGTCGCTACCTCACCGACATTCTGCCGGCGATGATCATCCTCGGTATCGGGATCGGCCCCTCGTTCCCGGCGATCATGACGCTCGCGATGTCCTCGTCCACGGCCGAAGATGCAGGCCTTGCGTCAGGAATGATCAACACAGCCGCTCAGGTAGGCGGGGCTCTTGGCCTTGCGGTCCTTGCGACGCTCTCTGCGACGCGCACCGAGCGTGCGCTCTCGGAGGGCCTGAGTCAGGCGGCAGCGCTGGTCGACGGCTTTCAGTTGGCCTTCGTCATCGGTGCCGGTTGCCTGGTGATCGCGTTCGCACTGGCCATCACGGTGATCAGAGATGTCGCAGCACCGGCGCATGGACACGAGCCCGCCGAGGCTCCGGCCGACGCTGCCGGCGAGCCGGTTTTCGCGGAGAATGGATAGCGCGAGCGAAGACGCCGTCGGATCCCTGCTCGGCGCTTTTGTTCGCGCCCTGGAGCTGCGTGACCACGAGGCACTCGACGTGCAGCTCGCACCGTGGATATCGGTCGCAGAGGCGCTGGAACTGGCCGGCGGCAATGAGCTCGACGTGTTTGTCGAGGACAGGCTGTTCCCAGATGTCGCCGACCGCCTGCCGGCGCGGGTCGACGAGCAGAATTACATCGCTTGGGCCGCGCTCGGCGACCTCGACGCTGCGGTGGTCGAGATCGCCGGCGGGCTTTACGTCGGGTACTTCGGGCGGGAGTAACCGCTTAGGCCAGCGCGGTGGTGTTTGGACCCTTGCGCTCGCGGGTCTTCTCATACTCGTCGATCTGGTGCTCTTCCTGGAGCGTGATCGAGATGTCGTCGAGCCCGTGAATCAGGTTGTGGCGGATCGTCTCCTCGATGTGGAAGGGGTACTCCTTCCCGCCGGCCCGCACGACTTTGGCGGCGAGGTCGATCACAGCGTCGCCGGCCGCGCCGATCTCCTGCACCTGCTCCTCAGGCAGCGTGACGAGCACCATGCCGTTCTTTGAGCAGTTGTTGTAGAAGATGTCGGCGAAGCTCGGCGCGATGATCGCCTCAAAGCCGTAGTCGTTGAGCGCCCAAGGCGCGTGCTCGCGCGAAGAGCCGCAGCCGAAGTTTCGGCCGGTGGCGAGAATCGGGTTGACCGGCAGCTCGAAGTCGGGCTCCTTGCGCCAGTCGTAAAAGAGAAACTCGCCAAACCCTGTGCGCTCGACGCGCTTGAGGAACTGCTTGGGGATGATCTGGTCGGTATCGACGTCGCTGCGGTCGAGCACGGTGACGCCGCCTTCAACGGTTGTGACGGGCTCCATTAGTTGTTCTCCCACTCTCGGATGTCTACGAAGTGTCCGGCGATCGCGGCAGCGGCCGCCATCTGCGGGCTGACCAGGTGCGTGCGTCCGCCGCGGCCCTGACGGCCCTCGAAGTTGCGGTTGCTGGTGCTTGCGCACCGCTCGCCCGGATCGAGTGTGTCGGGGTTCATCCCGAGGCACATCGAGCAGCCGGCGCTGCGCCAATCGAAGCCGGCATCCTTGAACACCTGGTCGAGGCCTTCTTCTTCGGCCTGGATCTTCACCTGGGCGCTGCCGGGCACGACCATCGCGTTGACCGTGTCTGCGACCTTGCGGCCCTTGATCACCTCTGCCGCTGCGCGCAGGTCGCCAATGCGGCTGTTGGTGCAGCTGCCGATGAATACCCGATCGAGCTTGATCTCCTGGATCGGAGTGCCAGCAGTGAGGCCCATGTACTCGAGCGCGCGCTCAGCGCCATCGCGGTCGGTGTCGTTCTCAAAGAGGTCGGGGTGCGGAACTTCGCTCGTCACCTGGGTGACCATGCTCGGAGTGGTGCCCCACGAGACCTGCGGCGAGATCTCAGAGACGTCGATCGTGATCTCCTTGTCGAACGTCGCGCCGTCGTCGGTGCGCAAATCCTTCCAGGCAGCGACTGCGTCGTCCCACTCTTCTGCCGATGGGGCTGCCTTGCGACCCTTGACCCATTCGAAGGTGGTGTCGTCGGGCGCGATCAGGCCGGCGCGCCCGCCGCCTTCGATCGTCATGTTGCACACAGTCATGCGGCCTTCCATGTTCATCTGCTCAATCGGTTCGCCGGCGTACTCGATGACATAGCCGACGCCGCCGTCGACGCCCATTTCGCCGATCGTGTAGAGGATCAGGTCCTTCGGGGTCACGCCAAAGCCGAGCTCGCCTACGTAGTTGATGCGCATCGACTTTGGCTTTCTCTGCGGCAGCGTCTGGGTGGCGAGCACGTGCTCGACCTCGCTGGTGCCGATCCCGAAAGCCAGCGCGCCGAAGGCGCCGTGGGTTGCGGTGTGGCTGTCGCCGCAGACGATCGTCATGCCGGGCTGGGTGATACCCATCTCCGGGCCGATCACGTGGACGATTCCCTGGTGCTCTGAGCCGATCGAGTGGACGGGTACGCCAAACTCCGCACAGTTCTGCTCGAGGACCTCGATCTGCTTGCGGCTGAGCGCGTCTTTGATCTGCGCGAGGGTGGTTGCCCCATCGGTCGGGATGTTGTGGTCTGCTGTCGCCATCGTGCGGTCGGGGCGGCGGACCTTGCGGCCGGCCAGGCGGAGGCCGTCAAAGGCCTGCGGCGAGGTGACTTCGTGCACGAGGTGCAGGTCGATGTAGAGCAGACCATCGGCAACGTCGTGTTGCTCCCAGATCTTGTCGAACATCGTCTTTGGCATTGCTCTTGGCTCCTGTGTTTGACGGGGGTTGTGCGATTCAGCCGCGGCGAAGGCCCGCTGCGGTCACCGCGAGGAAGGTTGTTGTGGTCTTGCCGGGGTTCTCGAAGTGGTGCGGGAGATCCGCGTCGAAGGTGACGGAATCTCCCTCGGTAAGTGTGCGGCGTTCGCCGTCGATCAGCAGGTCGAGTGCGCCGGTCTGCACGAGCAGGGTTTCTCTTGATCCCGGCTCGTGAATTGGCGCGTCGCCTTCACCGCCAGTGGTCGCGCCGGGTTCGAGCGTGTGCTCTGAAAGCGAGACGCGCTGGCCGGGAAGCGGCGGCGTGACCATTTCATAGGAGTGACCCCTGCCAGTCACCGGGCCTTTGCGGCGCTGATCCTTGGTGACGATCACGACGTGCTGGGACTCGTCGAGGCGCAGCAGCTGGCTGAGTGAGAGATCAAGCCCACGCGCGATGCGGGCCGCGACAGACAGCGTCGGCGAGGTCTCCCCTCGCTCGACTTGGCTCAGCATCGGCGCAGATACGCCGGAGCGCTCGGCGAGATCTCTGAGGGAGAGAGACATCGCCTCCCTCAGCGCCTTGATCCGCTGCCCGACAACGACAGGATCGATCTCCCCGTGCAGAGGCGTAGCTTCGGTTGGCATCTGTCGCTTGGCAACGGCCATTACGACGCGTACGTTATCACATACACCCGTCTAACGCCTATTCAAGCCACATATCTGACCTGACCTTGTCGCGGCGACAAGGTCTGGCCGATTTTCGGGCTTGTCTATGCGGTCGGTAACTTGAGCGTTGTGAATCGACCGCTCACGACCCCACTTTCCGGCGAGCTGATCGCGTTGGAGCCGCTCGCGCCGGAACACGAGGACGATCTCTGGGCTGCGCTTGATCACGACGAGGTCTGGAGCTGGATTCCGATTGGACGACCGGACCGTGAGGGCTTTGCCCGCTTCTTCGGCTACCTGCTGGCCGAGAACGTCGCGGACCGGATGGCGACCTGGGTCGTTCGACTAAAGAGCAGCGGAGCAGTCGTCGGGACGTCGAGTTACCTCGCCATCCGACTCGAACACCGTGGCGTAGAGACCGGAATGACGATGTATTCCCCCGCGGTCTGGGGAACTGGTGCGAACGTCGAGGCGAAACTGCTGATGCTTGGGCACGCTTTCGAGACCCTCGGCCTCCAGCGCGTCGAGTTCAAGACCGACGCGCGCAACGAGCGGTCACGCGGCGCGCTGGCGGCGCTCCCCGCCGAGTTCGAGGGGATCTTTCGTAAGCACATGGATACGGCCCAAGGCGTGCGGGATTCGGCGTACTACAGCGTGATTGATGACGATTGGGCGGGCGTGCGAGACGCGCTCACCAGACGCCTAGAGCGCTGACTCGACCAACGACCGGACGTCGTCGGCCGTCGCGCCGCCCGGCGTCAGCGCCAGCTCGCGACGTTCGGCAGCCGCACCGACGATCGAGTCGATCCGCTCCGGCGCCACGCCAAGCTCACTCAGCGTCGTTGGATTCCCGGCCACAGCGCAAACCCGCGCGATCGCCATCGAAGGATCCGGCACGCCCATCTCTTCGCTGATCAGTGACCAGACCAGGTCGTCGCGCACCTTGTAGAACTCGAGCGTGTACGGCAGCATCACGCCGTAAGTCGGCGCGTGCGGTACCTCGGCGAGGCGCACAATCGTCTGACAGATCACGTGATGCACGGCGTAGCCCGTGGCCCCGACGGCGTACCCAGCTTCGATTGCGCCCAAGGACAAGCGCAGGCGCCGCATCTCTTCGCTTAGCGCGTCATCGACCAGCGAGCGAAAAAGCAGCCGCACCGCGCGTGCTCCAGCCAATCGCGGAACAGCGCTTCCTCCCTCGACGAACAATGATTCCACTGCGTGTGAGAGGGCGTTCATCGCGCTCCCTGCGCGTAGGCCCTCCGGTTGAGACGCCATCAAGTCCGGGTGTCCGATCACGATCGCCGGGCGCACCGTCCGTGCCTCCCCCGCGTATCCGGCGGGCAGCCGGTGCACTCCGGTCATCGGCGCACCGGAGAGGGTTGTCGGGATCGCAGCAACCTTGGTGTTGTTCGTGCCGGCGATCGCCTTGGCCGTATCAATCACGCGACCGCCACCGACGGCGACGATCGGAAGGTCGCCAACTTCTGCCAGCGCGTCAGCCGCGAGCTCGGAGACCCCGCCAGGT
>CAZRAA010000035.1:2371-5267 GCA_964597975.1 uncultured Thermoleophilaceae bacterium | reverse complement strand
TTTCCTCCAAACCTCCGCCCGATCGGGCGGAGGTTTGGCAAGAATCTCGCATATCTACGGGGCTACCGGGTTGGAGGCTGCAGCACTGGCCGCCGCGCTCTCAGCCTCAGAGACCACTCCGCGCCGGCGCTCAGCGTTTGTCAGCGCACGCGCATAAGCGCGGCCCGAGGCCCAGACAGTGTCGGTGGCGACACCCTGACCAGCAGCTTCGCGGCCATCGATCTCGATCACCACCGAGACCTCACCGATCGAATCGGGGCCAGAGGTCACCGACTGCACGCGGTACTCATTGAGCACCGGCTTGATCCCGACGCAGCTGTTGATCGCGTCAAAGAGCGCCTCGATCGTGCCGTTGCCGCTGCCCTTGCCGGTCACCTGTTCGCCGTCAGGGCGCGTCATCGTGACGCTTGCGGTGGGCGTGCCCTCGGACGCGCTCGTCAGCTCGAACTCGTCAAAGCTCCAGGCCTTCGAGTCGTCGCGCATCTCGTCGCTCATCAGAGCCTCGAGGTCCATCGCGTTGACTTCCTTCTTGCGGTCCGCGACCTCCTTGAAGGCCTTGAAGGCGCGATTGAGCTTGTCGCCATCGACTTCGTAGCCGAGGTCGCTCAGCGCCTCCTTCAGTGCATGGCGGCCTGAGTGTTTGCCCAGCACCAAGCTGTTGCTTGCAAGGCCGACCGTCTCGGGCTCCATGATCTCGTACGTCTGCGGGTTCTTCAGGACGCCGTCCTGGTGGATCCCCGCCTCGTGGGCAAAAGCATTGCGCCCGATGATCGCCTTGTTGGGCTGCACGGCGTAGCCGGTCATGCGTGAGACAAGGCGGCTTGTCTTGGCGATCTCCTCGGTGTGGATACCGGTCCAGAGTCCGCCGATCTTCTCCTGACGGGTGCGCAGGAGCATGATGAACTCTTCCAGCGACGTGTTGCCGGCGCGCTCGCCGATGCCGTTGATTGCGCCCTCAACCTGGCGCGCCCCAGCCTGCACTCCGGCAAAGGAGTTGGCCACGGCCAGCCCCAGGTCGTCGTGGCAGTGCACCGACACGGTGACCTTGTGCAGATCCGGCACGCGCTCGTAGAGCGCCGTGAACATCGCGGCGTACTCCTCGGGAATCGCGTAGCCGGTGGTGTCGGGAACGTTGATCGTGGTCGCGCCTTCGTCGATCGCGATCTGAATCACTTCGGCCATGAAGTCGATGTCAGAGCGCGAGCCGTCCTCGGGCGAGTACTCGACGTCCTCGCAGAGCGAGCGCGCGTGGGCGACCGCAGCCTTGACCTGGCCCTTCACGTCCTCGCGCGTGGTCTGCAGCTTGTACTTGATGTGCAGGTCGCTGGTGGCGAGGAAGGTGTGGATGCGTGGGCGCTCGGAGTCCTTGACGGCGTTCCAGGCGGCATCGATGTCCTGCGCAGATGCGCGCGCGAGGCCCGCGATTACTGGACCCTCGACGTTGCGAGCGATGTGCTGGACGGCCTCAAAGTCGCCGGGCGAGGCAATCGGGAAGCCGGCCTCGATGACATCGACGCCAAGACGCGCGAGCTGCTGTGCGATCTCCAGCTTTTCGGCAGCGTTCAGCGAGATGCCGGGAGACTGTTCGCCGTCTCGCAGCGTGGTGTCAAAGATCTTGACGCGGTCTTCTGGTTTGCCCTCTTGGGCCTTGACTTCGGTTGCCATCAGAGCAACCCCCTTCTTCTCTCTAGAAATCTAAGTGTGGATTCGACGTGGTGTATGCCGGCCCTTGATCGCCAGGGCGGCGCGCGTAATTAGCTCCCCGAAGGGAGAAGGAGAAGAAGTCGAAATTCGCGCGGTGAAGCCACGGAGGTGATTCTAGCGAGTTCGCGCGCGCCTGCGAGAGCCAGGGAGCGTGTCCCGCACATGCCGCCAATAGAAGTCGAACCCCAGCATCCCCGCGAGCGCCCCAATCACGGCCGGCGCAGCCTCACGCAACTCGGTGGTCCAACCAACCACAAGCCCAACAATCAACCCAACCCCACCAGCCGCAGCCGAGAGCGTCACCGGCGCCCCCTTGCGGTTAGTCCAATGCTCCCGGTCCGGGTCAGGCAGGTAGTCGCGGTAGTCGTCAGAGATCAGCGGCATTTCGCCCCGGATCCTTTCAGAAGCTGACGACGTGGCCGTCCTGGAAGCCGTCGATCGTGAGGATCTCCTCGATCAGCGACTTCGGTGGTTCGGTGGTTGACGTGACCGCAAGCACAGCGGGGCCGCCGTCGCTGGCGCTGATCACGGCGTTGTCGATGTTGACGCCCTGCTCACCGAAGAGCGTTCCGATCTTGCCGAGCATGCCCGGGCGGTCCTCGTAGCGGAAGAACGAGATGTGGTCCGCGAAGTCAAGGTTGAAGTCCTGGCCGTACACCAGCACCAGACGCGGATTGTTCTTGGGTCCGATCCCCGTGCCACCGACGACGATCTCGTCGCCGTTACTGCGCACGGTCACCTTGATCAGCTCGGTGAAGTCCTCAGAGACATTGGTGGAGGTCTCGGTGACCTTGATCCCGCGCTCCTCGGCCAGCGCCGGGGCGTTCACGAGGTTGACGCTCTCCTCGGTGTGGCCCTGGAGGATCCCGCGCAGCGCGGCAACTGTCAGTAGCCGGGTGTCAAAGTTTGAAAGCTTGCCCTGGTAGTCGATTTCGATCGAATCGACCGCGAGCGTCTCGGCCAGTGAAATCGCAAGACGCCCAAGGCGCTCGGCCAGCGGAATGAACGGCGCGAGGATCTTCATGTCCTCGCTGCCGACCTTCGGGATGTTCACTGCGTTGCTGACCATTTCGCCCGAAAGCGCGGCGTCGATCTGCTCTGCCGTCTGCACACCGGCGCGATCCTGCGCCTCTGTCGTGGAGGCACCAAGGTGCGGGGTCACCACGACGTTGTCAAGCTCGAACAGCGGCGA
>CAZRAA010000035.1:0-2271 GCA_964597975.1 uncultured Thermoleophilaceae bacterium | reverse complement strand
GCCTTCTCCACGCCCAGCTCGGCGTAACGCTCGGCCGATACAAACGGGTCGTATGCGACGACCTTCATGTCAAAGCCCTTGGCCCGCGCGGCCACGAGCTGGCCGATGCGACCGAACCCGAGGATGCCGAGCGTCTTCTCGTAGACCTCGACCCCGCCGTACTTGCTGCGCGCCCACTCGCCGTCTTTTAGCGCCGAGTCGGCCTGCGGCACGTTGCGCGCAACGGCCATCAGCAGCGCCAGCGTGTGCTCAGCGGCGGTGACGATGTTGCTTTCAGGCGCATTGGCGACGATGATGCCGCGCTTGGTCGCGGCCGGCACGTCGATGTTGTCGACGCCCACGCCCGCGCGACCGATCACCTTGAGGTTCCCGGCCTTCTCGATCAGCGCCGCGTCGACCTGCGTGGCCGAGCGCACAAGCAGCGCGTCGAACTCGCCGATCTGTGCATCGAGCTGGCCGTCGTCCCAATCGACACCGAGGGTGACGTCGTACTTGGACTTGAGCAACTCGACGCCTGCGTCGGCGATCTTTTCCTTGATCAGTACCTTGGGCGTCATCGGCGGAGAGATTAGCGATGGGCCGGATCGCCGGAAATCTCCCTGCTGAGGCGGCTCCGGCTACTTGAAACGTCACTCCCAGTTGAGTTCGCGATGAAAATCAAACGACGAGTTGGTGTCGTCGTAGACGATCGCAAGCACGATCACGGCGATCCACGCGAGCAGCGCGAGGGTCGAGAGGACGATCCCGGCGACCCCGGTCCAGAGGCCCGCGACGGCCAGATCGCGCTGCTGGACAGCGCGGCCCTTGTCGACGTCGTCCTTGCCCTTGTGGCCGAGCACCGCGCCGACGACGGAGGCGATCCCGGTGATCGGCGAAAGCAGTCCAGCCGTGAAGATCAAGATCGCCAGCGAAAGCGACGAAGTGATGATGCTCGCGACCGCGTAGGCGTTGGTCGGCTGCGGGGGGTGTGGTTGGTAGGGGTAATAGCCGTACTGCCCTGGGGGCGGCGGCGGTTGGTGCTGCCCGTGCGGGGGGACGAACTGCGGCGACGGTTGCTGCCCGGCCGGCGGTGCCTCGGGCCCCGGCTGATCTGATTGGACCTGCGGCTGTTCGGGCTGTTGCGGAGGCTGATCACTCATTGCCCCAATCTACCGCGCGCGCTGCTCCACGCGGGCGGTTTCAAGCCCCAGAAATGCCAAACCTCCGCCCGTTCGGGCGGAGGTTTGGAACAAACAACGCTTGGTTGCGGGGCCGGAGCCCCGGAGGCGACTAGCCCTTGTCGAACTCCGTGTTGATCCAGTCCATGCCGTCACGCAGCTCCGCGCCGACCTTTTCGATCGCGTGGTTTGCGTGCTCCTCGCGAAGGCGGGTGAAGTTCTCCTTGCCCGACTTGTTCTCGGCGATGAACTCGCGTGCAAAGTCGCCCGACTGGATCTCGGCGAGGATCTCCTTCATCGCCGCGCGGCTCTGCTCGTTGATCACGCGCTTGCCGCGGGTGAGGTCGCCGTACTCGGCGGTGTTAGAGATCGAGTATTCCATGCCGGCGACGCCCTTCTCGTACAGCAGGTCCGCGATCAGCTTGAGCTCGTGCAGGCACTCGAAGTAGGCCAGCTGCGGCGAGTAGCCCGCCTCAGTCAGCGTCTCAAAGCCTGCGATCACCAGTTCGGTGGCACCGCCACAGAGGACTGCCTGCTCGCCGAAGAGGTCGGTCTCGGTCTCGTCCTTGAAGGTCGTCTCGATCACGCCGCCGCGGGTGCAGCCGATGCCGCGCGCGTAGGCCAGCGCAATGTCACGGGCATCGCCCGTGGCGTCCTGCTCGATCGCGACGAGGCCGGGGACTCCCCCGCCCTCTTCGAACTGTGAGCGCACGAGGTGGCCGGGGCCCTTCGGGGCGACCAGCGCAACGTTGATCGAAGAGTCAGGCTTGATCTGTTCGTACAGGATCGCGAAGCCGTGGGCAAAGAGCAGCGTGTTGCCAGGCGCAATGCCGTCCTTGATCTCGCTCTCCCAGATCTCGCCCTGCATCTCATCCGGCAGCAGGATCATCACGACGTCACCAAGCGAAGCCGCCTCAGCCACGTCGACCACCTTGAGGCCCGCGCCCTCGGCCTGTGCGACCTTGTCAGAGGTCGGGCGAAGGCCGACCACGACGTTTACCCCAGAGTCCTTGAGGTTCAGAGCATGCGCGTGGCCCTGTGAACCGAATCCGAGGATGGCGACGGTCTTGCCGTCGAGCTTGCTGAGGTCTGCATCGTTGTCGTAAATCATGCG
>CAZRAA010000034.1:0-22913 GCA_964597975.1 uncultured Thermoleophilaceae bacterium | reverse complement strand
CCGTCGTAGTCGTCGGCCAGCAGCAGCTCCTTGGCCGCGCGCGAACCCTGCGAGTTGACGCGCTCGCCGACGATCGTCGGCGCGGGCTCCTGGACGAGCGGCGTGGCAGCGATCATCGAAGAGATGTGCGGCGGCCGGGCGGGCGGTCGCGGCTTTATCGGGAGCTCTGCGCAGCGCTCGGCGATCGCCTTGATGTGCTCGGGCGTCGTTCCGCAGCACCCGCCGACCACAGAGATGCCGAACTGCTCGACGAAGCCGCCGAGCGCCTCGGCGAGCGGCTCGGGCTGCTCGGGGAAGATCGTCTCGCCGTCGGGGCCTTGGATCGGCAGACCGGCGTTGGGGATGCAGTGCACCGGCATCGGCGAGTTCTCGCCGAGGAAGCGAATCGCGTCGCGCATGTCTTCGGGGCCGGTCGAGCAGTTGAGCCCGATCACGTCGACCTTCAGGGCTTCGAGCGTTGTCAGCACTGAGTTGATGTCCGTGCCCAACAGCATCTTGCCGCCGTTTGGCAGCAGGCTCACACTGATCTGAATTGGGACCTGGCGGCCCTGCTCCTTCATCGCCTGGCGCGCTCCGAAGATCGCGGCCTTCACTTCGAGGATGTCCTGCGCCGTCTCGATGATCACCAAGTCGATGCCGCCCTCGAGCAGGCCGACAGTCTGCTCGCGGAAGGTCTCGGCGAGCTCGCCGAAGCTGATCTCACAGAGGCCGGGCTCCATCGACGCGGGAAGCATCCCGGTCGGACCGATCGACCCGGCTACAAAGCGATCTTCGCCGGCGGCCTTGCGGGCGATCTGGGCGGCCTTCAGATTGATCTCGTGCGTGTGCTCGGCGAGCGTGGTGCCATCGGCGAACTGCCACTCGGAGAGCTTCAGGCGCGAGGCCTGGAAGGTGTCGGTCTCGACCACCATCGCGCCGGCTTCGAGCATGCTGTTGTGCACGCCTTCGATCACGTCGGGGCGATTGAGGATCAACGCCTCGTGGGCCCGGCCGGGCAGCTTGTAGTCGTCCTCGAGTGAGAGGTCGAAGGCTTCGAGCGTGGCGCCCATTCCGCCGTCGAAGATGACGACGCGTTCGTTGACGGTCTTGAGGTAATCGCGCATGATCGGTAGCGTAATCCACCCAGTATGTCAATATGACGTCATGTCTACAAAGGCCAAAGTGACGGCGTATGTCGACCCGATGGTTCACCGCGCACTGAAGATCGCCGCAGCCCGCCAGAACGAGAAGGAGTCAGCGATCGTCGAGCGGGCATTGCGCACTGAGCTCGGCATCGAGCCCGCCGAGGAATCCCGCCGCCTAACCACACTGACCGCCGACGAAGCAATGCAAGCAGCCCTAGACGAAGTCCGCGCATACCGCCGAGCCAACCCAATCACCCGCTAACCCATACGTCAAAGATGCATCTTTGTCGTACTTAGTTTTGTGATTCGGGTTGTTGTTGATACTCCGGTTTTGGTCGCTGGGTTCTTGGGGCCTAGTTATTCGCCTGCTCATGCGCTGCTTGAGGCGCACGCCGAGGGCGAGTTTGAGCGGGTGTCCAGCCCGCGCATGTTCGCCGAGCTTGACGCCGTGCTGCATCGACCCGAGTTTTCCCGGCAATCTGCTGGAGGTCGCGCCGACGCATTCCTCGACCGGGTCGCGGCGGCGAGCCTCTTCGTGGAAGACCCCTACGACCTGCCGCGCGCGACCGCCGATCGCCACCACGACCTACTGGTGGCAATCGCCCGCGCGGGCGGCGCACGGTTCATCGTTTCTCCGGAGCCGGACCTCGTGCGCTCCTTCGTGCGCGGCGTGACGATCGCGACGCCGGAGGAGTTTCTGGCCAGCCTCGATCGAGCTGAGCAGTTGCTCGCGGGCGCGGCGTAGGGTGCAAGCGGTGAGCGACGCCTGGGAAAAGACTGACGACTACATCGTCGAGCACCAACTCGGGCCAGACCGAGGACTCGACGCCGCGCTGGCGCGCAACGCCGACGAGGGCCTGCCGGCGATCGACGTCTCGCGTGCCCAGGCCGAGCTGCTGGCGATTCTTGTACGCATGAGCGGTGCCAAGCGAGTTCTCGAGGTCGGAACGCTCGGCGGATACAGCACGATTCAGCTGGCGCGCGCCGCCGGCGCCGAGGGAAGCGTGACTTCGCTTGAGGTCGTCCTCCACCACGCTGAGGTGGCGGCGGCGAACCTCGTTTCGGCGGGTCTCTCCGACCGCGTCGAAGTTCAGGTCGGCCCGGCACTTGAATTGCTCGCGGCGATGCTCGAAGAGCCCCCGGCTCCCTTCGATTTCGTCTTCATCGACGCCGACAAAGAGAACAGCCCCGAGTACTTCATGCTCGCACGCCAGCTCTGTCGCCCGGGCGCGACGATCGTCGTCGACAACGTCGTGCGCGGCGGGACGCTGGCGGATCCCGCAGCTGACGATGCCGCGACCGTCGGCAACCGCCAGTTGCTCTCGCTCACCGGAGCCGATGAATCGATTCAGGCGACGACGATTCAGACTGTCGGCGCCAAGGGCTGGGATGGGTTCACGATCGCGATCGTGAACTGAAGGCAGAGGACGATCGCGATCGCCTGATGCGCGTGTGCAATCACACACTCTCCGTCCCGCAGTAGGCGGATACTCGAGACATGCTCACCAAGATCAAAGGCCGCGGACTAGCGGCCGCCCTCACCCTCGCCCTCGCTGCGCTCGCGCTTGCCGGCTGTGGATCGTCCGCCGACCCGGCGCTGATCCAGAGCGCAGGAAAGCACGGCAACCTACTTGAGACCAACTACGCCTTGCTCGCCAGCGAGGTTCTGAAGAACGCTTCGACTCGCGACCTCAAGGACGTCAACGCCGCGCTCAAAGCCGGCGATCCAAAGAAAGCGACGCCCGGCGATCTGCGCCGCGCCCAAGGCGAGATCGAACATCGCATCAACGTGATCGCGAGCTACCGCAAGAAGCTTGCGGCGGCGAACGTCGACTTGCGGCGCGCGCCGCTCCCAGACTGGGGCAAGTATCTCGACGCAAGCGACGCCGTCAGCTCGTTCTCAGCGGACTACGCCTCAAGCACGAAGATCATCCGCCGTGCCGGCACGGTCACACTCTCGGCGACAACACTCGCGATAAACGCGCTTGAGCGATACCTCGACTTCCTCGAGCAGTGGGAGGAGTACGTCACAAGCGACGACTCCGCCGGCTTCGAATCGAGCGCCCAGGCCAGCGACAAGGCCGTCGCGACGCTCGAGCGGCGCAAAGCCGCCCTCGCCCGCGACGCTGCGGTCTCCGGCCGCCTGCAAAAGCTCGCAAGCGAAATGGCCGACGCGACCTCGGATGACTCGCAGCTCAATGACCTGATCGATTCGCTGAAGAACGACTACCCGAAGAGCTACCTGGCGGTGCACATAGTTGAAGAGTGATGCGGTGCCGGCGGCCGCTGCTTAAATGCCGCCGATGGATTCTGAGCCCACCAAGCTGCTCTTCGTCTGCCTTGGCAACATCTGCCGCTCGCCCACCGGTGAGGGGGTGATGCGTCACCTCGTGGAAGAGCGCGGGCTCGCCCATCGCTTTGAGATCGAAAGCGCAGGCACCGGCTCTTGGCACATCGGCGACTCGCCAGATGCCCGCAGCGTCGCGGCGGCAGCGGCGCGGGGAATCCGTATCGCCGGCCGCGCGCGGCAGGTGACCGGCGCGGATTTCGAGCACTACGACCTGATCCTCGCCGCCGACCGCTTCAACTACCGCGACCTGCAGGCAATCGCACCAACCGACGAAGACGAGGCAAAGGTGCGCATGCTGCGCGAGTTCGACCCGATGGCGACGCCTGACGATCTTGACGTGCCCGACCCCTACTACGGCGGGCCGAGCGGATTTGACGACGTGATCGACCTGGTGCTTGCGGCCTGCCGCGGGCTGCTCGATGACGTCGTCGCCGGCAGGGTCTAAGGCGATGTCCGTCGACGCGATTCGCGCGGCGCTGAGCGACCAGCTCTACCTGAAGGTCGAGTCGATCGCACTGACCTCCGGCGGCGACATCAACGACGCCTACCGCGCAAGAACCAGCGACGGCGACATCTTCGTCAAGTCCAGCCCGCGCGCCCAGATCGGAATGTTCACCGACGAGGCCGCGGGGCTTGAATGGCTCAATGTGCCTGACGCGGTGAAGGTCCCACGGGTGGTCGGCGTGTGCGACGGCGCAGACCAGCCGCGACTGTTGGCGCTCGAGTGGATCGAGCAGGGTCGCATGAACGATTGGGGCGAGGAAGAGCTCGGCCGGGGGCTCGCGCGTCTGCATCTCGCGGATGCTCCCGAGTTCGGCGCCACGCCGGTGCGCGGCGGCGGCTACGCCCACTCCCCGATGCGCTTCAACGAACTGAGCCTGCCGAACGATGCTCGGCCCACTTGGGGTGAGTTCTACGCGGACAATCGACTGCTCCCGCTCGCCGAACACTGCGAGGCGCGCGGCCAGTTCACTCCCGAAGACGTGGCGCTGATCGAGCGAGTCGCGTCGAGAATGCCCGAGCTAGCCGGCCCACATGAAGAGCCCGCGCGCACCCACGGGGATCTCTGGTCGGGAAATGTGATGGCCGACGTCGCCGGAACGCCGTACCTGATCGATCCCGTCGCCCACGGCGGCCACCGCGAGGTCGACCTCGCGCTGCTGACGGTTTTCGGCGGACCGTCAGCGCGTTGCTTCGCCGCCTACGACGAGGTCTTTCCGCGTGCGGATGACCACGAGGAGCGAGAGCAGCTCTGGCAGTTGGCGATGATCCTGCTGCACGTGTATCTCTTTGGCGGCGGCTACGTCGAGCAGGCGAGATCGATCGCCCGCAAGTACGCCTAAAAGAAATGCGAAAGCCCCGTCACGGGGATGGGACGGGGCTTTCGCGGGGAACTCCAGCGGGGGGCTAGGTTCCAATCTCTCGGGGTTGAGAGTCTCTGCCGTTACACAAGGGTGGCCCGATCGGGCCACCCTTCCGCGAGGCCTCTACTTGACGAAGAGGATCTCGCGGTACTTCGGTAGCGGCCAGAGATTGTCGGGCACGATTCGCTCGAGTTCGTCTGCGGCTTCGCGGACGGCGAGCATCTTCTCGAGCACCGTGTCGCACATGTAGTTGGCTTCCTCGACGATGTCCGTCGGGTGGTTCTCGTCGAGGTTCGCCTCCTCGAGCTCATTGATCGCCGCGGCCATCGCGACGAGTGCCTCGGAGAGACCCTTCGCGGTGGTCAGGCCCAAGCCAGAGGTCTGGATCTGGTTGTAGTACTCGATCGCCGCCGGCAGGATCTGCGTCTTGGCGATGTCGTATGTCGTCTCGGCTTCGATATTTGTCTTGATCACATACTGCTCGACGTAGACCTCGTAGCGCGAGTGCAGCTCGCGGTCGGAGAGCACGTTCTGCGCGCTGAAGGTCTCGACGGTCGCCGGGTCGACCCACTGCGTGAGCGCCTCGGGCGTGGTGCGCAGGTTCTTCAGGCCGCGCTTCTCCGCCTCCGCGTGCCACTCTTCGGAGTAGCCGTCACCGTTGAAGATGATCGCCTTGTTCTCCGCGTAGGAAGCGGCCAGCACGTCGAGGATCACCTCGTCGACCGACTTTCCGCCCTCCATCGCCGCCTCGAGCTTGTCCGAAAGATCATCGAGCGCCTCGGCCGTGATCGTGTTTAGCACGGTGTTGGGGTCGCTGATCGACTGGTTGGATCCCAGCGCACGGAACTCGAACCGGTTGCCGGTGAAGGCGAACGGGCTGGTGCGGTTGCGGTCGCCCGGGTCGGCCGGGAGCGGCGGGAGCACCGGGGAGCCAAGGTCAAGCGTGGCACCGGCGATCGACGACTTGAGCTCGCCGGACTCGACCTGGTCGAAGATGTCCTGGAGCATGTCCGAGAGATAGATCGAGATGATCGCCGGCGGTGCCTCGTTGGCGCCGAGTCGGTGATCGTTTCCGGCTGACGCGACGGTCGCACGCAGCAGGCCCTGGTGCTTCTTCACCGCGGCGAAGATCGCGCAGCAGAAGAACAGGAACTGGAGGTTCTCGTGCGGAGTCTCACCGGGGTTGAGCAGGTTGTGACCGGTGTCAGTGCCCATCGACCAGTTGTTGTGCTTGCCCGATCCGTTGATGCCGGCGAACGGCTTCTCGTGCAGCAGCGCAACCAGGCCGTACTTGCGCGAGACCGACTGCAGCGTCTGCATCGTCAGCTGCTGGTGGTCGCAGGCGAGGTTCGAGCTCTCGAACATCGGGGCGACCTCGTACTGCGCCGGTGCGACCTCGTTGTGGCGGGTCTTGATCGGCACACCGAGCTTGGCCAGCTCATTCTCGAACTCCATCATGCAGGCGAGAACGCGCTCGGGGATCGAGCCGAAGTAGTGATCGTCCAGCTCCTGGCCCTTGGGCGGCTTGGCACCGAAGAGGGTGCGACCGGTGACCAGCAGGTCCGGGCGCTCGTAGAAGTACTGCTCCGGGATCAGGAAGTACTCCTGCTCGGGACCGGCCGTCGTGAAGACGTGCTCAGTCTCCGTGTCGCCGAACAGACGCACGGCGCGAACCGCCGCGTCGGAGAGAGCGCGCATCGAGCGCAGCACCGGAATCTTCGTGTCGAGCGCGTCGCCCGTCCACGAGGTGAACGCCGTCGGGATGCAGAGCGTCGCTCCGTTGGGGTTTTCGAGGATGAACGCCGGCGAGGTCGGGTCCCACGCGGTGTAGCCGCGGGCCTCGAAGGTCGCGCGCAGACCGCCGTTGGGGAACGAGGATGCGTCCGGCTCGGCCTGGATCAGCTCCTTGCCGCGGAACTTGGCGATCGCTGTGCCGTTCTTCGGCTCATAAAACGAGTCGTGCTTCTCGGCCGTGCGGCCGGTCAGCGGCTGGAACCAGTGTGTGTAGTGGGTCGCACCCTTGGAAAGCGCCCACTCGAGCATCGCCGCGGCGACTGCGTCTGCGACGGCCGGGCTGATCGCTTCGCCGGCCTTGAGCGCGGCCTTGTACTGGTCGTAGGAGGCCGAATCCATCAGCTCCTTGGCGACGTCGTCGGTGAAGACGAGTTCGTTGAAGACTTCCTCTTCGCTGCCGACTCCGTTCGGGCTGTGCGTCCATTTTGTGCCGAATACGGCGTGCTGTCGTGCCATGTGTCTGACCGTCTCCTCGTTGGCGTTCCGGGTGGATGGACCCGGACATACATACCTGGGTGAATATTTCGCCGGCAACTTGGCCCGGCGCCTACCAGCTCTGGGTGGATGATTGCTGGGCTTATCGCTCGAAACTGGAGCGATTCAAAGACTAAGCGCTGCCCCCACCCGGTCGTTTATACATTCGTACAAAATCCCGTGAATGCCGAAATCTTGGCAGTTCTCGGTAGATACCGGGTCAGGTCGAGTTGGCCATCGCGATCATCAGCACGCAGACGACCGGCGAGAGCGGAACGTAGCTGAGCATCGCCCCGCCGGTGAAACTTCGTCGCTTGCTGACGATCGTCTGGTGGCTCTCCGGGTCGTCCTTCGTGCCGACCCAGCGGCGCAGCCGAAAGAGCCAGCGGCCCATCGAGATCGAGACGACGAGGGCGAAAAGCCCGAAGGCGGCGACCGCCCATTGCGGCCAGGCGACACCAGCACCCGTGCCGCTGCCAGTGCTCTGCTGCAGGATCAAAAGCACGGTCAGATCGATCGCCAGGCAAAGGCCAATCGTGACCACGCCGAGCACAAATCCCCCGCCCAGATACGGGTAGCGATCGGACCAGCCCGGTTTGCTGCTCTCGGCTTGGGCGCCTTTGAGCGCTTGGGCGTTCATCGCTCCATAGTGCCCCAAATCGGCCGCCCGCGCACGTAGAGGAGCCCCATCGCGATGTAGATCGTGCCGATGATCAAGATCGCCGGACCCGAATCGTTGGCGAGCGCACCGATGACAGTCCCGGCCAGAGCTCCGACGAACCCAGCCCGCAGCGGCCTGCGCGCTGTCGGATCCTCGCCGTCTTCGGTCAGCCGGTCAAACAAACGCTCGCGCTTGATCCAGCCCCAGATCAGGGCGATCAGCGACGCCAGCATCAGCACCCACACGCCTCCGGTCTTGGCCCCTTCGATGCTTGCGCTGAAGCGGCGCTCGGCGATTTTCAGCAGATCGCCTGAACCCTGCGCCTCAAAAACGGTTCTTGTCAGGTGCGACTCGCCGCCGGTCATTGCGTCAAGACCGGCGATCACGAGCAAACCGAGCAGCGGCAGCAGAATCAGCGCAGCAACTCGCAGCGGTGTGAAGCGCATCTTCGCCACGTAGAGGGCCGCGACGCCGAAGGCTGCGCCGGCGAAGATCACGCCGCCGACATCGGCGCCCAGCCGACCGGCCCCGAGGTAGAGCGCGAGCAGCACACCAATGCCAGCGAACCAGCAGGCAGGACGGCGAATGCGACTGTCCGTGAGCGCGGCACCCGCGCCCATCGCACAGCTGACGGTGATCACGGCCTCAAGTTCGTTGCCGACCCCGAAGAAGCGCGCGCCATAGAGCGGATTGGAACCGAGCAGGGATTCACCGGTCAGCTGCCCGGAGAGCAGCAGGAAGTCAAGACCGTGAGCCATGACGACCGCGAGCGCGGGTACCCACAGCGCCCTGGGCCATCGCACCAATCGATCGGTCAGCAGTGCGAGCAGCAGTGAGGCGGCGATCGCGATGTTTGCCTCCGATGCGCGCGAAGGCCGCAGCGCCGCAGTCACCAGCAAGCTGAGCGGCAGCCAAACGATTGCGAGCCCCACGAGTCGCTGCGTGAGGCGCGAGATCTCCGCGTATCGGCCGGTCAGCCTTCCGAGCAGCAGGAGCAGGATCACGATCAGGCCCCCGAGCACGATCACGCTCCGGCCAAGCGGCGCGCGGCGGCCGGCAACGAGCGAAAGGCGCGCATTCATTTCGTCGAGCTGCTGCGGAGAGAGCCTTGACGCGCCCTCGATCGGCTGTCCCTGCATGTCTTTCGGCGGCTCGATTCCGAGCCGGCCCAAGATCGTCGGCGCGATATCCGTCGTGACGACCAGCCCGTTGCGGCGGGTCGTGGCCGAGGTCAGGCCCCCGTCGCCGCCGACGCCGCGCGCGCCGATCGCTAGCAGCCGGGTTCTGGCCGGGTCTGGCGGCGCCTGAACGAGGACGATCAGGCGCTGGGGATCCGCGGCTGCCAGCGCACGCGCGATCTGCATCCCTTGACTTCCCGGCGGCAGCGTGCCCACTGCGAGCTCCGCGTAGCGCTGGGCCTTCAAGAGATCGGTTTCGAGCTGGCTCGACACGGAAAACGTGAGCTGACCTATCGCGCCGGCTGCGTCTGCGGCGGCGATTCCAGTGAGCGTCGATGCGCCGGCAGGCGAGACCCAGACCGCGCGCTTGCCGGCGCGCTGGACCGCGCAGCCGAGCTGACCTGGTACGAGGTCTCCAGGAACCTTCTCAGCGCGTCGCGTCAGGCCCGGCCATTGCAGGTAACGCCCGGAATTGGCGCTTACGCCGACACCGTCTGCCGCGAGCGCCGGCTGCGGAGCCACCACCGGCTTGTAGAGGCTGCTGGCAACCCGCGAACCCTGCGAGATGTCGAGCATCATTTGCGTCGGGCTGTAGCGGCCGAGCGTCGGGCTGAAGAGCCCCACGCCAAAGCCGGGCAGCTGCGCAATCTGCGCTGTCATCACCGGGTCCGGCGTGCGCACCGGACCGGGCATGAAGAGCAGCGACGCCGAGCGCGCCTGGTCGATCTCGCCGGTCGCCGGCTTGCCGATCGGGGAACAGTCAGGCGCCGCGACGCTGGGAGCGGCGGTGAAAAGCGCGCAGAGCAGCGCGGCGAGCAGCGCTGGAAGCGCGGTCCGATGCATTGGGGCGACTCTACTCGCGGCACTGGCGCATAAGCTGGGTAGATGCCAGGTCAATCGTTTGTGAAGTTCACTTTTGTCAAGGTCGATCCGTCGTGGCGACGCAGGCCGCCGGAAGAGCGCACGCGCGACAAGCACGAGTTCGCCAGTGCCTGCGAGGACTTCGCGGTCGATGACTTCCTACGGGCCTATTCGACGGTCGGGACGAAGGGCAGCGCGGACCTAGCGCTCTGGACGGCCTCGCCGAATTTCGACCACATCCATGAGCTGCACGTGTTGCTAAATCAGAGCGGGATCATGCGCTACGGCGAGATCACGCACTCGTTCCTGGCGATGACGAAGAACTCGCCCTACACCAATGAGGATCGCACCAAGGTGTGTCCAGGCGAAGGCAAGTTCCTCTTCGTCTATCCGTTTGTGAAGACGCGCGAGTGGTACCTGCTGCCGATGGACGAGCGCAAGCGGATCATGATGGAGCACATCAGCGTCGGTCGCGAATACCCGCACATCAACCTCAACACTTCGTACTCGTTCGGCCTTGACGACCAGGACTTCGTGGTCAGCTTCGAGGCCGACGAGCCGGCCGATTTCCTCGACCTCGTGCAGCGGCTGCGCGAGACCGAATCGAGCCTCTACACCGCACGCGACACGCCGATGTTCACCTGCCGGGCAATGAGCGTCCGCCGAGCCCTAAACGCCCTAGACGGCGCCGCCCCGGTCCCCGAGCCGACCAAGGCCTAGTACTACAAAGATGCATCTTTGACGTACTGCTCGCGTAGGAATGGGAGTAGTTGGGCGCTTACGGCTTCGGGAGCTTCGAGGTGCGGCCAGTGACCGGCGTCTTCGAGTAGATGAACATCGGCGTTGATGAACGCCTCCCGATTGCGCTCGGCAAACTTCGATGGCAGGTACGGGTCGTCGGCGCCGAAGATCACGATCGACTGCCACTGCGGCGAAAGCAGGCGCAGCTGCGGCAACTGGGCGGTCTGAGCCTCGATGTCCGTCGCGCGATACAGCGCGAGGATCGCGCGGCGCGTGCGACGGTCGAAGTTCTTCCACATGAGGTCGATATCCGCCGGCGGGAGTTCGCTCAGCGTGCGCTTGAAACCCTGCTTGTTGGCGATCGCCATGAAGACCTCGCCGAGCAGCCGCGTGCGGTAGATCCGGGCCAGATAGTGCCAGCGCACGCCGCGCATCATCCCGCTGTTGATCATCGAGATCGACGCCGTCTTCAGCGGATCGAAAACCGCAGCGATCGACGCCCATCCCCCGCCGAAGTCGTGCCCGACCCAGTGCACGCGCTCGACGCCGAGCTGCTCGACCAGCTTCGCCAAGTGCACGCCCATGTTCGGCACGTCGTAGATGAAGTCGCGCGGCGAAGGTTTGTCGGCCTGTCCGAAACCGGGCATGTCAAGCGCAATCGCGCGCGCGAACTCCCCGGTCTCACCGACCAGTCGCTCAAACTCCGCCCCGCACCCGGGGCTCCCATGAACGAATACGACAGCTTCGGCTGCCGCCGGATCGCCCGACTCGATCGTCGGAGAGATCAGGCCATCGACAACAACGCTGGCGCGGCGGATCGTGCTCATCCGGCCACTCTAGCGTTTCATAGTGCAGATTGCACTATTTGCCGGCGGCGATCTTCTTCATCTCGTCGATGTCGACCAGCTTGACACGCGGCCGGCCCTGCGGCTCGCCCTGAGCGACCTCGTAGGCGTCAATCGCCTTCCAACCGTCCCACTCGACGAGGTCTGGAACCTTGCTCTTGAGCCACTCAGCGTTGTCGCCCAGCGGATCCTTTGCGACAAGTTTGCCGGCGTCGCGGTCCTCGACGATCTTTGCGACCGTGTCCGCGCTGTCCTTCTTGTTCGTCCCAATCACACCAGACGGTCCGCGCTTGACCCAGCCGGAGACGTACTCCCCTGGCAGCTGGTTGCCCTCGACGTCGGTCACGCGACCGCCGGCGTTGCAGATCAGCCCGCGCTTCTCTTCGAACGGCACGGTGTCCACCGGCTCGCCGCGATAGCCGATCGAGCGGAAGACGAGACCGCACTCGATGTCTTCAGTAACGCCGGTGCCGACGGCCTTCGGATTGCCGTTGCCGTCGTCGATGATCTCGTTGACCTCGACGCGAATCCCGGTCACCTTGTCGCCGTCGCCGAGAATCTCGACCGGCGAGCGCAGGTACTTCAGGACAACACGGTGCGACTTGCCCTCGGGCTCGCGCTCTGAGTACTCCTTCATGATCTCGACGTTGCGGCGGTTGGTCGGCTCGGCCTTGTCGCTCTCAAGCCACTGCTCGGAGACCGGGTCGAGCTCCATCTGCTCAGCGTCGACGATCACGTCGGCCCGCTTGAGCTCGCCGAGTTCGAGCAACTCGGGATTGGTGAAAGCCGCCTGTGCCGGCCCGCGGCGACCGAGGATGATCACTTCCTTGATCCCATGGGATCGGAAAGCCTCGATCGCGTGGTCGGCCGTATCGGTCGGCTGCACCTCGTCCTCATCGAGCACAAGCATGCGCGCGACGTCGATCGCGACGTTGCCGTTGCCGATCACGACCGCGCGCTCGCAGGAGAGGTCAAACTCGTGCTCGGTGGCCTCCGGGTGGCCGTTGTACCAGGCCACGAACGTCGTCGCCGGGTGCGAACCGGCAAGATCCTCGCCCTCGATGCCCAGGCGGTTGTCGCTGCTGGTGCCGATCGTGTAGAGCACGAGGTCGTAGCGCGCAAGCAGCTCCTCGCGCGTGATGTCGCGTCCGAGCTCGACCCCGCCGAAGAAGCGAAAATCCTCGTTGGTCGCGGTCTTCTCGAAGACGCGGGTGACGTTCTTGATCTTCGGGTGATCCGGCGCGACGCCGAAACGCACGAGTCCGAACGGCGTCGGGAGCTTGTCGATCAGGTCGACGGCAAAGCCCTCGGCGAGCAGTTGGCCGGATGCGTAGAAGCCGGATGGTCCTGCGCCGATGATGGCGGCGCGAAGCTTTGAATCAGTCATGGGGTGTTCTGCAAATCTTTCGTATCGACGTCGTCTACTGCACTTCTGGGGATCGACGGAGCCGGTGATGTTATCTGCAAGACTTCCGCGCGCGATGTCGCCGTTTCGCACCAATTCTCGCCGCGCGCCGGTGCTGGCCGCGGTGCTGACGGCGGCCCTGGCGCTGGTCCTGACCGGCTGCGGCGATTCCGCCGAGCAGGCCACTCGCCCGGCGGCCGCCAAGAGCGTCAATCTCGCCGATTTCCCGAAGGCCGACGGCAAACGGACGCTCAACGAAATCCAGAAATCCGTCGGCGCACGCCAGAACACCAATCTGCTCCCCGCGGCCAATGACTTCGTTCAGAATCGGCCCAACCGGCTGCCCTTCGGGCTCTTCAGTGAGAATCGCCAGGCCGTCTGGGCGCCCACGGTGCTCTATTACGCGACCGGTAGCAACTCGCCCGCGGTCGGACCGATCGCCGCCCCGGCGCACAGTTTCGACATTCCAACCGAATTCCGCAGCACGACCACCCAGGCCGACGCGGACTCCGTCGGTAACGGCTACTACGCGGGGACGATCCCGGCGGTCAAGGGCGCCAAGAATCTCGGAGTACTCGCGCTGACGAAGACAGACGATGGATTCGAGGCGGCCGCGGTCGCCCTGCCGCTGGCCAAGCAGGACGCGACGATCGCGCCCGGCGAGAGGGTGCCGGCGATCGAGACGCCGACGGCAAGCACCGAAGCCGAACTCGACGCGATCGACACCCGCGATCCCCACGACGACATGCACTCGGTGAGCCTGAAGGACGCGCTCGGCCAGGACAAGCCGATTGTCCTGGTCTTTGCGACCCCGAAGCTCTGCGCATCGCGCGTCTGCGCCCCGGTGACCGACATCGCCGAGTGGGTGCACCACGAGGCCGGCGACGGCGTGATCTTCATCCACAACGAGATCTACAACGACAACGACCTGAACAAGGGCTTCCGCCCGCAGGTCAAGGCGTTCGGACTACCGAGCGAGCCGTTCACGTTCGTGATCGATGCGAACGGCCGGGTGGTCGAGCAACTTCAAGGTCCATTCGACGAGGGCGAGCTCAAGGCCGCCATCGCGAAGGCGAAGCAGCCCAGTGGCTAGAGCGCAGCTCCGCTGGGGCAGTTGACCTCGGCACCTTCGTCGTCCTTTACGCGGAAGGACGAGCCGCAGCCGCAGGCCGCCACAACGTTTGGATTGTTCACCTGGAAGCCGGCGCCGGTCAGACCGTCAATGAAATCGACCTCGGAGCTGTCGACGTAGCGCAGGGACAGATCGTCAACGAGGATCTTGATCCCGTTGTTCTCAAAGATGTGGTCCCCATCACGCTGCTCGTCGATCGCCAGCGAGTACGTGAAGCCCGAGCAGCCGCCGCCCTTGACGCCAACGCGCAGGCCGGCGTCGTCGATCGACTTGTCCTGTCCTTCGACGTAATCCTTGATCTTGGTGGCGGCGATGTCGGTGAGTGTGACCATGAGGGGTTGGACTCCAAACTATTTGTCGGGTACAGCAATAGATCGGACGGGGGATAACTTGACTACAGTCCATTTTAGTCCCTATCCCCGGATCAATCACCAGATGGCTGACGTAAACGAGATCAAATCACGCATTGAAGCCGCGCTTCCCGGTGCCAGCGCCGACGTCGTCGACACCGCCGGAGACAACAATCACTTCCGCGCCGTCGTGACCGCGCCGCAGTTTGAAGGCCTCAGCCGCATCGACCAACACAAGCTCGTCAACGAGGTGTTCCGCGGCGAACTAGGCGGCAGCATCCACGCACTCTCAATCAAGACTCAGACCCCGTAAGCTGGAGATCTCCATGAGCGAAGCAGCAAGCAACGAACTCCGCGATCACCTCGCGACCCTGATCGACCAGAACGAGGTGATCCTCTTCATGAAGGGCACCCCCGAGGGCCCTGCCTGCGGATTCTCCGCACGCGCGGTGGCTGTACTCAACTCACTGGGCCGCAAGTACGCGGCCGTCGACATCCTGCCCGACCCGCGAATCCGCCAAGAGCTGACGGCAATCTCCGACTGGCCGACAATCCCCCAGTTGTTTGTTGACGGCGAGCTGATCGGCGGCAGCGACATCATGATGGAGATGTACGAGAGCGGCGAGCTCGCATCGGTGCTCGGAGTGGAGCAGCCGGCCGCAGAGCAAGAGCCCGCCGCGCCGGAGCCGACGCCGCAGGCGCAGGGCCTGCAGCTCGAGAACCACCTCGACTGATCGCGCGATGGGCGTACGCATCGTCGGCGACAGCACGTCGTACCTGACACCTGAGCAGATCGCGCAGTACGGCATCCAGCAGGTGAGCCTCTCGGTCGTCTGGAACGACCGCTCCGTGCCCGAACTCGAGATCACCGATCTCGACGGCTTTTACGACGAGCTGCGCGCGATGAAGGATCTGCCCGGCACGTCGCAGCCTTCAGTCGGACAATTTCTTGAGGTCTACAAGCCGATCCTCGACGCCGGCGACGATGTCGTTTCGCTGCACTTCTCTTCCGGCATTTCTGGAACCTACGAGAGCGCCGTGCAGGCCAAACAGCAACTCGAGCGCGAGGGCGTCGATCCGCTGCGCATCACTGTGATCGACACTGGCTCGGCCTGCGGCGGCTACGGAATGATCCTGATGGCCGCTGGTGCGGCTGCGCTGCGCGGGGCCGACCACGGCGAGGTCGTAAGCGCAGCCCACGCGATGAACGATCAGTTGAGTTTCTGGTTTGCGATCGACACGCTCGAGTACCTGCGGCGCGGGGGCCGGATCGGCGCCGTGGCTTCGGTAGTCGGCGGAGCGATCAAGATCAAGCCGATCCTCACCGTCAACTCGACCGGAATCATCCCGGTTGAGCGCGTGCGCACCGAGAGCCGCGTACTGGCCCGAATCGCCGACCTTGCCGCCGAGCACATACCCACCGATGGCGGCGGCTACATCGTCCAGCACGTGCAGGCGCCCGAACGCGCGCAGAAGGTGATCGACGACCTGACCGAGCGCTTCGGCTTTCCCCCGACGATCACCCCGGGCGAGATCGGACCGGTGATCGGCGCACATGTGGGACCGGGCCTGATCGGCGTCGGAGTGTTCCCGGCGGACCTGGTCAAGCTCTAAGCCCAGGGTCAGCGACAAGCCTCAAACCGCGAAGAAGTACGTCCTGCCGAACTTGGCAAGACGTACCTCTTGGCAGTTTTGCCTTTAGGTTTGCTCCGGCAGCGGATCGGCCAGTGCTTGGCGGCGCTTCTGGATCTCTGGCCAGGCGTCTTGGGCTATGACCTGGAGCATCGCCGCGACCGGGATTGCGAGCAGCACGCCGAGCACCCCTAGCAACGCGGCGCCCACCAACACCGAAATGATCGTGAGCAATGGCGGCACGGCGACCGTGCGCTTGTAGACGACCGGCTGCAAGAGGTTGTTCTCCAGCTGCTGGTAGGCAGTGAGCACGACCAGCCAGATGATCGGATCCCACGGGAAATCGCCCAGCGTCGCGCAGACGATCGCGATCAGGCCGCCACCGATCGTCGCGCCGACCATTGGGATCAGATCCAAGAAGGCCATGAAGATCGCCAAGGGCGCGGCGAACGGCACCCCGAGCAGGATCAACGTGACATAGGTGACGGTGCCGGCCGCGAAGCTGATCAGGAAGTTGCCGATCACGTAGCCCGAGACCACCCGGTAGATGTCGGCGGCGAAGCGCTCGGCACGCTCGTGGTGTTCGGCGCGCGCCTGCACCGTCAGCCAGCGCACGATGCGCGGTCCGTCGAGCAGCCAGAGGAAGACCAGCGTCAGCACCGTCACCAGCTGCACGAACGCTGAAAGCGCTCCGACCGTGATCGAACTGAGCGTCCCCGCCGCGCTCCCCAATTGGTTGGGGAGCCCACTGACTGAGGCGCTGAGCTTGTCGACGACGTCGTAGCGCGTGTTCAGGTCGTGGATCCAGCCGGCGTTCTTGAGCTCCTCGACCTTGATCGGGATCTCATGGCCGAGTTGCTGGACGCCGGAGACGATCGGCGGCACAATCACCAGCCCGATCAGCACGATCGCCGCCAGCAAGAAGATGTAGATAACAATGATCGAGAGCCAGCGCGGCATGCGCGTGCGGTGCTGGAAGAAGTCGACCGGAGGCCCGAGCGCGATCGCCAGAAATACCGAGATCACCACCAGCGCCAGCGCTTGGCGCGAGAGGTACACGAGCCACGCCACCGCGCCGAGTCCGAGCACGACGAGAAACGTCTTCGCGATCGTCCGAGCAGAGACGGTCACGCGCACTGTCTGCACGGGCTCCATCCACGGCAAGCTACCCCGAAGCGATGACGGGGAAACGGCGGCTTGCTACCGGCGGCGCCGGCGAAGGCCCTTGAGCACGATTGCGCCGCCGACCAAGAATCCCACAGCCGCGGCGCCGACCGTCAGCTCCTGCTTGTGGTCTGCAATGTGCTGGCGCCAGTCGGTGATGCGCGCGACCTCGTTGCGAGCGGACGTGACCGAGCGCACGAGTTCCTGTCGGTTCTCCTCGATCGAGGCGCGGATCTCTGCGGGGCTGCGCTGCGGCATCAGTTGCTCCCAGTGGGGTCGTTGGGCGGTGGCGGCGGAGTCTGCGGGGGCTCTGGAGCCTGCGGGGGCTGCGGTGGCGTGTACGGCTGCGCGGACGCATCGGTCGGCGGCAGCGGCTGTCCGAGCACGTCGCGCTCGGGCGGCAGCGCTGCGGCGCCCCCGGCCTTCTCGACCTTCTTGGCGTTCTTGGCCGCCTGCTTCTCGGCCTTGGCGCGCGCCTTCTCGGCCTGCTTTGCCGCCTTTTCGCCCTTCTTCTTGGCGATCGCCTCGGCCTTTGCGGCTTCTTGCTCGGCCTTGCGCGCGGCCTTTTCGGCTTCGCGGGCTTCCTTGGCTTCTTGCTTGGCGCGTCGCTTGGCTTCCTTGGCGTCTACTTCGAGATCTTCTGCTGCGTC
This sequence comes from uncultured Thermoleophilaceae bacterium, assembly GCA_964597975.1. Classification (GTDB taxonomy): domain Bacteria; phylum Actinomycetota; class Thermoleophilia; order Solirubrobacterales; family JACPNS01; genus JACPNS01. The sequence goes on along the minus strand of CAZRAA010000034.1, from coordinate 5,188 downwards.
ACGCGCCTCTTCGACTTCGGCCTTGGCGACTGCGGCGGCCTCGGCTTCGGGCGAGGCTTCCGGCTGATTGATCGCCGCAGCGGCCGCAGGCGTGGCCGGGGCCGGACCAGCGGGGCCCTCCCCTGCGGTGACCTCCTCGACGGCCACGGAGTCGATCGTCTCGATCCCCTTGTCGGCCTCGGCCTGCAGCGCGCTCTTGGTCTGCTTGGCCTCGTCGATCGCCTGCGTTGGCGCAAGCTGGGAACCCTTCTTGAGCTTCTTCAGCGCGACCGCAGCGAGCAGGCCACCGAGTGCGAAGCAGATGAAGGCGACGATGAAGAAGCCGAGCCACGGGTACCAGGCGCCTACCGCGTCGGCGACCAGGAACGAGAAGGCGATCAGCAGGATGAAGAGGCCGAAGAATGCGAATACGCCGCCGACAATGCCGGCGACCGAGCCGCGCAGCAGGTCCTGCAACGCAACCGAAATCTCTGCCTTGGCGAGCTCGATCTCCTCGTGCACGATCTTCGTCGTGCGGTCGATGATCTCGCCGACGGATTCTCCGAGCGGTGGGGTGTCTTCTGGGCGTCCCATCGTCAGTCGATCGGCGGGCCTTCGTCAAAGACACGGATCCAGATCTGTTCGGCTGCCTTGCGGGCGGCGATCGCTGCAAGCGCGCTGACCGCAGCCATCACGCCGCTCCAGATCAGTTTCTTGACCATGTCGTTCTGCACGACCGCTGGAAGGCGGTCGGCCGGCACCGATTTGGTCGAGCTGGTGGATGAAGCCATCGTCAAACCTGTCTACCCGAGCGTCCCAACCGGCTACCAGCGATAGGCACCGGGAACGCGATTGGCAAGGCTCGGCAGCTTATCGCGCACGGCCAGCTGAGAAGAGAAATCAAGCTCCGCTGCAACGACTGATTCGCCCTCGTCCGCGGCCCGCGCCAGCACGACGCCCCACGGGTCGACGATCATCGAGTTGCCGTAGGAGCGGCGGTCGCCGTCGTGATAGCCGAACTGGTTGGCCGCGATCACAAAAAGTTGATTCTCGACGGCGCGAGCGCGCAAGAGCAACTCCCAGTGCGCCTCGCCGGTGGCGTAGGTGAATGCTGCCGGCACGGTCTCCACCAGCGCCCCTCGCAGCGCGAGGATCCGGTAGAGCTCCGGGAAGCGCAGGTCGTAACAGACGGTCAGGCCGGCGCGCTGGCCGCCGGCAAGCTCGCTGGTGACGATTTCGTCGCCAGGATCTTCGTGGTCCGATTCACGGTAGACCTGTCCGTCGACCTCGACATCGAACATGTGGATCTTCCTGTACGTCGCCTTGATCTCGCCGCCGGGACCGAGGTGTACGCAGGTGTTGGCGAGCTTCTCGCGCCCCTCGACGCGCTCGACGATCGAGCCGGCGATCAGGTCGATCTTCAGCTCTCGCGCGAGCGCCGAGCAGAGCGAGATCGTCTCTCCCGCGAGCGTCTCAGAGCCTTCGAAGTAGTCCTTCGTATTGCCGAGCAGATTGAACTTCTCGGGCAGCAGCACAAGCTCTGCGCCGCCTGCCGCGGCCTTGCGCACCAGCCGGTCAGCTGCATCCAAGTTCGCGGCCTTGTCGGCCTGCGAGTTCATCTGGATGGCGGCGGCGATCATGCCGCGAGGCTACTCGGATTTCTGGCGCCGGCGCATCTCGGCGACCAGCAGCTTGACGTGCATCGCCGAGAGCAGATCGCGCATCGGGCCGTGCCCGCGCTCGATCAGGTCAGCAGCTTCGTCGGCGCTCAGGCGCCCGGGAAGCTTTTCACTGATCACGTCGACCTCGTCGCGCGCCAACGCCTCGAGGTGACGCATGTAGATCAGCGCGTCGTAGATCGTGAATCCCAGGGCCTCGCCGTAACCGCTCTCGCGGAACTGCGAGATCGCGGTGAGGAACTCGCCGTCGGGCTGCGAATAGCGAACGCCGTTCTTGCCTTCGTGCGGCTCGATCGCGCCGATCCGCTCGAAGCCGTCGAGCACTTCTTCGGGCAGACCAAGTTTCTTGATCGCCTGCGCCCGGGTGATCCCCTTGCCCGACGCGATTCGCTGCGAGCGTTCGAGCAGCGTGTCGCCGAGCTCTAGGCGCGCTTCGACCTGGTCGGGCTCGTTTTCGAGAATCCGCTTGATCACTCCCAGCGGCAGGTAACGCTCTTCCTGGAGCCGCTTGATCAGCTTGATCCGATCGACGTACTCGGGCGGATACCAGGCCATGTTGCGGCTGGTCTTCACCGGTGCCGGCAGCAAGCCCTCGCGCAGGTAGTGCTTGATCGTCGCCGCGGGGACGCCCGATGCATCGGCCAGCGCGCCCATGCGCATCAGACCATCGGTCTTCTCCTGTGCGACTTGGCTCATGAGCCGGCCACCGCCCCGCTCTCGCGCAACCGCGCGATCTCGTCTGACCCGTAACCGAGCGATTCGAGCACGGCGTCAGTGTGTTCACCGAAGCCAGGTGCCGGCTCGCTGCGGCTGACCCGCTCTCCGTCGATCACGATCGGCGACGCCAGCTGCCTGACCTCACCAACCCCGGGCTGGTTGATCGAGGTGACCATTCCGCGCGCGGCGACGAGCTCCGAATCGAGCGCTTCGTCGAGTTCCAGAACCGGCTCGATGCAGCAATCCCGCTCGTCGTTGAACGCCGCCCACTCGGCGCGCGTCTTCGACTTGAAGACCTCTGCGATCTCGGCGTGACCCGCGCTACCGGCGAGCTCGAATTGTTTTGCGATCAAATCCTCCCGGCCGACGCCATCGCAGAACGCCTTCCAGAACTTCGGTTCGAGGGCTCCGCAGGAGACCCAGCCATCGGCCGCCTCGTAAGGCATGTAACAGACCCACCTGCCGGCGAGGTCGACGTCGCCGCGCTTTCGCACATCCCCGGCCAGAGCACTCGCGGCGGGCATTGCCAGCCAGCTCATCGCCCCGTCCGTCATTGAGATATCGAGGTTCGCGCCCTTGCCGCCGACAAGTGCAGCGAGAATCGCGATCGCCGCCATCTGGGCACCGCCGCCGATGTCAGCTATCTGCCCAGCGGCCTGGACGGGCGGTCCGTCCTTGGCGCCAGTCAGCCCGAGTAGACCGCCAAGGCCCAGGTAGTTCATGTCGTGGCCTGCGCGCAGCTTGAACGGTCCGTCTTGGCCGTAGCCGGTGATAGCGCAGTAGACGAGTTCGGGCTTGACGTCCTTCATCACCTCATAGCCGACACCGAGTTTGTCAAGCACACCCGGCCGAAAGCTCTCGAGCACCACGTCGTGCTGGGCAACGAGCTTCAGCAGAATCTCCTTGCCCGCGTCGGATTTAAGGTCGATCTGAATCGAGCGCTTGTTGCGGTTGAGCGCGAGGAATTGGGCGCTCTGCGTACCGGCGGTCTTCGCCTCCTCGCCCCCGACGAACGGCGGAGTCCAGCGCACGTAGTCGCCCATGCCGGTGTCCTCGACCTTGAGCACCTCGGCGCCAAGGTCGGCCAGCAGCAGCGAACAGAACGGTCCGGGGAGCAGGCGCGAGAGGTCGAGGACCTTGACCCCCGCCAGCGGCAGCTCAGCCATTGCGCGGCACCCCGAGCAGCTCGCGGGCCTCGGCGATGCTGGCAACCTTGCGGCCGCCGGCTTCGATCTGCCTTGCCGCCTCGGCGCAGAGGTCGCCGTTGGATGTCGCCATCTCGCCGCTGGGCAGGTAGAAGTTGTCCTCAAGGCCAACCCGAACGTTGCCGCCCTCGGCAACTGCGACTGGGACGAGGTCCCACTGCTCGCGAGAAACTCCGACCAGGCCCCAGTTGTTGACGCCATCGCCGCCGTGCGTGAATCCGCCCTGACCATCGTGCTGGGGCACCTGACTTGCGGCGTGCCTGAGGTTCGCCGCGCGGGCAGGCGTTCCGCCCAGCACTCCCATCACGAGCGAAATCTGCAGCGGCGCCTCAAGAATGCCCATGTCGATCAGCGGCTCGAGCGATGCGAGGTGCCCGATCTCGAAGCATTCGTGTTCCGGTCTGATGCCGTACTCGTTCATCGCGGTCAGAAACTGGATGATCGTCTCGAAGCTGTTCTCGAAGACGAAGCCGAAAACGAACTCTTTGCGGCGCTTGGAGTACTTGGCGTAGTTCATCGAACCCATGTTGAGCGCGGCAACATCGGGCCGTATGGCGTCCAGGTATTCGAGTCGCTTCTCGACCGTGACGCCGACGGCGCCGGTCGAGAAGTTGATGATCACGTCTGGCACCTCGGCCTTGATCGCGTCGGTGATGTTTTTGTAGTCCTCGATCTCGAACGAGGGATTGCCGTCGGGCGTGCGCGCGTGGATGTGAATCATCGACGCGCCGGCGTCCACCGCCCGCCGCGCCTCCGCGGCGTACTCCTCCGGCGTGTACGGGATCGCCGGGCACTGCGCCTTATTGGCTACAACGCCGGAGATCGAGTTGGTGAGAATGCACGGCTTGTCGAAACCAGACAAGATCAACCTCCACAACTGCGCACCTTCGGTGCGCAGTTGATTTCCGCGGTGCAAAACCGCTTGTTCAAGGGATTGTTAGCTGCGCACCTTTGGTGAGCAGTGGAGCAATTGCGACGAAAGACGGCTGAAGGCCTCAGTTGCCCCAGCTGCTGGCGACGGGGCGGGCGGGCCTCCGGCGCCGCGGCCGCGGCTGCGCACAAAAGGTGCGCAGCTAACGACCTCATACCTATCGCCTTTTCGTCGTCAGATTCCGACTGCGCACCAAAGGTGCGCAGTTCGGGTGTGGTGTTGGCGGGGGTCATACGGGCATCACCCCGTGCTTTTTGGGCGGACGGTCAACGTGCTTGTTCTCCGCCATCTCCAGCGCGCGGATGATGTGGTGGCGCGTTTCGCGGGGATCGATCACGTCGTCGATCACCGCATTGCCGGCGGCGAGGTAGATGTCGATCTGCTTCTGCGCGTGGGCGAGCAGCTCGGCGCGCTTGGCCTCGGGGTCTTCGGCCGCCTCGATGATGCTGCGGCCGATGATGTTGACCGCACCTTCAGCACCCATCACGCTGACTTCGGCCGACGGCCAGGCGTAGATCGCGTCCGGCTCGTAGCCCGATCCGTTCATCACGTAGTACCCCGCGCCGTAACACTTGCGCACGAGGATCGTGACCTTCGGAACGGTCGCCCGCGACGTCGCATAGAGCATCTTTGCGCCGTGGCGGATGATGCCCTCCTCCTCGACTTTGCTGCCGACC
>CAZRAA010000033.1:0-24959 GCA_964597975.1 uncultured Thermoleophilaceae bacterium | reverse complement strand
GAGAGCGCTCGCCTCACACGCGAGAGGTCGCAGGTTCGAAACCCGCCGCGCCCATCCAAGGATTTCCCGCAATCCCAGCGCGGGCGCGGGCGCTAAGTACCCTAATTTTGATTACTGGCCAGTTGGCCAAATGTCTTAATCCTTATTTGTAGTCACCCAATGTTGTGCCGATACGTACCTCATGTTGAAGCGGTACGTACTCCCCTCGCTCCTGATCGCTTGCATGGTTTCAGTCACTGCGCTCGCCAGCGATTCGAAGGAGTTTCGCTACACACACACTGAGCGCGTGCGCGCAGCCACCGCTCCGGCGCCGCTCGAAGTTTCGGCTTTGGAGTCTGGTCTCCCGCAGACTTGGTGCGGCACAAAATCGACCGTCGACCAAACCGTCAACGCCTCGTCGGACCACGCACCGAAGTTCAAGTTCTTCTATGTACGGGCGGCCGACATGGCCGACCGGTTTGAACTCGTTGCAAACATGATGCAGAAGAGCATCTCGACGCTCCACTCCTTCATGCTGCAGGCGTCCGGCGGCAAGCGCACGGTTTCCCTCGACCTTGGAACCACCTGTGGACCGCTCTATGCCGACATCGGCGCGCTCACTCTTCCCGGATCGCTCGCGAGCTACCTCGACAAGGACGGGCAGATCGATGTGAACAAGACGATCGGCGATCTGCAGTCGTTCTCGGACTCGATCGACGGACCGCCGCGTCACTACATCTTCGTGCTCGATCAGTTCGAGGCGCCGAGCTACATCTCGGGAATCGGCGTGATGGCGCTTGACGACTCCGCGGGCATCAACAACTACAACAATCGACCTGGCGCCATCGCCTACGTGGCAACGCCCGAGGGTTCGATCAACCAATCGGTCAACAGCCAATTGCCGCGCGCGCTGCTCCACGAGATGTCGCACACGATCGGCGCCGTTCAAGCTTCAGCCCCCAACGCGACGAGCGCTGGGCACTGCAAGGACGGGCTGGACGTCATGTGTTACTCCGATGGCAGCCCCGAGTCCGCGGGCTACAGCTCCAGCGTCTGCGCGCCGGCAGAGATGGCCGGCATGTTCTTCGCCTACGACTGCAACAACAACGACTACTTCAATTCGAGCCCGGCAACCGGCTCCTACCTCGCCAACAAGTGGAACGTCTACAACTCGAAGTATCTGGTCAAATGCGAGAACGCCGACCCCTATTGCACGAGCGTTCCCTCGAGCGACCCATCCCCGGACAACCCCGCCGCCCGCACGGCGACGAACAACCTCTACCTCTACAAGAACGGTAAGCGCAGCAAGAAGCTCGGGACAGTCTCAGCGACCGGAGCCAAGGAGCAGGGAACGCCGTTCGTGCGCAATTCGGTGAAGATGTCGAAGCTGCGGATGCCGAGGGGAACCTGGAAGCTCCTGCTCTGCTTCCGCGAGAAGGGTGTCAGCGCCGTTTGCGAGAGCAAGCGCGTGAAGACCTCGCCCAGCGGCTACATATCGACGCCGCGAATCTATGTCACGACCTCTCAGAGCTCAGCCGCTGCGTGGGGCACGGTGAGCATCAAGGCGGTCTCCGGCAAATACAAGAAGAACCGCACGGAGGTTCGCACCGACAGAAAGCTGGTCAAGTACTCGCTGGCGTTCTGAGCCTGTCCCGTCAATTGGGCGTCGGGGCGTCGTTCTCCCCGTTGTACACCGCGTCGCCCGCCCTCTCAGAGCCAGCGAGTACCTTGCCAGCCGCCACAGCCTCGATGCAGGCCCTTGAGGCGTAGATCTTCCATGCCCAGGTCTCGTAGATCACTTCGTAGCCGGTGAATCCATAGTCCGCCGGTGTGAGCCTTGGCACCTTCTCGCTGTAGAAGCGATTGACGATGTCGCGGTTGGCGGGGAACAGCGCAAGCGCAGCCATCGGCGTCTCTTTGTTGCCGATCGACTGGACTGCACCTGGAGGTCCGTCAATTTCGTAGCGAAACGCCGGCACCGGCCGGTGATCGGTCGTCGAGATTCGCCCGCAGAGGCGGTTGTACTTCTGCACGGTCGGCGACTGGGCGAGGTCGCGTAGGTCCCCCTGGATCGTCTGGTAGTTGTCGATCTTGCGTGCCTGGTCCTTGGCGATCGGGATGAACCAGGGAATGAAGACGATCGAAAGGGAGAGTGAGCCGATCCCAATCCATTTCCACATCTCACGGCGTGGGAACTCGCTGGGCAATGAGACCCAGCCAAGGCAACCGGCGGCGTAGATCACCGCGAGCAGAACTGTCGGCGTGAGCACGTAGCGCGCGATCAGCGGCAGACCGCCGAACGTCGTGAGAATGAAGATGACCGACATCAGGACGGCCATGCCGAACAGAATCAGCCCTTCGCGCCGCGCGCAGAACCAGCAGTAGACAAGGCCGATCGGCACTCCGAGCATCAATGGTTCGCGCAGCGTCCAGGCGAAGAACTTCAACGTCCAGAACGGCGCAACGAGTGGGCTTCGCGGTCGATCGAGTTGTGCCGCAAGATCGCTGGTCCCGTGAAACGAGTGGAGCAGGTCGCCTGTGATCGCCCAGTCGGAGATCGCCCAGAGCACCGGCGCCGAGGCGACGAGCAGGGCCAGGAGCGCGCGGCCGCGCGTGTCCCGCGCCGGCCACATCCACAGCCAGTAGAGCCCCGAGAGCACCCACGCTTCTGGTCGCAGCAGTCCAGCAAGCGCGAGCAGCACCAACACCGGCGCGCCGCGGCGAGGCTTGCGGATCTCCAGCAGCAGCGCCCAGCAGACAAAGAGGATGAACGGGATGTCCTGGTAGGCGGCGAGAACGTTTTTTGCGAATGCGGGCCGCGTGATGATCACGATTGCGGCGAGCACCCCGACCCAGTCGTTGAAGAGTTCCTTGCCGATCAGGTAGATCACCCAGCAGAGCGCTCCAAAGCAGAGCATCACGAGCCAAGCGAGCACGCCGGTGGTCGCGGCGCCGAGCGGCAGCACGAGATAACTCACAAAAGTCTGCAGCGGATGCGGCGTGGGCGCGATGAAGCCGTTGTAGTCGGGCGTGTGGCCGCTCGCGATGTCGTTCGCCCACAGCAACGAGTAGGCCGCGTCGTAATTGAGGTACGGCCGGCCGTAGACGGCGAAGTAGAGGAGCGGCACACCGAGGACGAACAGCAGCGGCACCAAGAATTGACGGATCCGTTGCCCGTTCATCGGGGAATCAGGGTAGTTGCCAATCGCGCGGGCCGATTAAGCTCGCTATGCATGTCCGGGGCTCCTTCTCTCTACCGCCGTCACCGTCCGCGCACGTTCGACGACGTGATCGGCCAGGAGCACGTGGTTCGCACGCTCAAGAACGCGGTCGACCAGGACAACGTTCACCACGCGTATCTCTTCGTCGGTTCGCGCGGCACGGGCAAGACTTCGATGGCGAAGATCCTTGCTTCTGCGTTGAACGCGACCGGCGGACCCACCTCGAGCTTTGCGGCCGACGACCCTTCCGCACAGGCGATCGCGGCTGGAACTTCGTTGGATGTAGTGGAGATGGACGCGGCCTCGCACAACGGGGTCGATGACATTCGCGAGTTGATCGATTCAGTTGCGCTTGCACCTACCACCGGCGGGTGGAAGGTCTACATCCTCGACGAGGCGCACATGATCACCACCGCCGGTTGGAACGCCTTCTTGAAGACGCTTGAGGAGCCGCCGCCGAACACGGTTTTTGTTCTCGCGACGACCGAGGCCAACAAGGTTCTGCCGACCGTCGCCGACCGTTGCCACCGCTTTGACTTTCGGCGGCCCACGGTCGAGCAGCTCTCACAGGCGGTGCGCCGCGCGGCCGACGCGGAGAAGATCGAGATCGGCGACGACGCTGTCGCGATGATCGGCCGCTCTGCCACAGGTTCCTTCCGTGACGCGCTGGGAACGCTTGAGCAGCTGGTCACCTACGGTGGCACGACCGTGCGAGCGGAGGACGTGCAGGCCGTGCTCGGCGTGGCGGACTTTGAACTCCTGACGACGACGGCCGATGCGATCGCCGCGGGAGACCGTCGCGGAGTCCTGGTTGCGGTCGCTGAACTCGCTGACAGCGGGCGGGACATGTCGACTTTCGCCCGCGAGCTTGCCGGTCATATGCGAAATCTGCTGGTCGCGCGAACGCTCGGCGAGACGCCGGCGTCGGTTGGCCTGACCGACGAGCAAGCGGCTCGCCTGCTTGAGCAGTCGCAGCGGTTTACGCCCGAGCGCACCGCGCACACGCTCGATCTGCTCTCCGGCATGATTCAGCGAGCACGCGGCGGAGGCGATCCCCGCCTACTGCTCGAACTGGCGCTATTCAAAGCAGCCGCCCCATCCGACGACTCCGACCCCGGCGCCCTAATAGCCCGAATCGAAGCCCTCGAGTCCTCCAAAGATGCATCTTTGTCGTACGACAAAGATGCATCTTTGGAGGAGGTTGCGCCGGAGGCGGTCGTGGAGATTGAGACCGCGTCGGAGCCGGTGGTGGCGGAGGAAGCTGCCCTGGCAGCTGAACCTGCAGAGCCGGTTGCCCCTCGCGAGGCTCCTTCAGTTGAGATCGTCGCGGCAGCATGGGATGCGGCTGTCGGCACGTTGCTGGAGGAGAGCCCGAGCCTTGGTGCGGCATTGGAGAACTCAAAGCCGCACGCAGTGGACGGCCGCACACTCGTGATCGCAGTGCCGGACTCCGCGAGCTTCCAGCGCAAACAGATCGAGCAGTCCGGCAAACGCGAGTTGATCGCCAAGCATCTCGAGGACGCCACGGGATTCGCGTTTGTGCTGAAGACTGAGTCGATCCCGGACGAGGTCTTCAACCCGGCTCTCGCACAGCAGGGCGAAGGCTCCGGTATCGATCCCGACGAACTGGTCGCGAAAATCAAAGAAGAATTCGACGCGACCGAAGTAGCGCGCACCGCCGAGTAAAGACCTTCGAAAGGAACTTCCGTGGCTCAACAGCCCAACCTCAACAAGATGATGAAGCAGCTCCAAGAGGCTCAGGTGGCGATGGCCGCCGAGCAGGAGAAGCTCAAGACCGAGATCGTCGAGGCTTCGGCCGGCGGCGGCATCGTTCAGGTCAAGGTCTCTGGCGACCTCCAGGTCACCGAGATCACGATCGACCCGCAGGCGCTCGATCCGGAGGACGTCGAGATGCTCCAGGACATGCTGCTTGCCGCAACCAACGAAGCCCTGCGCTCATCCCAGCAGCTCGCCGAGCAGCGCCTTGGCGGAATCGCCGGCGGCCTCGGCCTCCCGGGCATGTAGTCCCACCCCATCACCGAGCGGCTTCTACTCCTTGCCTGCTCCCTTAGGGAGCAGGCAAGGAAGATTTGCGGGGTTGGTGGATCGGTGGCCCTCGGGTGGCCGGACAAAGTGACCGAAGTCGCGGTCACAATCTGCGAACCATGTCCTCGATGTTCTCGCCACCAGTTGAGCGCCTGATCACCGAGCTCTCGAAGCTCCCGGGGATCGGTCGGCGTACGGCGCAGCGGCTTGCATTCCACATCCTGCGCGTCGACGAGGAAGAGGGCCTGGCGCTGGCCGACGCGATTCGCGAAGTCAAGGAGAAGATCGGCTTCTGCGAAGTCTGTTTCAACCTCACCGACCAGCCGGTCTGCAAGATCTGCAGCGATGAGCGGCGCGACAAGAGTCTGATTTGCGTTGTCGAGGAGCCCGGTGACATCATCCCGGTCGAGCGCACCAACGAGTACCACGGTCGCTACCACGTGCTCGGCGGTAGCTTGAGTCCAATCGATGGCGTCGAGCCCGAGGATCTGAAGATCGCCGAGCTGCTCTCCCGCGCGGACGATCCGGCCGTGAAAGAGGTCGTGCTCGCGACCAACCCGACAACCACCGGCGAGGCGACCGCGCTGTACCTCGGCGACGCGCTCGCCAGGCGCCGCCCCGACCTCACCGTCACGCGCCCGGCCAGCGGACTGCCGGTCGGCGCGGATCTTGAGTACACAGACGAAGTAACGCTCGGCCGCGCGCTGCAGGGGCGCCGCGCGGTCAATTGACCGGCACGACTATGGCGCCTGAGATGTCAGCCGCTGAGGCGGCAGCGCTGATCCGGCCGATTGACTCGCTCGCCAGCGGCCTTGGGCCTGCGTGGCCACCGGATCTGATGGCGCGCCTGGGCGAGCGCGACGACTGGGAGGATCTGACCGTCGACGGCGCGCTGATCACGGTCGGCACCGAACTCTTCAGCCGCAGCGGGGTGCGCTACCGCTCGGGCTTCTACGGACCGATCGAGCGATTTCTCGTCGACGCCGGCGCCGGCGTCGAATATGTGCCCGCTGACTTTCGCCGCTTTGGCCCGCTGCTCGCACAGGTGAGACCTCGGGTGATGTGCTGCGCGGCCGCGCCGCCCGATGACGACGGTTGGTGCAGCCTCTCGCTGCACGCCGGCGGGACGATCGACGAACTCCGGGCTGCCGGCGCAGATCCTGATCGATTGCTGATCGTCGAGGTCAGCGACCAGTTCCCGCGCACCTTTGGAAACGATTCCGCCCGCCACGCCCTGCATCTCGATGAGATCGACATTCTCGTGACCGGCACGCTCGGACCCACTCCGATCCCAAGCAAGGCGATCGACGAGACGTCGATGCACATCGCAGCTCACGCGATTGAACACATCGCCGACGGCTCGACGCTTCAGACCGGGATCGGCGCCGTTCCCGACGCGATCGCGGCTCAGCTGGCCGAGGGCGATGGCGGCGACTACGGCGTTCATACCGAGATGTTCAACGACGGGTTGATGAAGCTGCAGAAGTCCGGCAAAGTGACAAACGAGAAGGGCGCAAACGACGGCCGATCGGTCTGCACGTTCGCGCTCGGCAGCCGCGAGCTATACGACTGGCTGGACGAAAACGAGCAGATCGCCTTCCTGCCGGTCGACCAGGTCAACTCGCCGCACAAGATGAACGAGAACCGCCAAATGGTCACGGTCAACGGCGCGCTGGCGATCGACCTCTACGGACAGGTGATGGCCGACACGCGCGACGGCAGGCAGTTCAGCGGCGTCGGCGGCGGCGAGGACTTTGTCTCCGGCCCGGCGTATGTGGAGGGCGGAACCTCGCTGCTCTGTTTCGCGTCGACGGCCGGTCAGGGCGAGGCCCGAGTCTCGCGGATCCTGCCGCAGCTGCCCGATGGCGCGCTTGTGACAACTCCGCGCCACCAGCTCGACATCGTGGTGACCGAGCACGGTTCGGTTGACCTGGCGCTGATGACAGTGCCTGAACGCGCCAAGGCGATAGCGTCGATCGCGCACCCGGACTACCGGGACGAGCTCGAGCAGGCCGCTTCGCAAATCGCCTGACTCTGCTCGGGCCCACGCGTCAGCCGTCTGACCGGCCTGTATGCTTGCGCGGCCCGATGCGCACTTCTCGTAACCCAGATCGGCGAAACCGCGGATGGATCCTCTTGTCGGTCGTGGGAGCCGCCGCGTCCGTGTGCGCGCTCACCGCGGTTGCCTTGGCCGGGCCCAAGCAGGCCCCGCCGACCGCGCAAGCCGCGGTGGCGCCGAGCGCCTACAAGCAGCGCATCGCGGCTCAGCTGAGCGAGTTCGATCGCGTGCGTGCGCGGGTGAAGAAGTTCGCCGTCGCTGCCGCACGAGAGAGGACCAGAACGCAGGAGGCGACATTTGTATTCGGGGGAGCCGCCGACGGTCAGCAGCTCTACTGGGTGCGGCTGAAGCTGCGCTTCGACTTCAAGGGTGACGACTTCCCCGCTTCGCTCAAGGTCGCGCTGATGCGCACAGACCGCGCAACTGGTGTGGACCAGAAACTCCTCGAGAAGAAGGACATCTATCCGATCAGCCTCCACGCCCGAGGAGGGCGCGTCGCCTTCCAGACGATCGGCTCAGCCGGGGCAGCCGTCGGCGAGAGCTACAAGTCGGTGATCTACGCCGGCGCAACCAGCGAGAGCACGATCCCGGTGGTCGACATTGCCAAGCTCGACATCTCAGACGACGAAGAGAACGTTTGCTCAGATTTCCGCTCGCTCAATGGCGTCTCGAGCAGCGGCGATGCGATCATCACCGCAGTCCAGGCAGAGTGTCGCCATGGCCAAAGCGCAGAGTTGAGCGCCACGCGCTGGCTCTGGAAGCCGGACGGCGCACGGCAGGAAATCGGCGTGGCCGCCGCCGGCGACATCTTTGGCAGCGGGACCGCGCGCGCCGCCGGAGGCAAACTGGTCGGCGCCGATCCCTACGTAACCGCAACCGCGATCACCGACATTGATTCCGGCGAGCGATCGAGCCTGTGGTCGCCGCGCTCGGGCAGCTTCGATGTCGCAAACGACGGCAGCGTCGCGCTGGTGGGCAACCCGCCGCTCACAGGGATCCGCGACCGCAAGGACAAGCCCAAGAGTCCATTCGTAATCTTCCCCGGCGGCGACGTTGACTCGCCAAAGGTGATCGCCGGCTCGCTCGCCAAGGCCGAAGCGGTCCAGTTCTGCGGGCCGAATCTCTACACGGTCGTCGGTAGCTTGAGCTTCGCGCAGATCCTCGCGGAGCTCTCGGGAGAGGAATCGCTGTTCTTCCCCCTGCTGCCGAACTTCTTCCCAGGCGAGCATCGGATCAAGCTTTATGACGCCCAGGGAAACTTCGTCAAGGAGCTGGCGAAGATCTCGCAGAAGGGCCTCTCTTCGGTCGGCTGCAACGGTGACCGGCTGGTCGTCGGCGTGATTCAAGGCAAGACCGTGCGCGGCACGGAGGTCGGGCCGTGAAGAAGCTTGCGTTGATCGCCTCGGCTGTCCTGGCAGCGCTCGCGCTCGCGGCGTCGGCAGGAGCCGTCAACCTGCCGCCCAGCCAGTCGCAGATCACCAGCGCGTCAATCCAGGATGGTCGGATCCTTTGGTTTCAGCGCAACGACCGTGTAAGTCACAAGAAGCGCGGCGGACGCCTGATCAAGCGCGGAGTCGGGGCGATCTACGCGCGCGCGCTGGATTCGAAGCAGGCGACCCGTGTGTACATGCCGCCCCCGGGCAACCGAATCGTCTCGTTCAAGGCACGCTCCGGCCGGATCGTGCTCGGACTCGCGACGATTGCCAAAGACGACCGCGGCCCGAGCTCGATCGTCGAGCTCACTGCATCGCAAGAGCCGAACTGGAGCGCGCGGACGCTGGCGACGGAGTCAGACCCGATCGACGGCGTTAACTGCGGCAGCCGCGTGCATCTGGTCGATGTCCGTTCTGACGGCAAGGTGCTCGCCGAACGCTCGCGCCTCGAAGCACGCGGCGACAACTGCCTTCTCGTGCGCCAACACTCATCATTGATCTCACTCGACGCGGACGCGACGGAGGCGCCGATTGGCGTGCGGACATCGGGATGGGCCAGCGAGCGCAAGTGGAATCTGCTTCCTTCATTGATCCCGATCGCGACCGACGCGCTTCTGCAGCTCCAGGACTCGTCCAATGGGATGCGCTATCCGACGTCGCTCTGGACGCCGGCGGACGACGCCCTGCGCTCGGTGCCGGGCACAACGATCGGCGCAACACTGATCGAGCCCCTGGGCAGCGATGCGCTCCTGCTCCGGGCATGGTCGTTCAGCGCTGAGGTGCTCGCCCCCGCAAGCGACCCGATGAAAGTCACCGCCCTGGCCAACGAGGAGAGCGTGCGCAACTCGTGGTACCGGGCCTGCGGCAACCGACTGCTCGAGATCCATCGCCGCTACGGCTATCGCCCGGGCATCCCGAAGTGGAAGTTGACGCTGCGCAAGCCGGACGGCGAAGCGATCAGGACGCTCAAGCAGAAGCTTCCGGCCGGCGCCGCCTTCGATGCGTGCGATCAGAGCACCGCCGTCTTCCATCGCCCCCGCCATGACGGCGGGATCCGGCAGTGGGCAGTTTCGCTGGGCAGCTAGGACTCGCCAAGCTGAGCGCGGGCGCGTTTGGTCAGATCGACCACCGCGCTGCGTAGCCCGTCTGTGGCCTCAACGCGCTCCGCAAACTCAACCCGACCGTGCGTATTGCCGCGCGGCGTCTCGATTCCGATGTCCATGCCGTAGCGGTCAGCGCGCAGCGCGTACGCCCCGGTGGCGTCGGTGTGACCGGTGAACGCGCGAGCCATCAGCGCAAGCGCGTCGGCGTGGTCGTCGTTCATGTGCCTGACGGCGTAGTCGGCGCCCTTGGCTGTGGGGTCGACTTCAGCCTCGTGGTAGGCGGCGGGGTCGGTCGAAGCCATGCGTCCGAAGCCACCCACCCATCGAACCGTGCTGATCCGCACTACATACACGGTGAAGTCGCCGAACTGGGTGTAGAGCTCGGCCGACGGGCTGACCTCGTAATACGCCCGCTTTGCAGCCTCCAACTCCTCGCCCTCCGGCTGCTCGACGCGCCCAGCGACCGTGACGCGGCCCGAATCGCCCGGATCGTGACCATCGGGGACCGGCCCAGCGACCGCGAGACTGACGCGTGGGTCGGCCTGCACGTTTCGCCCGTGGAGCGCGAGCGTCGAGAGAATCAGCACCGGTGTGCCATCGCCCAGCACCGCATACTGGATGACCGAGGCCCACGGTGAGCCATCCTCGGTCAGCGACGCGAGCGTGGCGACGCTTTCGTTGGCAAGGATCGTGCGGGCGTGTTCGGCCGCGCTGAGCGTGCGCGGCGAGTCGGTTGACTCGAGCGGCTCGATCGGGCGCATGAATTCCGCGGCCGGGGAGTCGTCGCTTACGGCATGAGCGCCAGCCTCGCGAGGGATAAATGATTGTGAGCGATCAGTCATGAGGGCGCAGAGAATACACGTGTTCGGCCGAAATTCTTAGGCAGCCCTAACAGATTCCTAGTTTCTGACTATGATTTGCCGCATTCGCAGCCGTCGCACCTCCTTGCAACGACGCGCGGATCGCAACCGCCGACCCCAGGCGGTGTTCGAACATCCAAGAACAGCAAGGAAAGGACACCTCTAGATGTCAAGCCCCAACCGCCCGGCGCGCGGGATCTCGCGCCAGCGCCTGGCACTCTCGGCAGTCGTCGCGCTCGTCTCGTTTGCCGGACTCTCGGTCTCAGCTTCAGCCGCACCGGTCTCCCTCACCTGGTCGCAATACAAGGTTTACGACTCGCCGTACGTCGTCGCCAACACCTGTCGCACTTGGCTCGGCTACGTCGCGCGTGCCGGCGTCGGGCCTCAGTACGCCAACGGCAGCGCATACGGCCCGGACGGCAACGGCGGAACACTGACTGTCGACGGCACCAACCCGTTTGATTGCAACACCGCCTACGACTGGAAGTTCGAAGCAACGTCCGGCTCGATGAACACCGCAACCCAGGCCGGATCCTTCACCTTTGCCGGCACGTACACGTTCGATAGCCCGGCACCACCATCAGGTCACGGATTTCACATCGAGATCACGAATCCGAAAATCGTTCTAGCTGGAGACGGCACCGGCGAGATCCGCGCGAGTGGCATCAACAACGCCGACGCGGCGTACACGACCTACAGCGACGTGAAGATCTTTGATCTGAGCCTCACCGGCGCCGTCTGCACTGTCAATTGGAATGGCACCACAACCCTTTCGAACATCGCGCCTTCCGTCGCAGCCGCCAACTTCTTCACGTCTGCATATGCGATCGGGAGCGGCCCGAACCGGGCTCCGAACACGTTCGGCACCTTCTCATTGGAGAATTTCCCGTGCGCCTCAAAGGGAACCAAGGGCGATACTGGTGCGACGGGCGAGACCGGAGGAACGGGTGCCACGGGACCCGCGGGCGGAACCGGAGCTGACGGCGCTAAGGGCGACAAGGGCGACCCGGGAGAGCCGGGTCCGGTTGGACCTGCAGGACCAGCGGGCAAGGACGCCTCGACCAAGACCTTCGTGATCAAGAAGAGCGTCTTCAAGACGAACAAGCGCGTGATCGCAAAGGTCACCAGGAACAAGAAGTTCGTCGGTTACGCGGTCGTCACGGGCAAGCGTGTGAAGGTGACCTACATCACCGACAAAATCAAGGGCACCTACAAGCTGACCCCGGTCTCAAGCAAGTACAAGGCTGTTTCGGTCAAGCTCGGCTGAGCAAGCTGGCCAGATAGGTCAAGCCTTCAGCGCCCGCGTCGGAACCCTCCGGCGCGGGCGTTTTTTCAAGTCTGCGCTCGCAGCGCAGACTTGCGCAGCTTTGGCGCCTGGGTTAGGTCGTTAGCCTGCGGCGTAGACGACCGGCGGCGCCGAGTTCCAGTGCGGCGCCGAGTCCGAGGAGGCCGAGCGCGACCGCGGCGCCGGCTGCTTCGGTGGGGACGCCGCCAGTTCCCTTGACGTTCTCGAGCTTCTGGCCGGAACGCGCGGCGAGGTCGCTTTGTGGCTGGATTTGCTGCTCGCTGCTGAGGAGCTCTCCGGTCACTGACTGGAGTGAATCCGGCTGTGGCGGATCGGACTTCTTGCGCTTTTTCCCCTTCGGCTGTGCCGCTTGACTGCCGGCGGTATCACCGTTGCCACCCGTCCCCTCGGCCTGACCTGAAACCGGCGCGCCTGCAGCGTCATTGTTTCCGCCACCCTCGCGCTTCTTGTCGCTTTTGCGTGCGGGGCCGACCTGGACTTTGAGCACGATCGACTGAGTCTTCGTTTCCCCCTCGCCGCGAACCGTGACGAGCACCCGGTAGTAGCCGCGCTTCTTGAACCGGTGCGTGAGGGTCGCACCGGTGCCGGTTGTTCCGTCGTTGAAATTCCACGAATAGCTGAGCTTCTGACCGGCCGCGCCGCTGGCCGAAGCGGCGAATTTGAGTGCCTGCCCAGCCTTTGCTTTGTTCTTGGTTACGGTCGCCTTCAGGCCGTAGTTTGCGTCGTCGACCTGTGTGATCACCAGCGGCGAAGCGGAAATAACGTCCTGCGCATTGGCGTCGCGCGCCGAGTAAGAGGGGCGCACGAATGTGGCGAGTCCGCCTTCTTCATAGATCACCGGCGTCAGGCCGCCGGCCTCGATCTGTGCTCGGCTGATTCGCACCACGCCGCCGGGGCGCGCGATCGTCACTGCCGAGTAGGTCGGGTCAGCACCTGTTGCCTCGAGCAGCGACCGCAGGGAAATCCCCGTGATCGGCGTGCTCTTGATCTGCCCGCTCGCAGACACGAGCGCATACTCCTGGTTGATGTCGAAGCGACTCTTGAGCGAGCCGACCGAGACCGTCTTGGAACCACCGCCGCGCGGAAAGACAACAGTCACGTCTGCAGCAGAGGCACTGCTGGCGCTGCCGCCGATCAGGGCGACGGCGCCGATCACAACCACTGCGTTTCGCAGCAGCATCAGAAGTTGAACCCCACGTCGAAACAACCGCCCGCCGGATTGCTGCTGTAGAAGCCGAGCAGAACGTCGTCTGCAACGTGCGGCGTGAAGACAGTGTCAAGGCGTGTCATAGCGACCGATGGCCCAACCGGTCCGCCGGCACGCACAACGCCAGCGTCGAAGGTCACAAACTTGATTCGTTCACCGGACGGCGCGCCTCCATGCACGACGGTCGCCCAGATCTCAGAATTCGCGCCGTCGAACCGTACGTCGAGATCCGACACGGTGATGTCGAGCCCGTGGCTCTGGTACTTGAACGCCACGCCTCCGGCGAGTCGCAGGTCACCGGTGCTCGTCGCCGCGTCCCACCAGCCGGCGGTGATCGGAAGACTGAAGTAGTAGGTGTCGGCCACATCCGCCTTGTCGACAACGCAGTAGTGCTCAGACCCTTGGATCGGTGGCAGTGACTGCGCCGGATCGATCGGGGTGTTGATTTCGAGATAGTCGATGAAGGAACTGCGCGGCGCCCAGGTGAAGAAGCCGCAGTCGACATCAACCGCGCCGATCGGCTTGGGCAGGTCGGTGCTCGCTCCGGCGATCGGCGCATTGCATTCCTTGGAGCGTCCGGGATCGATCGTCCCCCCGCCTCCGGGCGGCGGAGCGATGACGTAAGCCGATCCCTCGAAGGTGCCCACGCCGTGCGACTTCGGCTTGTAACTCTTGATTGTCTGACGGATCACCGCCGAAGCCTGTTTGGTCAGTGAAAGCTTTGCGCCGGAAGTCGCGAGCGCGATTCGGCCACCGTCGATCGCCGGCATCGCGGGTGAGCGGCCGATGAAGATCGTGCGCCGCTTGCCGCCGATCTTGCCGGTGACCGATACGTCGCGTCCCTTCACGGCGACCAACATGCCCCGCACGGACACGCCGCGCTTGCCCTTGACGATGCGAAAACCGTCCTTGAGTACGAACGAGCCCCGTGCCGCTCCGCCTACGGCGACGTCGGAGATCGTGAAACCGAGTTTCTCGAACTTGTAGACAGCCTTGCCGGTGGGACGAAGCTTCACGCCGCTGGCGCGCAACGCGCTCTTGGAAGAACTCACGTCGAGCAACGCCACCGGCAGACTGGCGGGCTGGACCGCATGGGCCGCGCCCGGCAGCAAGAAAAGCGAGAAAATGGCGACAATCAGAGTCCTCATTGGCCTCGATTTGAGCCTATTGCCGCCCCGCGATATATCTGTGATCTGAGTCATTCTCCATCTCCAAGCCAAGAGACCTTCAGCGCAGTGCGCTCGTCTGCTGAAACGTCCAGCGACGCATCGACGCCCCACACTTCGGCGAGCCGCTCGGGTGTGATCGCCTCGGCCGGAGGGCCATCGGCGACCGTGGTCCCGTTGGACATCACGACGACCTCATCTGCGACGGCTGCCGCCAGCGAGAGATCGTGGACGACAAGCAGCACCCCGAGACCCTCGTCAGCTAACCCGCGCAGCAACCGCGCGATCGCGACCGTAGCGCCAAGGTCCAAGGCGCTCGTCGGTTCGTCGGCGATCAGCACCGGCGCCTCTTGCGCCAGCGCCACGGCCACCTGCACGCGTTGCATTTCGCCGCCCGAGAGCGTCGTCAGGAATCTGTCGGCGAACTGCTCAACGCCGGCGCGCTCCATCGCGCGATCAACCGCGACGCGCCCTTCCGCGCCGACTCGCTGCCAGGGCTTGACGTGCACCGAGCGGCCGATCGTCACGGCTTCGCGCACCGTGACTCCCGGGGGCACGAGTGAGCGCTGCGGAACAAACGCGCGGGTCAGCGCAAGGTCACGGCCGCGCAGATCGCCGATCGCGGTCTCGCCCCAATAGACCTCTCCGGATTCGATGCGCTGGATTCCCGCCAGCGCCCGCACGAGCGTTGACTTGCCGGCGCCGTTCGGGCCAACGATCGCGACCAGCTTGCCGTGCTCAAGGCGTAGATCGGCGCCCTCGACGATCGTGTTGCCCTGGATTGCGACCTTCACTCCGGTCGCAGTCAGCGCGGCCGTGGATCTCGCCACACCGCTCATGCGTGCCTTCGCAGCAGGTAGAGAAAGAGCGGCACACCCAGCAGAACCATGAACGGCCCGACCGGCAGCTCCACCGGCGCCGCGACCACGCGGGCCAACGTGTCGCCGATCAGCAGCAGCGTCGCGCCGGCAAGCGCGGAGACAGGCACGACATAAGTGTTTGCCGAGGTGCCTGCCGCCATGCGCACGAAGTGCGGCACGATCAGCCCGAGAAACGCCAGCAGCCCGGCAAGCGAAGCCGATGCCGCGGCGAGGATCGCCGCGATCACGCCCGCGATCAAGCGGATCAGCTGCGGTCTGCTGCCCAGAGATGCGGCGACCTCGTCGCCCAGCGCCAGCCGGTCGAGCGGGCGCATCATGCAGACGGCGCCGATGAAGCCGACGATGAAATACGGCAGCACGGCCGTCAGATCGTGCCAGCCGTCGCTGGTCAGACCGCCCGCGATGAAGAAGAGCACCGACGGCACGCGATCGGGATATGCGGTGAGTATCGCGGTGGTTCCGGCCGCGAAGAGCGCGCCGATCGCGATTCCAGCAAGGATCAACTTGGTGACCGCGCCGCGGTTGGCGCCAGACCAGGCAAACCCGAACACGAGCGCGGCTGCAACAAGGCCCATCACGAGGGCACCGAACGGCAGCAGCGCCGCCTGGGCCGGGAAGAGAATCAAGATCACGACCGCGCCAAACCCCGCGCCGCCGGTCACGCCGACGATGTCCGGGGAGGCAAGCTGATTGTTGAGCGCGCCCTGCAGCAGCGCGCCGGCGACGCCCAGCGCAGCGCCGACAACCACAGCTTCCACCGCCCGCGGCAGGCGCAGGTCGTTGATGATCTTCTCGCTGATCGGCGAGACGTCGCCGCCGGTCAACGACTTGATGACATCGGCGAAGGGAATGCTGACCGCGCCCAGCGCAAGCGCAGTCACGAACGCCGCGCAGAGCGCGACCGCAAGGGCCAAGACCACGCCAGTCCTGCGCGCCACCGGGCAACTACCAGTTCTTCAGGTACGACACGCGCAGGCGCTTGATGGTGTCGCCGACGTCGGTGTTGGGCTGCAGCAGCGACTCGTCCATGTCCACGTATACGCGGTTGTTGTTGACGGCGCTGGTGGTCGACCACGCCGGGTTGTTCTTCATATAGTCGGCGATCGCGTTCACATCCTTGTTGCTGCCGTGAGGCACCGCAATGATGATGTCTGGATCCTGCTGAACGACGTACTCGTCGGAAACCTTCACAAAGCCCCCGCTGCCCTTCTGATTGCCGCCGAGCAGGTTCGCGCCGGCGGCGCGGGCGACCGATCCGCCCCAGCTGTTGTTGATGAAGACGTAAGGCGTGCGACCGACGCCGAGGATCAGCATCACGCGCGGTTTCACCTTGATCGGGTGCGGCTTCTTCTTGGATCCGCCCCTGGCGTAGGCGATTTCGGCTCTGGTCTTCTTGACGAGTCGGTCGGTCAATCGTTTGGATCCGTAGGCATAACCAATCGCCCGCTGACGCGCCGGGACATCGAGCGCTTTCGCGGCGTCCATCTCGCGCACGGTGATCGCAAGGTCACGCATCGTCTGGGTGCCCTTGCGCCATTCGCTGGAGGTCAGCACGACATCGGGATCGATCTTGGCGATCTGCTCCATGTTGGGGCCGGTCGGATGCGTCATCGTCAGGCGCTGAACTCCGCTGAGCTTCGGGCTGAACGCCTTCTTGCCGATCGCCAGCTGGCCGACCGCACGCGGCTTGACGCCGACTGCGATCAAAGTGTTGGCGCTGAATGGCGTAAGTGCAACGATGCGCTTCTTGGATGCGGCGCCCGCCGGGCTCGAAAGGAGCGCGATCAGGAGGATCGAGGCCAGGGCGAGTGCCGCAGTAGCGCGTAAGCGAGATTCAGTGGAGATCAGCATTTGGGGGAGATGAAATGGAGGGGAACGGCAGTTAGGGTAGCCTAATTCCCTAGTTCGGAGCTAGGAGAAGCGCTCCGGGCGCTCCAGTAGACCCTCTGACGCTAAGTTCAAACCCACGTGAAGATCGAAAGTCTCCTTTTCGACATCGCCGAGGCGCTCTTGTACCCGGTGCTGATCGCAGCGATTCTGGCGCTGGCGTACGCGATCTTCGAGGTCGGCGTGCTGCTGGCCGAGGCCTACAAGCGGCGTGGCCGCGGAATCGAGCGGCTCGACCACGCGATCGCCTACGCCCGCCACTACCTGGCGATCGGCGATAACCAATCGGCGCTCAACACGCTGCACGCGCTCGGATACAACGACCGCATGAGCGAGGCCTTGGACGCGCTGGTGCTCCAGCGGCCCTACCCGGACCGCGAGGATCGCATCGCAAAGCGTCTCGCCGAGTACGACTACAGCTCGCTGCGCCGGCTCGAGCGCACGCGAATTCTCGTGCGCATGGGTCCGGCACTTGGCCTTATGGGCACACTTATTCCGCTCTCGCCGGCGCTCGCTGCGCTTTCAAACGGTGACATCCAGCGCCTGACCAGCGACCTTCGCGTCGCCTTCAGCGTCACGGTCACCGGCCTGCTGATCGGCATGATCGCCTTCGCGGTCTCGATGGTGCGCGACCGCCTCTATTCGCAGGATTTCTCCGACGTCGAGTACGTCGCCGCGGCGCTCAGCGAGACGCCGTCCCCGCCGGCCATGCACGCCCACACCGAGCCCGGAAGCGTGGCGATCGGCGCATGAGCGCGAAAGTCTCAGCCCGCGCCCGCTCGCACGAGGACCGCGCCGGCGATCCACTGGATGGCCTGGTCAATCTCTTCGACCTTGGCATCGTGCTTGCGGTTGCCTTTCTGCTGGCCGCGCTGAGCTCCGTGAACCTCACGCCGGACGTGCTCAAGAGCAAGTCGGCCCAGACAGCGCCCAAGAACTCAGTCGTCACCAAACAGGACCAGACTGCCGAGCAGATCACCGTCGAGCCCGGTTCAACAGTGGTCGGTCAGGGCAAGAAGCTCGGCGAGGTCTACCAACTCTCAGATGGACGCACGGTGATCGTCAAGCCGAAGGGTGCGACGGGCGCGACGGGCAACTAATCTGCCGATTCGTGAGCGAAACGATCGTCATGAAGTTCGGCGGCACGTCCGTGGCCGACACCGAACGCATAAAGAACGCCGCGAGCCGGATCGTCGCCGCGCACGAGCAGGGCAACCGCGTCGTCGCCGTGCTCAGCGCGCAGGGCAAGATGACCGACCGTCTGGTCGAGCAGGCAAGCGAAATCAGCGAGCGGCCCGTCGCGCGCGAAATGGACATGCTGCTCTCAACCGGTGAGCGCATTTCGTGCGCGCTTGCGGCGATGGCAATCCACGACATGGGACATGAGGCGATCAGCCTGACCGGCTCGCAGGCGGGGATCATCACCGACACCTCGCACACCAAGGCGCGGATCGTCGACGTGCGCGCCGACCGCATCAAGGAGGCCCTCGCCGAGGCGAAAATCGTCCTGGTTGCCGGCTTCCAGGGCGTCTCGACCGACAGCAAAGACGTGACGACGCTCGGGCGCGGCGGCAGCGACACACCCGCGGTCGCGGTTGCCGCGGCGATCGGCGCTGACGTCTGCGAGATCTATACGGATGTCGATGGGGTCTACAACGCGGACCCGCGCATAGTGCCCAACGCGAAGATGCTGCCGGTCGTCAGCTTTGAAGAGGTGCTTGAGATGAGCGCTTCGGGCGCGGGCGTGCTGCAATTGCGCTCAATCGAGTACGCGCGAAATCACGGAGTGCGCATCCACTGCCGATCCAGCTTTCACGACGGCACGGGTACGATGGTCGTCTCTCAGGAGGAAACGATGGAACAGCCTTTGGTAACAGCAGTCACCCACCTCACCGACGAGGCGCGCGTGACCGTGCGCGGTGTTCCCGACCGTCCGGGAGTCGCCGGTGAGCTCTTCACCAAGCTCGCTGACGCGAACATCAACGTCGACATGATCATCCAGAACGAACCGCTGGGTTCGCCGGCGGAGATGACCTTCACGGTTCCCAAGGACGATTTGCCCGTCGCGCTCGACACGCTCAACGAGATGGACGAGTTTGAAGCTATTGAGAGCGACTCTGGGATGGGCAAGGTTTCGGTGATCGGCGCAGGCATGCGTTCGCACCCCGGTGTGGCGGCGAAGGTTTTCACGGTGCTCGGTGAGCAGGGCATCAACATCGAGATGATCAGCACTTCACCGATCAAGATTTCCTGCGTGATTCCCGGCGAAAAGGTGCCTGACGCGGTCCGCGCCCTGCACGACGCTTTCGACCTTGGCGTCGCCGAGGAACAGGCGACCGGCAACTTCAGGCCAGTCGCGCCATGAGCAGCTACCGGGTAGCTGTGGTCGGTGCGACGGGAGTCGTCGGCACCCAAATGCTCCGCACGCTCGCCCGCCGCGGATTCCCCGCGAGCGAGATCGTGCCGATGGCCTCGGCCCGCTCGGCCGGAAGCAAGGTGGTGATCGGCGGCCAAGACGTCGAGGTGATCGAGCTTGCCGAAGGCAACATCGACGGGTTTGACATCGCGATCTTCTCCGCCGGCGCAGGCACTTCAGCCGAGTGGGCGCCCAAGTTCGCCGAGACCGGCGCGATCGTGGTCGACAACTCCTCGCACTGGCGTATGCACGATGACATCCCGCTGGTCGTGCCCGAGGTCAACGCCGACGCGCTCGACGCCGCTGCTGCGGAGGGTGGTCGCAAGATCATCGCCAACCCGAACTGCTCGACCGCGCAAATGTTGGTTCCGCTGAAGGCCCTGCACGAGGTCGCTGCTCTGCAGCGCGTGATCGTCACAACCATGCAGTCGGTATCCGGCACCGGTAAGGCGGCGATCGACGAGCTGCGTGCCGAAACTCAGGCGATTGTGAACGACCAAAACCCGCCGGCGCCCAAGAGTTACCCGCATCAGATCGCCTTCAACGTGCTGCCGCAGGCTGGATCCTTCAAGGACGGCGACGTCTACACCGACGAAGAGCGCAAGCTGATCAACGAAACGCGCAAGATCATGTCCTTGCCGGATCTCCCGGTCACCGCAACCTGCACGCGCGTGCCGGTTTACGTCGGCCACTCCGAGGCAGTGACGATTCAGACCGAGTTGCCGCTGAGTGCCGAACAGGCCCGCGAGGCACTCGAGGCTCAGCCGGGAGTTCGCGTGGTCGACGATCCGGCCAACGCGAAGTACCCGATGGCGATCGACTCCGAGGGTGAGGACGACGTGCTTGTGGGGCGCATCCGCGTGGACGACTCGGCCTCGAACTCGCTGCACCTGTTTGTCGTCGGCGACAACCTCTTGAAGGGCGCCGCGCTCAACGCCGTGCAGATCGCTGAAGCGCTGGTCGCTCGCGGTCTCGTCTGATCAGTCGCCGCCGAGCTGCGTCGTGCAATGCGCGCAGCGCGTCGCAGCGTGGGGAATCTGCGAGAGGCACTCGGGGCAGTCCTTGACGTCCGGATCTTCGCCTCGCTTGGTGCGTTCGCTCCAGACGTTCATCGGCTTGACGACGAAGAAGAAGATCGCTGCCGCGACCGACATGAACGCAATCAGCGCATTGATGAAGCTGCCGTACTTGAAGACGCTTCCGTTGATCGTGAATGTGAGATTGGAGAAGTCGGGTTTGCCGAAGATCGCCGCAATGATCGGCGTGATCAGGTCAGAGACCAGCGAAGCGACCAGCGCGGCAAATGCTGTACCGATCACGACGGCAACCGCCAGGTCAACGAGGTTGCCTCGGCTGATGAACTCTTTGAACTCCGTGAGGACGCTCTTCATCTTCAACTCTCCTTTTGCGCTTGATTACCGTGAGCGCCAGTATGCCCGGCGCTCCGCCGACATGCGCTCGATCGCATAGCGCAGAGCGGTCCGTGGTATCTGGCCGGCGTGTTGCGCCAAGAACTCCTCGAGCGCGGCTTCGTCCTTCTTGCCAGCTTCCCGCAGCATCCACCCGACGGCTTTGTGCATCAGATCGTGTTCGTCGCCCAGCTGGAGCTCGGCGATCGTGAAGGTCGGCTCGAGCTGGCCCACGCGGATGAAGGTCCACGTGCTGACCATCGCGATGCGGCGCTCCCACAAGTCTTCGCTGATCGCCAGAGCCGTGAGCGGACTCCAGTCGCCGGTCGCCAGCAGATACCCGCCGACGACCTCGCGACAGGAGATGTCGACGAGGTCCCAGTTGTTGATTCGTTCGGTGCGGGCCAGGTAGAAGTCGTAGAGCTGCTTGCGGGCGTCGATGTCCGCACGCGCCGCCCGTTCGGTGAGGATGATCAGCGCGGTCGAGCGATGTTCGTGGATCTCGCTCTGGAGCAGTTCGTCGATTTGATCGATTGACAATTCGCGGTGCTCGCGCGCGATCTTGCGCAGTGGCGGCACCTTGACGCCGACGAACACATCGCCCTCGCCGTATTCGCCGGGGCCGGTCTTGAAGAATCGCTGCAGAGTCGCGGCGGCCTCGGGATCGGCGAGCGCATTTATCTCGCTCTTGACTTCCGCGGCAGTCACTCAGGCGTGACGCTCGACTTCAGCCGTGCGAACGCATCGTCGAGGCTCTCGGCGACGCTGGGACCGCGCGGCGGCTCGTCGTTCTCAGCCTTGCGCGCCATCTCCGAAAATCCAAAGGCGGCGTGGACCTCGCGACGGCCGTGCGCGCTCACGCGCCCCACGCTCTCCAGCTTCTCAAGTTCGGCCTTGATCGAATCGCTCACATCCCGATTCAACCGCCCGCGGCGGCGGAAGCTTCACGCACATATAGGTCAGGCAGAAAGCCCGCCAGGTTGTTGTATTCCTCGACGCAATGAGCGGCCAGCGCCGCTGGCGCGCCGCGCGGAATCAGCATCCGGCGAAACCCGCGGCGATTGATCAGCCATGCCGCAGGCACGGCCAGCGGCGCTGGCAAATACGGACGGAGTATCGATCCGATCCAGAACCGGCTACGCATTACGGTCCCGCCGCCCGGGGCTTCAAGCCAAACGTGCACCATCCGCGTGTGCCGCGACCGCTTACCGTCATCGCCAACGAATCCGCCGACGATCGCCGCGACCCCAGGTCGCGCGAGCGCTCCGCCTGAGAAACCCAGATCTTCAGGACAGAGAAACTCGATTCGAACCCGCGTCGTGCCGATGCCGACATTCTCGATCGGGTGATGCGTCGTGCCCCAGTAGGGCTTGGCCTGTGCCTCACTCGGTCGCTCGATTGCGATGTCCTGGTGGCCTGGATGCCACATCCGGTAGCGAGCCGGATCATCGGGGTGCCAGTCAAACCACCAATCGATCATCTCCCCGGTCACTGCCGGCATTTCTACGCTCGAGGCGACATACCCGACCCCGTCGGGCAACCAGCACCACCCGCGCTCAGCCGGCAGCGGAGCGGGGTCGAGCAGGCGGTCGAGTTGGCTCTCCGCGAGCGCGTCAGCTTGGTCGATGGCAGCCACGGCGGTGATCATTGCTTAAAGGAAAAGACCGCCTAGGCGGTCTTTTCCGAGCTCAGCATCCTCCCCCATGTCGGTTGCTGAGAGCTATTTCGGGTGCCGCTCAGAAACTGAGTGCAACCCATCCCCAGCTAGTCGGATCGAACCCCAATGCGATACCGACGAGCTGTTGAACAGTGTAGTAGACGTGTGACCGCGATCACACAACGGACCGCAGTCCGATCTGCCGTCTGCTCAGGCCGCGGCGACCAGGGAGGTGACCTTCTCGGCCACTTCTTTGGTCGAGACGACGTGCTTGCCCATGCCCAGCTCCTTGGGATCGAAGCCAAGCGCGAGGCCGATCAGCTGCGGCAGATGCAGGACCGGGATGCCAAGGTCGCGGTCGACGAACTTGGCGGCCTCGGGCTGCTGCATGTCGAGGTTCAGGTGGCAAAGCGGGCACGGCGTGACCAGCGCGTCGGCGCCGGCATCGATCGCGTCACCGAGGTGACGGCCGGCCTGCGTGAGCGAAGTCTTCTTGTTCATCGTGATCACCGGGAAACCGCAGCACTTGTGGCTGCCGGTGTAGGCGACGGGGTCGGCGCCGACGACCTCGATGACCTGCTCGAGGTACTCGTCGCGCTGCGGGAACTCCTTGTAGCCCAGGCGGTCGGTCGGGCGAATGATGTAGCAGCCGTAGAAGGGCGCGATCCGCATGCCCGTCAGCGGGCGGGTGACCAGGCTCTTGAGCTTGTCAAGACCGATGTCCTCGACCAGCACCCAGAGGAAGTTCTTGTTCGTGACGCCGGCCTCGTACTTGAGGTTCTCCGGCTGGAGGTTCTCGTTAATCAGCTCGCGGTACTCGGACGATGCGTCCAAGCGCTCTTGGCACTCGCTCATCGCGCCCTGGCAGGTCGAGCAGATGTTCATCATCAGCTCGGCGCCGTCGGTGGCCTGCGCCATCGCGAAGGTGCGGGCGTTCAAGGTGTCGGCAAGCTCTTGATTGTGCTCGGCGATCACGCCTGCGCCGCAGCAGTTTGCACGGTCGAGCTCGGCGAGCTCGAGACCGACCTTGCCGGCGACCAGGTCCATCGAGCCGTGCAGCTCCGGGGTGAAACCGCGCGATACGCAGCCGGGCCAGTAGGCGACCTTCATCAGCTTGTCCCTTCCTCGGCCGGGGCAGTGGCGGCGATCGGTGTGACCTCCGACTTGCCTTCGGCTTCGAGCTCGTCGGCGTCCTCGCCGACGATGTAGAGGTTCAGCTCGATGCGCTCTTCGCGCGAGTGAACCTTCTCGTAAATGTCCTTGACCCGCTGTTGGTCGGGAAGTTTGTGGTGGTGCAGAACCTTCGGCAGAGTCACCTTGCCGGAGGCAAGCCCGCGAAGCGCGGTCGGGAGCGAGCCGATCAGGTTGATCTGGGCGTCGGGCGTGAGCTTGCCGAGGATGCCCTCGCCGTAGGAGTCGGGCAGCAGCTTGGCCTCGTGCAACGTGCCCCACTTCTCGATGATGCTGACGAATGCCTTCTCGTGGCGGTAGCCGTTGTTGTGGTCCTTGATCTTGTAGTCGCCCGTCGCACGACGGCGCAGGCGCATGATCTGGTTCATCGGAGCAACGCCCTTGGGGCAGACCTCGACGCACTTGAAGCAGTGCGTGCAGTCGTAGATGCCAGAGGGGTCGTTGGCCAGGTGCACAAGCCGGTCCTTGGTGGCCGCATCTCGCGGGTCGCCGACGAAGCGGTAGGCCTTGGCCGAAGCTGCCGGACCGATGAACTCGGGGTCGGCTTCCATTGAAAGGCAGTCTGAGACGCAGACGCCGCAGTGAATGCAGGCCATCGTCTGCGTGACGTCGACCATCGCCTCGTGCGGCACGACGTACTCGCGCTCCGGCGGATCGCCGGCCGGAACCAGCCACGGCACAACACGGTCAACCTTCTTCCAGTGGACCGCGTCCATGTCAACGATCAGGTCCTTGATCACCGGCATGTTGCCCATCGGCTCGATGTCGATTGTCACGCCGTCTTCGGCGGTCGCAACGGCGTCGCGCAGCAGGGTGTTGCAGGCGAGCGCCGGGTTGCCGTTGATGCGCACACCGCAGGATCCGCAGATCGCGGCCTGACAAGAGCAGCGGATGCCGATCGAGCCGTCCTGGGCGGCCCTCGCCTCAAGGATGGCGTCGAGCACCGGGCGGTGGCCCTCCATCTCAACATCGAAGGTCTCGAAGTAGGCCGGGTCGCCTGTCTCGGGAGAAAAACGGCGGATGTTGAGGGTGTACTTCGGCATGCGGGGCCTACCTGTCTGAAACTAGTACGTGCGTGCTTGCGGCTGCCACTGCGTGATCTTCACAGGGCTGTATTCGATCGTCGGCTCGCCATCCT
>CAZRAA010000032.1:0-25226 GCA_964597975.1 uncultured Thermoleophilaceae bacterium | reverse complement strand
GGCGTCGATGAGGCCAAGGCGCTCTACGAGTGGAACTACAAGAAGCAGCTGCTGCGGATCCAGAGCGGCGCGGCGACCGGATCCGAGACCACGAGCTGGGATTCTGTTCAGGACAACATCTTCTCGGAAGAGTTTCTCCTGACGCGCCCGCTTTTGCAGGCGATCGCCTCGACCGAGCCGGTCGTGCTGCTGATCGATGAGATCGACAAGACCGACCACGAGTTCGAGGCGTTGCTGCTGGAGATCCTCTCGGACTTCCAGGTCTCGATTCCCGAGCTCGGCGTGGTCGAAGCGACCACCCACCCGATCGTGCTGCTCACCAGCAACGACTCGCGCGAGCTGACCGAGGCGCTCAAGCGCCGTTGCCTATACCTCTGGCTCGACTACCCGGACAACTCCCGCGAGGTCGAAATCGTGCGCCTGCACGTACCGGAGCTTGACCAGAAGGTCGCCGAGCGGATCGTCGAAGTCGTGCGCATGGTGCGAGATCTGGATGTCAAAAAGCCGCCGAGTATCAGTGAATCGATCGACTGGGCGCGCACGTTGATGCTGCTCGGAGCGGACCAGATCGACCGCAAGACATTTGAAGACACGATGAGCATCATCGTCAAGCACCGCACGGACCTCGACCTGGTGGCCGAACGCGTCGGCGTCAAGCTCGGGCAGTCAGCTGCGGCGGCGATCGGCGCACCGCGCCGCAGCTGAAAGGTACGCCGTGAACTCGCAGACCCCCGCTTGGGCGAAGTTCACTTCCGGCGGGCCGGATGCGAAGACTCGGGGCTTTGAGCCGCTCTTGGTGGATTTCGCGCGCGAACTGCGCGACGAGGGGATGCATGTCGGCACCTCAGAGCTGCTTGACGCATTTGAAGCACTTGGCGCCGTCGACTGGCGCGAGCGCGTAGCGTTCAAGGAGGCGATGTCGACGACGATCGCCAAATCGCAGGAAGATCGCGACCTCTTTGCCGCGGTCTTCGATCGTTACTTCTTTCGCGCCACCGAGGCTGAGGCGGCCAGAGAGCACGCTCAGGGCCAGAGCGGGAACGAGCACCCGGAGGGTCAGGCCCAGCAAGCCGAGGGCGGCGAGCCGCAGGCCGGCGGCGAGTCGGGCGAGGCAGACATCGACATTCAGGCCCTCCGCGAGGCGATCATGGAGGCGCTGGAGAACGGCAACGACGACGCACTGCTCGATCTTGCAAGGCTCTCAATCCTCACGCTCTCGGGCGGAACCAGTAGTGGCGTGATCGGGGTCGATGTGCAGCGCGTTCGCCGGCAGCTCGAACTGCGTTCGCAGGATCTGCCGGCGGGCGAGGACGGTGCCGAGATGCGCCAGCAGTTGCAGAAGTTCGAGCAGCACGTGCGTCGCGAACTCGAAGCCCGCTTGATCGCCGACACCGGGCAGCTGCCGAGCACCCGTCCGCTCAACGAACTCAATCGCGCACTCCCCTCGGGCGGTGCCCAGGACCTTGCCGCCGTCCAGCGCTCCGTGAAAATGCTCAAACGCGCCATGGCAACCCAGGGCCTCGAGCAGCGCGGTCACCAACGCAGCGGGCCGATCGACGTGCGTCAGACGATGCGGGCCTCGCTGGAGACCGGCGGCGTGCCGCTGACCCTGCGCTACCGGCCACGCCGCCCCCGGCGGCCGGAGCTCTACGTTCTGTGTGACGTCTCAACGAGCGTCACCAGCGCCAGCGTTTTCTTCCTGTCGATCCTCCATGCACTGCACGACAGCTTCAAGCGCCTGCGCACCTTCGTCTTCATCGAGCGCGTGGCGGAGGTGACCGATGTCTTCGAGCAGGAGCGCTCATTCAAGGCAGCCTCGGAGCGGATCTCCAACACCGCGGGCGTCGCCGACATCTCCGGCTACACCGACTACGGCCGCGTGTGGGTCGACTTCTACGAGCAGGTCGCAGCAGACCTCGACCCGCGATCGACGGTGATCGTGCTCGGCGACGCGCGAACCAACGGGCGTGAGCCGCGCGCGGATCTTTTCGGGATGGTCACGGAGAAGGCCGGTCGGTCCTTCTGGCTAAACCCCGAGCCGCGGCTCTACTGGAACTACGGCGACTCGGTGATCGGCGTCTACGAGAACCACTGCGACGGTGTCTTCGAGTGCTGGACGACCAAGCAGCTCGAGGAGTTCGTACGCGAGCTGACCGCCGTGCGCGGCCGCTGAGTCCTCCCGCACGCCTGTGTAGGCTGTTTCAAGCAGTACCGACCAGGGGAGCTCGCGGCCAAGCGGGCTGAGATCGTGGACGGGAGCCGGAGCAGCCGGCACCGCCGCCACGGACCCTTTGAACCTGTGGGGTAATTCCCGCGAAGGAAGCAGGCATGCCAGCGCAAAAACAGGCATTGGAGCCGCAGACCGGCCCACCGGCGCAGAGCGACGCTCAGCTCGCGCACGCACCGAGTCCGGCGGCATTGACGCTGAGCGATGTTTCCGTGGTCTACAGCGGCCGGCAGGAAGTCGAGGCCGTGCGCGACCTCTCTCTCACCGTCAACGCCGGCGAGCGTGTCGCCGTCGTCGGCCCGTCGGGATGCGGCAAGTCAACGTTGCTGGCGCTGGCCGCGGGACTGCTTGAACCGACGTCGGGCACAGTTGAAGTCTTTGAAGAAGTCGCGCTGATGCCGCAGCGCGACCTGCTGGTTCCCTGGCGCAGCGCGCTCGCAAACGCCGCATTCGCACTCGAAGCCCAGGGAGTTCCGGCCCGTCAGGCACGAGCGAAGGCGGCCCCACTCTTCGAGCGCTTCGGCCTGGAGTCGTTTGAGAGATCGCGCAGCTGGGAACTCTCCGGCGGGATGCGCCAGCGCGTGGCGTTCCTGCGCACGATGCTGACCGGCCGCCCGCTGCTGGCACTCGATGAGCCGTTTGGCGCGCTCGACTCGATCACCCGCGGGCAGATGCAGGAATGGCTCGAGGACGCGCTAGCCGAAGAGCCGCGCACGTTGTTGCTCGTCACCCACGACGTGGACGAGGCGTTGACGCTGGCCGACCGAGTGATCGTCATGACCGGCCGCCCCGGCGCGGTCTCTGGCGAGCTCACGATCAATCGCCCGCGCTCAGTCCGCCGCAGCGAGTGGGTCACTTCGAGTGGTTTTGCGGCGCACAAGGCGCGCGTGCTCGAGGCCCTGGCATGAGCGGGCCGAGCAAGCACACTCGCCGCTGGATCAGCCCGATCGTCGCGTTCGTCGTGCTGATCGCCGCTTGGGAGCTGGCAGTGCGCGCGAGCGGCCTCAGCGCGCTGATCGTCGTTGGTCCTTGGGAGGTCGCGCGCACGATCACAGGAGAACTCGACCTTCTGGCTCCGGCGGCGCTGGTCACCGCTCAAGAGGCGCTCTTCGGATTGATGATCGCCTGCCTCTTAGGGGTGTTGATCGGCGTGGTGTTGCACCTCTCTCCCCTGCTCCGCGACGCCACCCTGCCGGTGGTCGTCGCCTCCCAAGCGGTGCCAACTGTGGTGCTCGCACCGCTGCTCGTGATCGCGTTTGGCTTCGGCATGGAAACGAAGGTGCTGATCGTGGCGATCGCCTGCTTCTTCCCTGTGGTGATCGGGACTTTCGACGGCCTGCGCAGCACTGACCCGCAGTTGGTGCAGCTGATGCGCTCGCTCGGTTCTGGTCGCGCTCGGATCCTGCGGCTGGCTGAACTGCCAGCGGCGCTACCGCGAATGCTCGGCGGCGTGCGCATCGCGGCTACCTGGGCGTTCATCGCCGCTGTGTTTGCTGAGTACGCCGGCGCAACCGAGGGGCTCGGCTACCTGATCGCCCGCGGCACCCCGACCTTCTCCACCTCGCGCGTCTACGCGGCGATTCTGATCCTCACGCTCGGATCGCTCGCGCTCTACGGCCTGATGGCCCTGCTCGAACGCAAGCTCGTGCCGTGGGAGCGGCACGCCACAAATCAACGTTGACCACAATCAAACCCCAGGAGAATCCCTTGACCCGCAATCGCCCCGCCCGCAGTCTCTTGCTCCTCGCCGCCTGCTTACTGGCAGCCGTCGTGGTCGCCGGCTGCGGCGAGAAGGCCGAGCCGACCACCCCGAGTGAAGTTCGCCCGGACAAGATCAATCTGATGCTCGACTGGCAACCAAACGCCAACCACGCGGGGATCTACACCGCTATGGCCGACGGTGCGTTCAAAAAGCGCGCTCTCGTTGTCGAGCCGCAGATCCCGCCGGACGGCGCAGGCGTCATTCAGCAGGTCGAGGCGGGCCGCGTCGACCTCGGCATCTCCTACGCGAGCTACGTGCTTCAGGCGCAGGACAAGGGAGCCAAGGTCAAGGCGATCGCGGCGATCGTCAACGTGCCGCTCAACTCGCTGATCTGGCTGAAGAAGTCGGGGATCAAGTCAATCAAAGGCTTGAAGGGCAAGACGGTTGCGGTCTCCGGCGACGACAACTCATCAACGCTCGACACGATCCTCCAAGACAACGGAGTTGCGCCCAAGAGTGTCAAGCAGGTAAACGTCGGCTACAAGCTGCAGCAGATTCTCGTCGCGGGCCGGGCCGACGCTTCAATCACTGGCTACTGGAACGTCGAGGGCGTACAGCTCAAGCAGGCGGGTCTGAAGCCCACCGTGATCCCAGTCGACGATGCCGGCTCGCCGACCTACAACGAGCTGGTGGTCATCGCCAACTCGGATCGCCTCGAAGACGGCCGGCGCGTAGAGACGTACCGGCGTTTCATCGCCGGACTGCAGGAAGGCACCAGGGATGCCGTCGCCAACCCGGAGAAGGCGTTCAACGCACTTGCAAGCGAGTATCCCGACTTGAAGAAGACGCCCAAGGACCGCAAGTTCAACACCGAGAGCCTGCGCGTGACTCTGCCGATTCTGGCCCAGAAGAACATCGGCGACAACCCCTTTGGCTGGCTCGACCCGACGATTTGGGCAACCTACGGCAAATGGATGCACGACAACGGTGAGCTGACGGCAACCGGCACCAACTACACCGATGCGATCACCAACGACCTGCTGCCAGGTGTTGTGCCCGGCTCCGGTGAGACGCAGAACAACGACGACGACACTGGGTCGATCAACTAGATAAGCGGCTGCGCAAACCCGTGAATGTGCGTGTTCACGGGCTTGCGCAGCCACCTACCCTGGGGTATATTGGGCGCAGCCGAGGTGGTTGGCTCAACCTTCTCGTGCATCTCGGCCAGGACCGTCGCGTGTGGCTCTGCAGTTTCTGCGCGCGCATACCCCCAAGGAGTTGTTTTCAAATGCTGGGCATTCCGCGCCCGATTCGCGCTGGACTGATCGCTGCGATCTGTGTTTTCGCGCTGGGCGCCTCCGCGTCGTCAGCAAACGCGGACACCACCACTTCGCTGGTCGAACCGCCGTTCTACTCGTCTGGACCGATCCACATGCAGGGCGGCTGGGTCAGTTACGGCGCGACCGGACAGGGCTGCGCGAACTACGACCAAGCGGTCACGTCGCTCTTTCTGCTCGATCTGCTCACTCCTTCGTATGTGCAGGCCTTCGGGTCGCTGGCGCTGAGGGTCAGCAATGCGGTCACCAGCAACTGCCTCGACGATCAGGTCTTCAGCCCGTCGATCCCAAATGAAGCTGGTGAGACCGAGGCGCGCTCCAACGGCATTTCCGGCGGCGAGCGCCGCTCCCACTTTGAAGCGAGCTTCAACATCGCCAGCACATTGCCGCTGCTGCCCCAGCTCGGGCTGGAGATGAGTGTGAGCCCAGATCGCGGCGACGGCGCGCGAATGGGTTATCTCGCGTTCGAGGACCAGCTCGATGGGATTCACGTGATCTTCCGGGACTACAACGCAGACGACGAGGACTTTCGCTCGGTTGAAATCGCCGTGCTCGATCGGCTCTCTCCCCATCGCGTGAAGTTCGTGATCGACTTTGTCGACGGTCCGGCCAACGATCAGGCGAAGGTGCTGATCGACGGCGCAGACGTCACCCCGATTGGCGCGACCACCTGGGAGGACTACCGCCGAACGACAGGCGAGGCGGCGCCGGCGACGGTTGATTCGCTGAGCTTCAACTCAGACGGCAACGCTGCGCCGCTGAACATTGGACGGGGATTCCTGATTGACAGCGTGTCGGTGACCACGCCGGCGCTCGGGAGCGTTGGGCCGACCGGGGCTACGGGCGCTACCGGTGAGATGGGTGCTACCGGTGCTACCGGCAACACCGGTGAGACGGGCCCGGCTGGGCCGAGTGGTCCCGCCGGTCCGAGCGGACCGGCTGGCTCGGCTGGGTCGACCGGGGAGACCGGGGCGACTGGCGCCACCGGTCAGACCGGTCTGACTGGCGCGACCGGGGCGACCGGCGCCACTGGTCAGACGGGCCTCACTGGAGCGACCGGGTCGACGGGCATGACCGGGCAGACAGGCGCGACTGGAGCCACCGGAGCCACTGGCCAGACCGGTCTGACAGGTGCCACTGGGCAAACTGGCCAGACAGGTGCGACCGGTCCGAAGGGTTCGACCGGGCAGACCGGAGCGACCGGTCCGACCGGCGCGACGGGCCAAACCGGCCAGACCGGCGCGACGGGTCAGACCGGGCAGACCGGAGCAACCGGGCCCAAGGGCTCGACGGGTCAGACTGGCGCAACTGGATCGACTGGCTCGACCGGCACCGTGGGGCCAACCGGTGCCACGGGCGCGACCGGATCGATCGGCCCCCAGGGCGCAAAGGGCGACACGGGAGCACAAGGACCGATCGGCCCGAGCGGAAGCGTCTTCGGCGCACCGTCGGTAACAATCGGCAAGCGCGCCAGCGTCAATCGTTCGTTCATCCGCGTGCCGATCTTCTGTGCCGCGATCGTCGCCACCCGCTGCGTCGGCACGATCGCCGTGTACGCCGGTAGCCGGCTGATGGCGACCGATCCGATTTCGATCTTGCCCGGCTCGAAGATCGTCAAGATGAAACCGATCCGCAGTGTTCTGTTGATCAAGAAGTCTTTGAAAGTCAAAGTCAAGACGATGGGCACCGACGGCTCACTGCGAAACGTCTCCGCGACGGTCCGAGTCAACTAGGCCGCCGAAGCCACGCCATTAGTTGCCAAGAGGTACGTCTTGCCGGAATCGGCAAGACGTAGTTCTTCGCAGAATCTCGCTAGCGGCCGGGTTTGAGAACGTGGACGTCGACGAGGAAGGACTGCGACTGCATGATGTCCTTCTTGCGCCGGCGCGAAAGGCCGGGGGTCGGCGCGGTTGCGTGCTTGGCGGCCGATTTGGCGACGGCCGCGACGGCGATCGTCGCGGCGCCGGCGACCAAGCCGCCAGCCGTGGCCACGGCGACATTGCGCACTGCGACCTCGCGGTCCGACCGCTTCTCAACCGCTTGCGGCGAGTCGGCTGCCGGGACGGCGGCCGTTCGCGGGATCGGTGCCACGCCTGGAGCCTCTACGACTTCGCTTGCCTCGACATCGATCACCAGCTCCTCGCCGGTGTCCTGCGGGTCTGATTCAGCGGGCGAAACTTCGATTGAAGCGCGCTTGAAAGGCGAGGCGAAAGCCATTCACGGAGTCTAACGCCGCGCCGGATAACCGAAATCGGCTGTCGCGGCTAAAGCATCCGCTCGTAAAGCCGAAACCGCTTGATCGCCGTCCCGCCCAGCGCCTCGATCGACTTGTTCATCGGGCGGTTGTTCTCGAGGATCCACCCCATCGTGCCGCCATTGACGCCTGTGCGCTCGGCGGCGTCAAGGTGCTCGATGTAGAGCTTTGCGGCGAGGCCCGTGGTGCGGTAGCGCGGCTTGACGCCAAGCGCGAAGACTCGCACCCGGTCGATCTTGCGCCGATACCAGAGGAACTTCAGCCAGCCAAACGGCAGAAGCCGGCCACCGAGATGCTTCAAGACCTGGTTGTAGTCGGGCAGGGTGAGCGCCGCACCGGCGTTGTCGCCGTCATTGGCGACGATCACGAAGGCCCAGTTCTTGTCGAGCACCGGAAGCAGGGTCTTGGCGTAGTGGCGCACTTCCTTTTCGGTCAGCGGCACGAAACCCCAGTTCTTCTCCCAGGACTCGTTGTAGATGTCTAGGAAGCGATCCACATCCGAGTTGAGCGTCAGGCGCGAGAAGCGCTTGAAGCGGTAGCTCGACTCATCGACGCGATCGGCCGCCATGTAGACGGCAGGGCGCACCTTGTCCTTGTCGGCGAGCTCCATCTTGTACATCAGCAAGTCCATCGCCTTGGTGAATCCGGCGCCATCGAAGAGCTGCGGGTAGTACTCGTAGTTCCAGGGTTCAAGGATCGCCGGCGGGATTTCGAATCCCTCGATCAGCACGCCGCACTCGTCATTGGTCGTGTAGCTGAACGGCCCCACCATGCGGTCGCGCCCGCGCTGCTTGAGCCACGCCGCGGCGGTGTCATAGAGCGCGCTGGCAACGACCGCGTCATCGATGCACTCGAACCAGCCGAAAAGACCCCAGTCGTTGCCCTGGAACTCGTTGAAGTTGTGGTCGATGTGGGCGCTGATGCGGCCGACGATCTCTCCCCCGCGCCGCGCCAGGAAGAATTCAGCCTCGGCGTGCTCAAACCAAGGGTTCTTCTTGGCGCTGAGCTGATCCTTGATATCCATCTTCAGCGGCGGCACCCAATTGCTCGACTTGCCGTAGAGCTCATACGGGAAGTCGACGAAGGCCTTCAGATCAGCTTTGCCGCGCACCGGCTGTACGTCGATAGGATCGCTCACGGCGTGGACTCTAGTGAGGCACAGACAGTTTCTGCGGGCCCTGCGGTCGATCTCTTCGAGCGCGCGCGCAAGCACGAGCGCGCCGAAATAATCGCCGCCGCCCGCGAGCACGACATGCTCCCCTTCTTCCGCCTGCTCGAGGGCCCCGCCGGCCCGGTCGTGCAGATGGAGGGCATGGAGCGCGTGATGCTCGGCTCGAACAACTACCTCGGGCTGACCGGCGACGAGCGCGTGATCCAGGGTGCGCGCGACGCTTTGGAGAAGTACGGCACGGCGCTGACCGGATCGCGGCTGCTCAACGGCACGATCGACATCCACACCGAGCTCGAGCGCGAGATAGCCGACTGGTACGGGACGGGCGATTCGATCGTCTTCACCACCGGCTACCAAGCGAACCTTGGCTGCCTCTCGGCGATGCTCCAGGCCGGCGACACCGTGATCTGCGACGCGGGCGACCACGCCTCGCTCCTCGACGGGATCGCGTTGTCTGGCGCCAAGGTGCGCCCTTTTCGCCACGGCCGGCTCGACAAGCTGGAGACGATGCTCGATCGCGCGCAAGGCGACGGCGGCGGCGTGCTGGTCGTCGTGGACGGCGTCTACTCGATGGAAGGCGACATCGCCGACCTTCCGCGCATCGCGGAGCTGACCAAGTCATACGGCGCACGGCTGATGGTCGATGAGGCCCACGGCGTCGGTGTGCTCGGCGCGCGCGGCGTCGGCGCGAGCGAATTGCTCGGCATCGAAGACCAGGTCGATCTGCGGATGGGCACCTTCTCCAAGTCGCTGGCCAGCTGCGGCGGATTCATCGCTGCCGACGCCGACATCGTCGATTACCTGCGCCTCTACTCGCGCTCGTTCCTCTTTACGGCCAGCGCGGTGCCAGCCGCGATCGGCGCGGCGCTCGCGGCGGTCAAGATCGCCAAGAGCGATGAAGGCCGCGCGTTGATGGCCCGGCTTCTGGAGAACGCCGAGTACCTCTGGACCCAGCTCGACGCCGCCAGCCTGCGCGTGGTCGATCCCGGCACGGAGATGGCCGGCCGCTACTCGATCAAGCCCTTCACTCCAGTTGTGCCGATCGTCGTCGGAGAAGACTGGGAAGCTGGACTCGTCTGGAAAGAGCTCTACGACGCCGGGCTCTACTGCAACGTCGCCATGCACCCGGCCGTCCCGCACGGCAGCGCCCTGCTGCGCACGTCGGTGATGGCCACCCACGAACGCGAGCACCTCGACGCCGCAATCGAACGCATCCTCGCCGTCGCCGAAAAGCACCCGGCGATGAAGCGCGACTAATCGACCGAGCCAGCGCATTCCGCATTCCCAAGCGGTTTTCGGGCCATACCTCCGCCCGATCGGGCGGAGGTATGGCAGTTTTTTCGCTGCTGCGCCCCGGGGCTAACTCGCCCTCCCTCAAACTGGCTACTTGGCCAAACTGACCGAATAGTCACTTAGATCGAGCCCATTTGTGCGGAATGCGACCCCATCGGACGGAATCTCTTTGTCCAGAATTTCACAAACTCGGGCGCGCACAAAATCTTCGCTCTGAGCGGGAATTAAAAACGCCCGCGTCACAAATTTGAAACATTCCGTCGTAAGGTGCAACTCGCTGACACGGTCTCTCGGATCTGCCAAAGGGGACCATTCATACAGGTGTTTGATCGAAGCCGGCGGGGAGCCGGGCGGTCGTGCGCGCCCTTGAATGGCGAAGGCCTTCTTGCTTCCGTGTGGGCAACTGCTGTGAAGTGTGTGACCCGTCCAACTTCGAAAACCGGAGGTACGAATAAGTGAACAACTCAGACCCAGCTCCGGCACCCGCCACCCCGCGGGCCGGTCGCCAGAACATGCGAGCATTGGAGCAAGCGAACCGCATTCGCCTGGCTCGCGCCGAGCTAAAACGCCGCGTCGCCCGCGGTGATGTCGCAGTGGCCGATGTCCTCCTCGACCCCGCGGACGAGGTCGCCGGGATGGAGATCGCCGAGCTCCTGACCAGCCAGAAGCGGTGGGGATCGACCCGTTGCGCCAAATTCATGGACTCGATCGGTCTGAGCGAGACCAAGACGATCCGGTCCCTCACCGAGCGCCAGCGCTCGGCCATGGCCGCCGTCCTCGCCGCCGGCCGCCCCTCGCCCGACCTCGCGGCGAGCGTCGTCTACCGCGTCGCCGCATAGGCAATCGATGTGACCGTGGGCGGGCGCTTTCCCGGCGCCCGCCCCGGTAGGCTCTTCAGCTCGTGAATGACGCCGTCACACCACCGGCTCCCGGCGATCCTGCTCAGAGCGCCCAGACCGCCCAGGAGCCGATCGAACTGAAGCTGCGTGGCATCCACCACATCACAGCTATCTGCGCGAACCTCGAGCGCACGGTTAGCTTCTATCGCGATCTCCTGGGGCTAACGCTCGTAAAGCGAGCAACCAACGAGGATGATCCGACTGCGCGGCACTTCTATTTCGGCGACCCCGAGGCCGCCCCGGGCACGCTCGTGTCGTTCATGGAGTATCCGCACATGGAGCAGGGATCAATCGGCGTGGGCGTCGTCCACCACTTCGCCCTGAGGGCAGGATCGCTCGAAGAGCTCGCCGCCTGGCAGCGCCACCTGACCGCGCACGGCGTCCAGGCGACCGAGCCGATCAACCGCACGTATTACAGCTCGATCTACTTTCGCGATCCCGACGGAAACATCGTCGAGATCGCAACTGACGGGCCTGGAATCGTCGTCGAGTAGCCGCTACTGCGGTCCGACCGTCGGACCGCCACCACCGGCGAAGAAGGCAAACCAGACGCCGAACACCGCGAGCGCGATAAACGCGCTGATGACCAGCACCGGCTCGAGCGGCGTGCGCTGCGGCTTGCGGTCGTTGAGCTCCTCGTATTC
This sequence comes from uncultured Thermoleophilaceae bacterium, assembly GCA_964597975.1. Lineage (GTDB taxonomy): Bacteria > Actinomycetota > Thermoleophilia > Solirubrobacterales > JACPNS01 > JACPNS01. The sequence goes on along the minus strand of CAZRAA010000032.1, from coordinate 13,699 downwards.
CTCGTACCAGTTGCGGTGGAGGTTTCCAAGAATCTTGACCAGCACCACGATCGTCACAACCGCGCCGATACCCATCACGACGAGCGCGAGGCTCAGCGAGTTCGACGAGGCCTTGATTTGCGACCCGACGTAAAGCCAGAATCCCGGCACGCCGACCCACATCGCCATCCCGATGACAAACATCCAGAATGCGCGGACCTTCATGCGGCCGGACTTGATTTCAGACGGTCCGTGCACCACCTGCTCCACAGCCATATTGCTCAGTTTCCCCCATTGATCCCATTTGACTCAAGTTCAAACTCGGAAGAATCTACCGTAGCCGAAACTGTTTCTAGTTCAGAGTACGCCTCCGCCGCCTGACTTGCGGATAAAGGCCCTGCGCAGCGCCGGAAACATCAGTGCAAACACGCCTATCGCAATCGCCGCGGCCACGGCGACGCTGATCTCCAGCAGCGCAGTCGTTGCGATCAACGCCAGCAGCGCCGCGAGCCCCGCCAGCAGGCCCGAATGCGATCGGTAGCCGGCCAGCTGCTCCCGCAGCGCCGTCTCGAGTCCGCCGATGCAGGCGAGAACCACGCCCGAGACGATCAGGCCCTTGCCGGTCTGTCCGCCAAGCACGGCGCCGACCACCATCAGCACAAGCCCCGCGAAGACGGCAAGCTCAGTCAGAGGGAACGGGTCCCACGGCGCAGCCGGGCGCTCCTTGATGCGCTTCTCGGCGACCCTGCTGGCTGCGTCCGCGCGTTCGCGCAGCGAAGGCTTGCTCTTGGCGGCGCTCGCGGCGCCGCCTGCACGCTGTCTGGACCGTTTTCCCATCAGTTTCCGGTGCTGCCCGTCGGGCCGAGCCGTTGAGCGATTTCCGCGCCCGAGAGCGTGCCGAGCTTAACGCCGGTGATCTCGCCATCGCGGATGAAGAAGGTCGAAGGGCACCCGGCGACGGCGTAGAGGCCGGCGGTGGCCCCGTCGCGGTCGATCGGCACCGGGATCGACCAGTCGACGCCCTCGGTGTATTTGCGGACGGTTGACTCGGCTTGATCGAAGGCCACGGCGGCGGTGTCGACCTGCTTGTTCTCGCGTGCGAAGTTGTCAAGCACGTCGACCTGCTTGACACATTCAGGCTTGGTGGTGTTCCAGAAAGTGACGACGGCCTCACCCTTGAGGTCACGGCAGGAGACGAACACTTCGGCAAGGTCGACGTCACACGCGGCGACGGACTTGGCGGCCTTCGCCTGGGCGGGCGTGTAGATGTTTGCGTCGCCCTCCTGCGTGCCGGATGCAAGCGGTGCGGCGAAATCGGGCAGAGGCTTGCCGACGAGGTTTTCCGAGCCAATCGGGCGCGAGTTGTCAAGAAGCGCCACCAGCGAGACAACGACGCCGATCGCGAGCAGACCAATGAAGGCTCGCCAGAACGTGTTCATCGTCGAGATTCAAGCCAAGCGGTGATCGCCGGCAAGAGCAGCACGGTGCTTGCCAGCGCGACCGTCAGGTCGACAACGGCAACCAGCGCGAATCCGCGCAGCATGCCGATATCGCTGACGGCCAGCGCGGCAAATCCTGCGATCGCTGTCACCCCGGAGGCGAAGACGGCAGGGCCGATCCGCAGGTAGGCACGCCTGAATGCCGCAATCACATCCTCGCTCTCTCCCTTCGCGCGTTCTCGCAAATACTGCATGTGTATCAACAACGTGAATTCACCGGCGATCGCCACGATGAATACGCCGAGCGCCGCGGACATCGGGTTCAGATCGACGCGCGCGACGAAGAGCAGCAGGGCGGAAATTCCGGCAGCGGCGGCAACCGAGAGAACCGGAGCGGCGGCAGCGCGCCAGCTCGCCGATACTCCGCGGACGACCAGGAAGAGGAGTCCCAGAGCGACCAGCGCAATCAGCAGTCGCCGCAGCGGATTGCTCATCGAACCGCTCGCGTCGGCCGCCTGGGCGCTGAGGCCGACAACACCGGCGCTCACACCCTCGGGCGGTGGGTTCTTGTCGATCCGCTCGCGCAGCTGGTCGATCGCCTTCTTCTGGTCATTCAGCGATTCCTCACGTAGTCCGAATGCGATCGTCGCCATCTTGCGGTCTGGAGTGACGGCGCCGCGCGAGAAGTCGCCGACCTGGCCGAGCAGGCGCCGAATGTTCGCCTCTGTGAGCTTCTGGCCCTCGAACAGGCCGCTGAGCGAGAGTGCCGGGCAAAGCGTCGACTTCGTGCAGTTGGGGTTCTCGCCCTTGTATCCAGCTTCGGCGAGCGCGGCCTTCTGGAAGTCGATCATCCATTTGAGCGTTTTCGGGTTCGTGACGTCGTCAGAGCGGACGAGCACATCGACCTGGCCGGAAGTGCCGGTGAGCTTCTGGAACTCCTTGGCGTCCTTGACCGCCCCGAGACTTGAGGGGACGAGCTGTTGGATGTCGGTCGTAACTGGCGAGAGCAATCCGCAGACCCAGCCGACGATCGCCAGCGCCATCGCGATCCTCACTGTCTTTTGCGGGTTGCGGGTGGTGCGGTTGAAGAGTTTGCGCAGACGGACCCAGCCCGCGACGGTTTCGGCGGGCTCGCGCCGTGACTCGCGCTTGGCCGCGCCGCCGGCCCAGCCGAGCGTTGCAAAGCCGGCGGTGAGCACCATCACGATCGCGAGAGCTACGCCGATCACGAGCAGCAGGCCAAACCCGCGCACCAGCGGGATCGGGCTGAGAATCAGAGCAAGCAGCGCTGCGATCGTCGCCGTGGCCGCAGCCAGCACCGGTGGACCCCCGTCGGATGCGGCTTTCTTCACGGCGGTCGGCGGATCGGTGCCTGACTGCATCTCCCGGTCGGCGCGAGCGTGAAACTGGATCGCGTAGTCGACCGCAAGGCCGACGAGCACAGGGAGCACGGCGACAGCTCCTACCCCGATCGCTGAGCCGCTTAGGGCCAGGAGCCCATATGTGACCGCGGCAGCCATCAGAGCGAGCGCCAAGGGCAGCAGCCTGAGTTCCGCCGGGAAGACGACCAGCAGAGTCAACGCCATCACGATCAGCGCGGCAATCAGCAGAATCACGATCGCCCGCTGGATCGCCTGCTCGATCCCAGAGAGCACGACGGGTGCTCCGGTGACGAAGTACTGCCCCTTCGAGAGCTGGTACTTCTGGTCGGCAGTCGCGCGCTTGACGAGGTCGACGGCCTCAGCTCGTTGCTTCTCGGTCAGATCCGGCCTGAGGCGTACTTGAATGATCGCGGCGTTTCTGCTTGGGAAGATGTAGGACCAGCGCGACTTCGGTACGTCCGAACCCTGGATCGGATCGAAGATCAGACGAGCGATGAACTCGGGGTTGTTCAGCTCCGGCTTGCTGCCTGGGCCGAGGTTGTATTGGGTGCCAAGCTTGAGCGCGTAGGTCGCCATTGTCACGCGTGTGGCTGTTTCGGCAGCCTCGCGCTGCTGTTCTTGAACCTGCTCGCTCTTGCCCTGCTTTCGGGCGATCGCGGCGGCGGCCTCGCCGGCCTCGCGACCCTTCTTGCGGGCCTCCTTGGAGATCTGCTCAATCGTGTCTTCGATCGAGACGATCGCGGTGTTGGCGAAGGTGCCCGGGCCGTAGACGGCAACCGCGGGTTTGAGCTTGGCCAGCTCTCGGCAGACTTCGGGCTGGCCGACGAGGGCCTTTTTGGGCGCACTTCCGGCCAGGCACCCCTCGAGCCCGAGCATGACGCCGATGTCTGGACCGAGCATCATCTCGGCGACGTTGCCCTTGGCGACCACGACGATTGGATCGCCGCCGAAGTTCTTTGCCCAGACCTGAGTGTCCTTGTAAGTATCTGAGCTCTTGCCGGTGATCGACTCAACGCCTGTGTCCGGCGTGAGCGAGAGCGCCAGCAACGCCGCGCCGACCGCGATCAGGCCCGCCAGCGCGATGATGATCGGCGGCTTCTTCAGTGAGAAGCGCGCAGCGCCCTCGGCCGTGCGGCGGTAGATGTCTGGAAGGTTCACTGCGGCTGCGTCAGATGCCGGGGAGCAGCCGGTGGCCTAGGGATTGGAGTTGTCGCCCTGGTAGACGTGCGGGAACTGGAGCGTGGAGCCCTGGAAAGTCATCGACTGCTGCTGTTCGCAGTTGGGCGCGGGCAGGTTGGCGGCGTTGTTGGGGCTTTGGGCGAGGTTGGCGGCGATGGCAGGCGTGCTTGTTGGGCCTGTTGGGTTTGCGGTGTAGTCGCCGGCGTAGATGATTTGGTTGATCTGCGGGAGGATGTTCTGCAAGTTGATTGGGCTGGTCAGGTAAAGCGTGTCGTTCGGGTCGAGCGGCGGCACTGTGATGCTGCCACATTGTCCGCTGTCGAAAACCTGCAAACCTTGAGCGAGTCGGTCATACCAACCAGGAACCGGGTAAGCGTTGGAGCGAGTCTTCACTGTCTTGTTCGGGTAGTACGCGAGTGAATCTGGCGTGAACATCGTGAACGCGCGCAGATAGTGCCCAAAGGTCGCCTGGCCCTTCTTGGTCGCAGAATCTGACTGGCTCAGCTGCGCCTGCGATGCCGCAGCGTCATTCGCGGCGAACGCCGTCAATTCGCGCTGGTAAAGCCCGACAAACTCGAGAACCGGATTCAAGTTCGCAAGAAACGGATCCAGCTGAGCAATGGTCGGCTTCGCGAGGGCCAGGAATTGGTTCGTAGCCGGCAGTCCCGCGTCGGCCTTGTCCAGCATTGGCTCGAGGCTGTTGACAAGATCCGCGGCATCCTCTGAAACCCGCACCGACTTCTTCAGGAGGGGCGAGGACGCGTCAGCAAATGCGTTCGTGTTGTCGATCAGGTTCTGTGTTCCGTCGGCGAAATCTTGGAACTCCGAGATGGTCTGCCGCGTCTGACGCAGAAACTCCGGGAACTCATTGAACGTGTCGACCAACTGTTGACTTCGATTCGCCGTCACACGTAGGAGGCGGTTCGAGTTGACGATCAGTTCTGTGAGCTGCCCTGGCCGACTGTCGATCGCATCAAAAATTTTCGCCGTATTGCGGAAGACTCGCGAGAGTGCTTTGTCTTGGCGGTGGAGCACTTCCATGAGGCTGTTGCTGTCGGTCAAGAACATCGGCAGAACTCCAAAGGCCTGGTTTAGCTGATCTCCATGGCCTTTGACCGCGTCCGATTGCCCGATCAGCCAGTCACCGAAAGCCTTACGTGTCGGCTCATCGAATGTGCGGATCACTTCGTCGAGCTGAACTTGGTTAGACACCTGCGCCGTGGGAATTGAACCGTGGTCCGGGATCGTTGCTGCATTCTTGTCGCCGGGTGACAACTCGACGTACGTCTCCCCGAGCAGCGTCTTGCTTCGCAGGATCGCACGCACATCGTCTGGCAGTGGGGCATACCGTGGCTCAATCTCAAGTTCCGCGCCAGTTCGACCCTGCTCAGGTGTGACTTTCTTCACCTTGCCTACCGGCACGCCGGAAATGCGGACGTCCGCCTCTGTCGCCAGCTGAACAGCTTCGTTGAAAGTGACGTTGACTCGATACCCCTGCGGCTTGAGCGGGACCGGACCGCCGAACGAGACCCACAGGAAAAGGATCAGCGCGAAACACGAAAACGCGAACGCAATCATTGCGAGGAGTTGGGCTGGACTAGGAGCGCGCTTGATCATCGAGTCAGCACGCCTTGCTTGTGGGAAGATTGGCTAGTCCGATAACCAGCTTCAGGACAGGGTTGCCACCCCTAGCCGCGGCACCGGTGGCACTGAAGTCAGTGCACGAGCCAAGTAGCGCGCCCGAACTTATGATGCCGTTCGCGTCTGCACGGTTGAACGTCGACGCCGAGATGTGGCTGAACCACGAGAGCCAGTAGAGGTAGCCCTCTTCCGCGCCCTTGGGGTTGTACCCCACGATGTTCAGAAGTCGGTTGAATGACTGTGTCGCCTCGACTGCGTCGGGAGTCATCTTCGCCAAATTTGTCGATGCCGGGCTCAGGACTTCGAGCAGTGGCTTTGAGTCGCGCGCCAGCGGTCGGAACTGATCACGCGTCACAACTGTCTGGTCCTTGAAGAACGGACGCAGACTCTTAAGGGACACACCAAGGTTGTCTGCCAACGGTTGAAGGTTCTTGAATGCCACCGCCGTGTCCTCTATGACAGGCTCCGACGCCTCTACGGCGTCCGCCGTGCTCCCGAACGCACCCGGCGCGAGCTGGATGATCTGTCGAATCGAGTCCTGGGTGCTCGCCCAAGTACGGAACGTAACGCTGGACGAGTCGATCAGCTGAGCGAACGTGTCTGAGTTGTCGCCGAGTTCTTTCGAGAGCAGCGCAAGGTTGGTAATGGCGCGCTTGATGTTCTTGTGACGCTTGTCGAGCTCTTTGACGATCCGGGTGCCGTACTTCCCCGTGGTCGGGAACCGCTTGAACCCGTTTCTCAGGTTCCCGCCCTGACCTTCGAGGCCCTGGCCTGCAGCCGTGAGCAAGTTCTGTAGGTAATCGCGAGTGTCGGAGTCAAAGAGAGAGAGAAACTCATCGAAGTTGACGGTCGGCTTGGTGTTGGCAAGCGGCACGGTTCCGCCGTCCGGAACTTCGCCCGCACTCGGATCGCCGATCTTCATGTCCACGTACATGTCCGAGAGAGGTGTTCGCGGCCGCAGCAGCATCGTTGTGTTCTTATAGATCGGTGCGTGCGCGCGGCGAATCTTCAGCTCGACGTTGGCGGTGCCGTCCTTGAGCGTCACGTTGCCGATCTCGCCCACAGGCACGCCGGCGATATTCACCGTCTGGCCCTGGCCGGGGGTCACCGCCTGCGCGCTCGAGAACTGCGCGTTGACGACGTAGAAGTCCGTGCCGATCACCGGCACCCAACTCGGCAGATAGAGGCGCTGATTGGACAGGATGTATCCGGCGATCCCGAGCGATGCGACGACGAGGACGACGATCGCCGCAAGGTGCACGCCATAGCGCTTGGTTGCTTTGCGAAGGCCGTCCATTAGGGCGTCGTGCTCCCAGGTGTCGGGGCGAGGTTCGGGCGAGCGTTCTTGTAACAGGCCGTCTTGGTCTGCACCGGAGGATTCGCCGAACTAAGAATCTTGGGGCTGATTCCAGTCTGCGCTTGCGGCGCGGGGCCGTATAGCGCGCCGGACGGTGAGGTCACTGTCGCCGAAGAACCGGCTCCGAGCCGCAGGTAGGGTCCGGTACCGGTGAAGTTCTGGGCAGAGCCATTCCAGCCGACAAGTGAGTACCAAAACTCTTTGTAGTTTTCCTTGCCGGATGTAAGCGATCCGTCCGGGACGACCGTGTTGAGCGTCGGGAACCAGTTGTTGTTCCAACAACGCGCGATGTAATCGAGCTGTGGCAGAAGTTGCTGGGCGCCGGCCTGCGCCTTGGCAAAGTTCTCCGTCGTGTTCTGCATCAATTTGGCCGTGCCGCCGAGCTCGTTCTTCCCGAACAGGGCATTAGTCTGGTCAATCCACGGATATGCGGCACGGACGGTCGCCGGAATTTCCTTGAGCTGCGGTGCAATCACCCGTGACCAGCGTGTCAGCTGCGGGAGTAGGCGGTTGAGCTGCACGAGCGTCGGATAGGACTCGTACGCAAGGCGTGAGAACTGTCGCGTGGCCTGACGCAGATCTTCTTCGTTACTCGCAAACGCGCCGATTGTCGTCCCAAAGTCCGCGATCAGCGGCACGAGCTGGGTTTCGCGATCGTTTACCGCAGTGTTGAAGTCACGAATTCCACGCAGAATCGTCAGCTGATCGTCCTTGCCGTAGCCGATAAGCGCATCGAACACCCGAGCGCCACCACGGAAGCCGTCGGGTCCATAGCGGAACGCTTTGTTGAGGGCTTCGGCGCCGGTGAGTTTGCGGACATCCGGCTCCTGGGTGGCGTTCTCCTCTGGAGTGCCCACGGTGTTGAGTGAGTTGCCAATCTCGGTGAAGATCAGTTCGAGGCCCTTTCGAGCGTCGCTGTTGACAGCGCTCAAGACCTGGTCGAGCTGGACCGGGCCAGCGGTCTGCGCCACAGGGATATCGCCGCCTGACTTGATCTCCGGCGAGCCGGGCGTGCCCGGCTGGAGGTCTACGAACGGGTTGCCTTCCAAGAAGATCCGGAAACGGATGCGAGCGCTCGCGTCCTGCCGGACGGGCAACGCCTTCTTGTCGAGCTCCATCACGACCTTTGTGGTGGAGCCGTTGCCGCGCTCCACTTTCTCGACGGTTCCAACTTTGACGCCGGCAATGCGAACCTGGGCTTTGGGTTGAATGTTCGCGGCGTTTGTGAAGTAGGCGTTCACCCGATACCCATGAGTGAACGGGATCGATTTAGTGAACGCGAAATACACGAGAATCGAGATCACGATGATTCCGATCACACCGGCCTTGCGCAGGGACGCGCCCTCGGGTTGTCCGTGGTGCATCGTCATCTTGTCTTCACCTGCTCAGACCCGATTGCTTCGGTGTCCTGCGTCGTCATCCCGGACTGAATATCGTTGGGCTGTGTGGTGCGCGTGATCTTGGGCATTTGGTAGCCCTCATCGCGCTTCCGGCCAAGCGTGACCTCGTTTCCGGCGCCACAGATTCCGTTCTGGCCAGTTGTCGGGTACGGGTTGCTGTTGAAGTAGTTCCACACATTTCCGACGAGCTGTCCATTGGCGCTGTAGCTGTCCTGCGCGTTGGACGGGAGATTGTTCCCGGGTCCGCTCTCGGCACCCGTGTGAGGTGGAATGTTGGGCCACCCCGCAACTGCGCCAAAGCGCAAGAATGACGTGCCGCTGTCGCGGGAACTGACTACCGACGCTAGATTGCGGGCGAACAGTCCGAAGTAATTGCACTTCGTCTGCGCCGGCGTGATGTACTGCAGCGGTTTGTTGATCGTGACGACGAAGTTCTTCAGCGCGTTGAGTCCGAGTCGCACCTGAGCGTCTGCCGCGAACTGACCGAGCTGGGTCAGCGTTTTGTCGAACTCGGGCGCCATGCGGTAGAGCTTGTTGAAAGCACTCGGGCCGTTTTCCGTAATTTCGGCGAAGTTTGCCGCGACGGTTGGCAGGTACGGCGCGCCGGGCTGGAACCGCTCGACGGTATCGGTCAGCTGGCGGAAGTAGCGCCGCTCTGCCGGGAAATTCTCGGTCAGGACCGCGAGCGTCGAAGGAGACTCTTCGAGACTCTGCTGGATCCCACTCGAGGCAGCGGCGAAGGCGGCGAATGTCCGGTCGGCGTTGACCCACACTTCGTAGCCGGCTTCGCCACTTGCGGCGTAGTCCGTCGCGACGCGCGCAATCACACGAATGAACCGCGAGAGTTGCGTGTCCGGGTCCGCCACAATTCGCGCCACCGGCTCTAGGTTCTTGAACAGCGGGCCGATCGTGCCGAACGCGGTATTGAGGTCGGCGCCGCGGCCAGCGAACGCGTTGCCGAACTCCTGGAGCGACCGCTTGTTGCCCTCGCGCACGCGTTCATCGAAGGTATTGAGCAAGTCCTCAAACTCAACCGCGGTCGTCGCTTGTGAGAGCGGCAAATTGCCACCGTTCGGGATCGTTTTGTCTCCATCACCGAGAGTGAGCTCAACGTACTTGAGGCCGATCGTCGACTTCGGACGCACCTCAATGGTGGAGTTTTCCGGAATCGGCCCGATGTTCTTGTCGAGCTTCAAGGAGACCTTGGCGTAGTAAACATCCTCGGTGTTCTCTGCCGTAATCGTGGTCACGGTGCCCACGCGAGCTCCGCCGATCCGAACTTCATTGCCCTTGACCAGCGCAGCACCATTGGGAAGATCCGCCGTGATGTTGTAAGTCGGAACGAACGGCAGGCCGGAATTGGCGTTGTAGCTCAGGAGAACCATCACCAGGATCACAAGGATTGCCCCTGCTCCAACCAGGACTGGGTTGTCAGCTATCCCTTGGCGGCGCATCTAGTTGCCTCCAAGTAGGTAGTCGAGAGCAGCGCCGTCAGCGTCGAAACTGCTGGTACTCGCACCGGTCGATTGGATAGATCCAGGTTTGCTGGGCTCGGAGTTCTTGCCCTCCGCAAGCCAGTCGGCAGCGCAATCATTCGATCGACGGCCACTGCTCGAGGCGCAGCCACCACTTGCCAGAATCAAAGTCGAGCGCATGAAATGTCCGAACGCGTTAGTGCCGTTGCCAGCTCCCGCAAGGCCAATCGCCATTGCGGCAAGGTTCGCGTAGCCGCTCTGGCTGTCGAAGCTCTTGAGCAGCTTGCGAATGTTCTGGACTGAAGTGCGGTTGTCACCGATCTGCTTCAAAGTGTTAGCCACAGGCTGCAAAGCCGGAATCTGCGCGCGGAAGACATCAGCCGTGTCGCCAAATCGCGTCAGAGCCGGGTTCGCCGCGTCGACGAACTTCTTCGTGCCCGACACAAAGGTTGAGAGGTCAGCGGAGGCTGCGCGCGCAGAAGCGGCCACCGGCGCCGCCTGGTTGGCGAAGTCCTCAAGCACCGGCGCAGTTGCTTCCAGCTCGCGCAGGAACGCCGGCAGTCTGCGCATCGTCTCGGCAAGCTCAGCCTGTTTGACGTTCGTCGCGCGCGCCGCCTGGTCGGCGTTCTTCATCAGCCCAACGATGTTCTTACGCGCCTTGGCCAGCTGAATCAGCGACTTGTCACCGTTGTCGGCCATTTTCACAAGCTGCTTGTTCTCCTTGGCGAGAATCTTCAGCACCTTGTTGACGTTCAAGAAGGTCGGGTTGAAGCGATCCAGAATGTCCTGGAGGTCCTGCCCGCGACCGGTCAGCGTGACGCCAAGCTCGTTGATGATCACGCGGAAGCGCTCGCGCTGCGGCTCGCGCATCGCGTTGAGCAGCTCGTCCGGGTCAACCGGCGAAGCGGTGCGGTCACTGGCCAGAATCACTCGGTCGCTGTCTGCCGGGTCTGCCGGCAGTTCGCCCTTGCTCGGCGTGCCGGGGTCGCAGTCGACGAACTTCTCACCGATCAGCGACTGCAGGCGAATGCGGCACTTGGCGTCTTTGTAGAACTTCTGGTAGGCGGGATCCTTGATCACCAGCACCACTGAAGCCAGACCGTTCTTGCCGGCATAGATCCCGTCGATCGAGCCGACGTTCGCTCCGGCCACGCGCACGTCGGCGCCCTGCGTGATTCCAGCGGAGTTGATGAACACAGCGCGCACGCGGTAGTCATCCCCGCCGCCGGCGCCCACCGACGAGATCACAATCAGCACCGCCGCGACGCTCACGACTGCCAGCACTGTCAGGCGTCGCGTGCGCCGCGAGAGCTTTCGCGGATCCGCGGCTGCCCCAAGCTTGCGTGTGGTGTCGATCGCGCGCATCAGGTCACGGTCCGGGGATCTGAAGTGAGGGGTTGCAGTCGAGCGTGCCGCCGGCAGTGAACGGGTTCGACGCGTCGGTGCCCGGCTGCGTCGCCGAACCTGGGCAACGGTCGGTGCCGGTCTGACCGAACTGGGAGAGCGACGTGTCGTTGTTCGGCGTCAAGTTGCCGCCGTTGAGGTTGAACGGCGCCGTCACGGTCGAGACGCGCACGTAGTGCCCGTTGGCGTCGTAGTTCGCCGCGATCTGGCCAAAGCGGGAGAACCACGCGGTCAGCTCTGGGGTGTACGGCCGCAGGAACTGCAGCACGATCTGACCGGTCTGCATCGCAGACGTCGAGTTCGGGAATGCCGTCTTGGCCTTCTTGGTCAGCGAGGGCTGGCCGGCAAAGAGATCGGTCAAGTCGTTGTTCTTGCCGCCCTGGCGGACCATCTTGCGCAGATAGGAAAGCGTCGGCTCAGAGTTCTCGACCAGCGGACGCAGCGCGCGGAAGAGCGGCGCAAGGCCGTCCCCCCCGTTCTCGCCGATCGGATCCGACTTGGCTGAGAGTTCCTTCAGCGCGGCAAAGGTTGGGCGAAGCTGGCGGAACGCGATCGTTCCCTGCTGCAACGTCTGCGGCAGAATCGCGAGCGCGCGGTCGAGCTGGTCCGACTCGGAGGCCACCGCGCGGGTGAAGGTCGTCAGATTCGTGAACATCGCCTTGATCTGCTCTTGCTGCTCGGCGAGCGTCGTCGAAGCTCGGTCGGAGACCAGCAGGAAGTCCGCAAGCGTCTCATCGTCCTTGGCGACGGAATGCGCGAGGCGAGCGCCGGCATCAAAGAACGGCGCGATGTAGCGCAGCGCCATGTTGCCGTATGTCGTCTCGTTGAGCGGCGTCGAGGGATCGTCGGCGTACTGCGCCGCGCTTCCGCGGATGAAGCCCTGGAGACCCTCGGTCACCTTTGGTGTGAAGCTGTTGAAGAGCTGGTCGAGGTCGACCGGCGACTCGGTGTCGTCGAGCGGGATGATCCCGTTGTTCGGGATCTTCTTCGCGTTGTTGGGTCCGGGCTGGAGCGCAACGAAACGGTTGGCGACACCGGACAACGAGAACTGTCGAATCGTCGCCGTGGTCCCGCGGTGCAGTGGGTTGAGCGAGTCATCGTTGATCTTCAACGTGACCTTGGCCAAGTTGTTGTCGGTCAAGGAGATCGACTCGACCTTGCCGATCGCCTTGCCGCCGACGGTCACGTTTGCGCCCTTGACCAGTTGCCCGCCGGTCTCAAAGATCGCGTTGACCTTGTATCCGCCGCCGCGCATCACAAGCCAGAGGATCAGCAACACCGCGAACACGATCGCCCCGATGGCGATCTGCCTCTGGGTACGCGTCACCACCGGGAGTCACCCGCCCTCAGACGCGCCAAGCGCCCCGACGAGGAGGCGCGAAAAGCGAGCGTCGATGCTCGCCGGATTTCGGGGGATTTCGGGCTCACGGCGTGCGCGTCACTCCATGCCCAGCGGGCCGACAGCATCTCCAGTGAGAAACTGCCTGACGAAGGGGTTCTCGGAATCAAAGAGGTCCTGAGCCGGACCGGCGTCGACGATCTTGCCCTTCCACAACAGGGCGATGTGCTCAGCAACACGGCGCGCCGAGAGGATGTCGTGGGTGATCACGACGTACGAGCCGCCGTTCTCGTCGTGGATCTCACGAATCAACTCGCACAGCAGCGCCGTACGGACCGGGTCCAGACCGGAGTCGGGCTCATCGAAGAGCACGATGTCCGGATCGAGCACGAGCGCGCGCGCAAACCCCGCGCGCTTCCTCATGCCGCCGGAGAGTTCGTTTGGCATCTTGTCGCCGTCGTTGCCCAAGCCGACTTCCCAGAGCCGCTTGTTGACGATCTCCGCAACATCGGCCTCAGACTTGTCTGTGTGCTGGCGCAGCGGGAAGGCGACGTTGTCGAAGAGGTTCATCGAACCAAAGAGTGCGCCGTCCTGGAAGAGAACGCCGAACTTCTTTCGCACTTCGAAGAGGCGATCATCGGCCATGTTGGGCACCGACTCGCCGTGCACGAGCACGTCGCCCTGGTCGGGATAGAGAAGCCCGACCATGTGCTTGATGCAGACCGACTTACCTGTGCCCGACGGGCCGAGGATCATCGAGATCTGGCCCTCGGGAATCTGCAGGTTCAGGCCGTTGAGCACCTTGTTGCGACCGAACGCCTTGTGCACGTCAATGAACTCGATCGCGCTGCGCTGGGCGCCGTGATCGCGAACCGTGTGGCTGTGGAAGTCGTATGGGCCGGCGTGCTCGTAGCCTGGCGCGTTCGGCGGAATCCGGTTCCCGAACTCGTCAAGGTGAATCGTCGGCTCAGCAGGGCGCTTCTCCGGCGGCAACTGCGTCGGAAAAGTCTCGCCCGTCTGCGGATCGACGAACCGTGGGTGCTCCTCAACGGAGCTGGTTGCAACATCCTGAGCTTCTGTCACAGCGTCCTCGCTGCGGGCCGC